>CAZIXP010000077.1:0-18762 GCA_964543245.1 uncultured Starkeya sp.
CTCCATGATCGACGGACTCTACCTAAATCTGGAGGAAGATCAGGGGCTCAGGTCATTTGTTCAAGCAGCCCGGCGAAGAGCCCGGCTCACCAGCATCGTATTGGCGTGACACTGAGATTCGGCGCAGGCTGTTCATCTTGGATCGTGATGTCGCCACCGCTCAAATCGCCGCGGCCGATGCCCAGAGAGAGGCTGCGCAGTCTGCAAAGGACACAGCGTGGTGGACAAAGGTTTCGGCCATCTGCGTGGCGCTCACCGTCGCGCTGATGGCCATCTCGATAATGATCGGACGATGACCGCCGACGCGGCCATCCGCGCGGCCCTTGAGGCCGCGGGCGTGTTCCAGAGCGACGGGGAGATGGTTGAGGGCGGCCCTGGAGTGCGGCTAGCCAAACAGTAAGCCGCAGGCATTAGATAGTCATATTCCAGTTCTAGCGATGATTTCCGCAGCTACCTGAGAGAACTGCTGAGACGCCTCATGGATTTGATTATTGTGACCTGGATTTACACTCCCCTTCAACCTTCCAATTGCAACTCCGTATTTCTGTGCTTCAGGCGCAAGCGATTGGAAATGTTTCACGGCTCCAACTTTATGTGAGCCCAAATGCGGTACAAGCGCCGGGTCTACCGCAGATAGCTGCCTCGATATTCGGTCCCGCACTCGGGGCGCAATTCTCTTTTCCCAATCTTTATGTGGATTTGCTGCATTTCGGCCAGCATTCACTTTGAAAGCCGACGTGATGTACCCTGAGAATGCGGGCATACCATTGAATAGACGGGGGAGATCGCGCGGGCTCGCTAAACTACGAATGGTCTGCCAATCAGTTATCCACTTCGAAACCGCCCGCCCGACCGTGGATAGCGCCCGAAGCGAGAATAAATCCGCAGCAACCGGAGTTATGAAATAGTCACAGTCTAGAAGAACTGCGCGATTCAATGCACCAACATTAGGCCCAACATCATAAAATACAACGTCGGCCCCAAATCGATCCGCAGAAACATTAACCACGCTCGCCAATGCATTCGTAACGTCATATCCGCGAACTCGCCGAGCAAAGCACTCTGTCCACGCTTCGGGAAGAACCTCTTCATAATCCGAAAGCAGTACATCGCCAGGAAGAAGCATTACTCTTCCGCTGTCGTGGACGTCGTAATATCCTATATCCTTCGCAGCGCCACGACCTTCAACCACAGGCTTGACCGCCGACCAGAGAGTCTCTCCAGAAACGTCATCGTCAGAGTCAACAAGTAATTTTTCGAGATCAGATTCTCTAAGATAAAATGAACTCAGGTTGCATTGCGGATCTGCGTCGACAAGAAGGACTTTCCTTCCCGCCGTAGCCAACGCATCTGCAATGTTGACGGTTAATGTTGTCTTTCCGACGCCGCCTTTATGATTGAATAGAGCGATCTTTTTCATTTAACATCCCATCCGACGGATTGAAAATTCTTAATGTATGACGCAGAGGGCCATGTTCTGCGTCGAGATTCCCCTCCATCTAAGCGTAATCGCTATCGGTAGAGGATGGAAGCGGCGGCTCAACGACGAACACAACGCTGCGGTCGAGTGTCCGGCGCACAACACCCGGATCGTTCTTCTCGGCGTCGCAGACGAGGCGTGCTTCGTGAACGGCTCCCTTGGTCAGGCCGATGTCCTTCAGCGTCGGCGTCTTGAGGTTTTCACCTGAAACCTCAACCTTGCCATGCCGCTGGACCTCTCCGCGTTCCTGCGGCCGCGTCGTATTCATCAGAGAGGCGCCGCTTGTGGCCGACACTAACTCGCATTCACCCTCGCGCGGCGCCAGAGATGCAGGCCATCGATCGCCAGGTCGGCATCCCCGTTCCATTCGACCGAGGCGCCGTACTCACCGATCGCTGCGGTAGCGAACACCGCAGGATCCCGTAACGGCGCCGTGAAGGCGCCACCGGTGGCGATCCAGTCGGCAAGATCGATCCGATCCTCACCGCCATGCCGCTAGGACACGATGAGCGTGGCGGGTGCTGAGGATGCGACGATTGCGAGACGGGGGATGAAGGCGTCAGATGAGCAGCTCAAGAGCTAATACCTGATCATAACCAAATGAAAAAATCGCACCTTTTAAGAACATCGTCTGCCTCCTGGACGATCCTTGCATATTCTTCAGATTGACGAATTGTTTCTGAGCTACCCTTCAGAACTCCAACGCTGATATTCATATCCGATATCACCTTGAACATGTCGAGCACGCCATTCAGGGCTTTTCCGCTCGGAAGGGGTTGCAAAAGTATCGCGCGGATGAGCTCTGAACTTTCATTCACGATTGTAGAGAGGCCGACACTCTCGGAGATCGGAGAGGGGTTGTCCCGATAAGCGAAGAAGGCTCGCTCGAATACGGTTAGCGCCAAGCGAGCATTTTCAACACGGCGATGTTTTTCCTCAGCTTCCCGTCGACGGTCATCGCGCGTCCTTGCCCGAGCTTCGTTGGCGGCAATTGCTGCCGCCGCGAGCACTGCCGCGATGGAGCCAACCGCCTGCACCCAGGCCGCGGCATTCTCGTTTAGCGCAGGAAACGCAGGTCTGCTAGCGTTGACGGCGTAGGCGCCGGCGCCAACGATGGCACCGACGCCCCCGATGGTGACTACCGTTAGCACCTGTCGAATCCGGTCTCTCCGCATCAAATCATGCTCTAGTCGGTCGAGTAGCTTGTCCAGAGGCTTCCGGCGCGAGCGCGCTTGGTCCGCCCACACGCCCTCTCTCTGCATCGGCCGTGTTCGATTGGGCGCCACCATCAGCACCGCCAATGTGAGGCAAATTTGACGCTGTGAGATCTACTTGTGGCGAGCCCACCTTTGATGAAGATTATCGACCGACGGGCATGCACTGGGAGTTGTGAAGCGATGACATCGCCTGAACTGAAAGACGAAAAAGTAACGATCAAATATGATTTTACCAGGCCGATAGAAATTGCGAAATTTAGCGAGGGCCTAGAGGGCCTGTCAGAGCTTTATCGCATCAAGGTCGCAGGCACTGACGAGGCCCCAAAGGAACTGCGCCTGTATATTAAAGATATTCGAAAAGGTTCGGTTGAGATCGACCTCATCGAAATGATTAAAGTTGCAGGGGGCACGCTCGCGCCGATTGCATCCGACATCAAAGTCGTGACAGAGACCGTTCAGCGCGTCAAACAGGTATTTGATTGGCTTTCCGGGACTTCTGACACGACACCACAGCCAACTAAAAAAGAGATCGAAGCTGCATCGCATTTTGTAGCGCCGATCGCTGAAAATCGTGGCTCAAGCGTACAGATTAATGTCGTAAACAGTCCAGGAACTGTCATTGCGCTGAACTCCAGCGAGGCAAACGAAATCCAAAACGGGGCGACACGGGCGCTTCAAGCGATGAAAACTCCTATTAGATCCGTCCTAAAAGAGACACCGCTTGTTTGGGTCCAGACAGATACCGCCGGCGCCACCAAAGGGCGCACGGGAATGAGGGCAGTTGTCGAGGAAGCCTCGAACTCACCACTGCCGGTGTACTTTGTCGAAGAAGAAAGCGCCTCCCTCAAAAGCGCCATGATCGCGGATGTCGAATTTCCATATAGGAAGACATTTATCGTCGACGTTGAAACCATCGTAGTTCAAGAAAAACTCAGAGGATATAAAGTTTTACGACTTCATGATATTTTAGATTGATCCGCAATGACTGCTCCCTCCACGATATCCTGCACGGTATCACCCGGCCGCGGCTTCCCGACCTGACCGGCGGCCCAGAGGATGGCGGCACGGAAGTTGGTGAGATCCGGCGACGCCAGGAGGCGCGCCGCCACCTTGACCGGCTTCCACGTCACCAGCATTGATGCGCTGATCTGGGCTTAACGTCTGGCCATTTTTGTGCGTTACGATGACGAGAGTCCTTTCGTGGTGCTTCGAATGCCGACCAAGGTTTCTGTCCCCGTTCGCCCTGAAGTGCTCGCCTGGGCACGACGGAGTGCGTCCATCACGATCGAGGCCGCAGCAAAGACGGTGAATGTGCCGGTTGGCCGGATCGAAGAATGGGAACGCGGCGATGGCGCGCCTTCCCTGCCTCAGCTCCGCAAGCTGGCCGAGAAGTATCATAGGCCGCTCGCTGTCATGCTGTTGCCGGAACCTCCGCGCGACTTCCTTCCGCTGAAGGATTTCCGCCGAATCGATCCAGAGACCGGGAAGCCGATTCCGATGCCGGCTCGCGTTGCCTATGAAATCCGCCTTGCACAGGACAGGCGGGATATCGCGCTCGAGATGATCGAAGAGACCGGTGGCGAGGTGCAGCCCTTCAAGCTATCCGCCAGGCTCGGCGATGATCCGGAGGCAGTGGCCGAGGGTATCCGTCATGCACTCGGCGTTGACCCAGGCGAGATCGCGCGATGGGCACGCAGGGGAACGGTGTTTGAGGGATGGCGGGCTGCAATTGAAGCGAAGGACATTCTCGTCTTCGTAATGGGGGGATCTCACGCTCCCGCGGTGCGTGAGGTACGCGGCTTCGCCATCCCAGCGACGGCGCTGCCGGTTGTCGCCGTCAATGGCCGGGACAAGACCAACGGCCGAGCCTTTACCCTCCTACATGAATTCGCTCATCTCGTCCTCGGAGAAGGCGTCGTGGAGAACGTCGTAGCCCCCCAACCCACAATGCCGGTTGCAGTCCGGCGGATCGAGCGGTGGTGCAACGCTGTCGCCGCCGCCGTCATGATGCCGGCTGCAGCAGTCGAAACAGTCGCGGCAGGTAAGGGCATCAGCTCCGATTGGAGCTCCGCCGAGCTTGCACGCGCTGCCGAGCAACTCGGCGCAAGCAGGGAAGCCGCGTTGATCCGCTTCGTGACGCTCGGCCGGGCGAGCTGGCGATCCTATGCGCGCAAGCGACCAATATTCGAACAGGAATACCAAGCGCTTGACGAGCCGACCGGCGCCTCCGGTGGCGCACCGCATCACATGCAGATGATCGGTCGCTATGGCAAGAGCTACGCCCGCCTTGTCCTCTCCGGCTACCGGGATCGGCGGATCAATCTTAACGATGCCGCCGCCTTTCTCGGCGTGCAGGCGAAGCATATTCCCTACATCGAGCGGCAGGCATTCAAGGCAGCATGAGCGCACCGCCTCGGCCACGCTTTGTCTGGGATACCTCGGCGCTGGTCGCGGCTTGGGTCGAACGCTATCCGATCGACATCCTGCCCGCACTCTGGGATCGCCTCATAGCGTCGATTCAAGCCGGCGAGATGATCGCGCCCGAAGAGGTGCAGGTCGAGTTGGGGAAGCGATCAACCGACCTTCTCGATTTCCTTAAACCATGCGACGACTTCTTTGCACCGACTGATGGTCCAGTGCTGGCCGAGGTCGCGGCAATCCTCGCCAGGCATCCCAAGCTTGTAATGGAGCGCAAGCGTGCTTTCGCCGCCGATCCTTTCGTGATCGCGACCGCCCGAATTTTGGGCGCCGCCATCGTCACAGAGGAAGGCCGGGGCAGTCCTGGCAAACCAAAAATTCCTGATGTCTGCGACGCCTATGGTGTCGAATGCATCAACCTTCTCGACTTGATCCGGAAGGTCGGCTGGAAGTTCTGATTTCACCCGCCGCTTTCGCCGTCGCCATCTGGGCGCCGGGATTTCCAGACAGGCCTTCATCAAAGCACCATCATCTCCGGCGACCAATCGGGGGAATCGTAGATGCTGGGCGTGATGCTCGCCTCGCAGCGGGAGACCGCCATCCAGAGCGCCACCGCCAGATCGATGCGCTCGCGCTTCTTGCCCTTGTGCATGACGCGGTTGCCGGCGCCGTCGGTGTGGATCACGACATTGTCCATGCACCAGCGCAGCACCGGCGAATTCCAGCGCAGGTGCCGGCCGATGATCGCGCGCTCCAGCGCGTTCAACGCCGGCGACTGCGTCACCCATCCCTGCCGGATGGTGACGACCGGCAGGCCGTCGTCGTTGAGTGGCGACATGATCGCCTGCGCATAGGCTGGATCGAAGCCGATCTCCCGGACGTCGAACCGGTCGCAGAGATCGCGGATATGCATTTCGACGGCGCGGTAGTCGATCACGTTGCCAGGCGTGGCGATCAGGTGCCCTTCCGCCGCCCACCGCGGATATGGGACATGATCGCGGTCGGCACGGCCCTGCAGATTGTCGGCCGGGCAGAATGCCCGAGCCAGGATATCGATGCCGCCGTCGTCATCCGGGAACGCCGCCACCACGGCCGTGAGATCGGTCGTGCTGGAGGCGTCGACCGCGATCCAGCACGACCGCCCCTCCAGCGCCGCGACGTCGATATCGGTGTGGCCTTCATCGAAGACATCCATGTCGACGAAGGGCGAGGTCGAGGTGTCCAGACGGATGCCGAGATAGAACTGCCGAAAGGCTTCCCGATCGCTCGGCCGCTCACGTGCCGCGAGAGCGATCCGGCGCAGTGACGGCAGGTCGGGATATCCGTGATCGAGGCCCGGCAGTACCGAGCGCCAGGTCGCTTCATCATCCCACGGTGCATCCCGATCGGCCTCAAAGAGGATCGGCAGGAAGGATTCATCCACCAGTGCGCCGGACTGCACCCTCTTGGCATACTCGTAGAGGGGGTAGTCCGGGCTCTCATGGCTCCGCCCTGCCGTCGTCGCGACGATGATGAGGGAGCCCGGCACCTTGCCGGCGCCCATCTGCATGGCCTGCCAAAGCTCGGCCTTCTGATGGGCCCAGAGCTCGTCGACCAGCACGAACATCGGTGTGCGTGCATGTGCCCGCGCGCCGTCCGACGCCAGCGCCTCGAAGAACGATCCCGATTTCGGGTGCACCAGCCGGTTCTTCGAATCCACCGGTCGAGACGCGCCCGCCAGCTGCGGGATTTCCTGCACGATCGACATCGCCTCTTCGAAGGCGACGCGGGCCTGCGCCTTATCTGCCGCGACGACGAAGTTCTGTCCCCGCGGCACCCGCTCGGGACCATAGGTGTGAAGGATGGACAGCGCCGCGGCGAGGCTCGTCTTCCGGGAGCCCTTGCCGACCTGAAGATAGACGGTCCTGATCAGCCGGCCGCCGTGATCATCCGAAGGCCCGTAGACGGCCCGCACGATCCGCTCCTGCCAGGGATCAAGCTGGAAGGCCTTGCCCGGCAGCGTCGATTTCGGATGGCGCAGCAGCTGCAAGAATTCCATGGCGCGCTCGGCGCGGCCGTGCGGATCCGGCAGCGGCGAGCCGTCAAACATCCATGCCGGCCCACGCATCATCATTCGTCCTCTCCTTCATGGGCGCGCGGGAACGCGACATCGGTGTCAGGCCGAGCTCGGCAGCGAGCCGGCGAGCCTGCGTCATCGCCTCGCCGCGGATGGCGACGGCGGGATGCTTCTTCGGGCCAGAGGGCGAGCGAAACACGAGGCCCTCTTTCCCGATTAGGCGGGAGGCCTCGGCAACCTCACCGACTGCGGCGCAGTAGTGGGCCAGCTGAGCCATGTCCGGCACCGTGAGCACCTTTCGCTCGTCGATCATGATCGGCGCCACCCGCCGCCACTCCGCCCTGGCATCGCGCGACAGCCATGACGGCGGGCGCGGCACCTCGACGACGGGCGAGGATCCCGGCGAGATCTCGCTCGGCTTCCGGCCCTTCACTGCGCCCTCTCCTCCATCACCGCATCCACGACCGGGCTCACCAGCGCGATGAGGTGGCCGTCCGGCTTCATGATCGTCGTCACCTTGCCGGCGAACTCCAGCCGAAAGCCCGCTGCCGACAACGTGAAGGTGCGGGCACCCCCGCCGGCGGCGGCCTCGACGGCCGCCTGGCCGGGATCGTCGGGGATCGGTGAGAAGTCGAAGCTCAGCGCATCGCCATCGTCGAGCTCTATGACGTCGTCGAAGCCGTTTACCGGCACCGAGTGGCCGTCGGCCGTGGTGACGAACAGCCGCATTCCGGGATCGCCGTTCATCGGCTGCCCTCCTCAAAATCCCCAATTCGGGCGTGTCTCGCGCGGTGGACCCCGGACGGTCCCGGTCCCTGGGCGGCAGGTTGTCGACCACCCCCGGCCTCCCGCCGCTCGCGGTGCACGTCCTTCGCGTTGCAGGACCGGCAGCCCGGCAGCCAGTTCGACCGGTCCATCCGGAGATCGGGGCGCAGGCGGATGCTGATCCTGTGGCGCACCAGCACGGCCGGCTGGCCGCAAGTGCAGGTCGGGTGCGTCTTCAGGAACGCCGCGGCGGCGTGTTGATACTCGGTATCGTAGCCACGCTGACGCGACGTCGGGCGGGCCTTGTCGCTCTCCGCAGCGCGCTTGCGGACGCAGGCGCAGCGCTGGCCATGGGCGACCTTGTGGCCGCAGCGACAGATATGAGGGGGACGCATCGGCATCGGCACCTCACACGATGGTTGTCGGCGCGCGGTACGGCGCCATGAGCTCGACGACATCGGAGGGCAGCGACGCCACGAAGCGGTATGAGAACGAACTGACGCCGTCGACATCCTCGCTCTTGACGGTGGTGTCCCTGCCTCGGGTCACATAGGCGTTGCGGACGGCGAGCGTTGCCGCCCGCTGGAGATCGGCCGGCACGCCACTCGGCACCGGGAAGCCGGCGACATAGTCGACGACGGCACGTCCCAGCGGCCAGCCGCAGCGCAAGCCGGCAGCCATGAGGCGGTAGAGGAAGCCCGCCTCGGCATCGGCCTCATAGTGATCGGCTGGCAGGGCGCTGCCCTCGATCGTCACGGAGACGATGTTCACGATGGGATAGCGAGCCAGGATTAGCGGCGACGCCGGCGAGACCGGGTGAAACACCTCGCGCACCGTATCGGCCACCAGAGGGCGGCAGCACCACTTCTCGATGGCCGCGCTCACCTGAAGGATGAGCCCGTCGAGATAGGTGTCGTCGGCACCATCGGCGATCTCGAGTTCGGCCTTTACGGCATCGAGCGTGGTGAGCTTGCGATCGGTGGCGGCGGTGATCACGGTGAGCATGTTCATCTCGCTTGTGACTGGAGGGCGGAGACAGCGAGACGCTGCCTCCGCCGGTGAGCCCTTCGCCGGGAAAGGAGACCGGCCGGTGCTCGCGACCTTCCCCACCTTGACCGCCATGTCGCTTGTGGCGACGCGCGCCGCGGAGGTGGGGTTTCCGTTATCGGGCAGGCCGCTACGTGCCCTCTCGCGCCCGGCGCGTGGAACTCAGGCGACGGGAGCCGATGCCGGATCCGCCTTGATGGCGACGGCACCCAGCGCGAGCGAGGTGCCGCCCGCTTTCGTGAGGCTCAGGCGGGCGTAGCGCTTGAAGCCGACATAGCCGAGCTTGTAAGCGCTCGCTGCCGCCAGCGTGGCCGGCACCGCTCCCTGCACGGCGGATCCCGCGGCATCGGTGAAGGCGACGCCGTCGTCGCTCTCCTGCACCTTGACGCCGAAGTCGCCGGCACCGACCACCGCGCCGGTGGTGATGACGAAGGCGACGCGGTTGAAGCCCTTGAGGTCGATCGCCGCGCCATCGGCAGCGGCGGCCTGCACGGCCGGCGCAATGGCCGGCACGACGGCGATGTTGGAGACGAGATCGCGCATCTATGTATCCTCGCGTTCCGGGGTGACTGTGACGGCCTCAGGCCGCCATCTTGAGCTTGCGCAGCGCCTTGGGCTGCACCACGCCGGCGCCCGTCCGGCGGGTCGCGTGGATGCGCGTGATGCCCTCGGTGGCGCGGATGTAGGGATTGACGAGGATCGAGAGCGCTAACCGGTCGACGATGCGGTAGGCGGTCGCGAAGTCGCCGAACAGGATCGGGAAGTTGCCGGCCGCTACGTCGGGCATGTCAACGGCCTCGACGACGGGGCGGCCGAGCAGCATCTCCGGCTGGCCGGCCTGATAGCTCGGCTGCCAGATGTACTGGCCGTTCGCGTCCTTGAAGCCGCGCACCTTGGCGAGGGTGCCGCCGTTCATCAGCCAGGATCCGCGCGCCCGATAGGCCGCCGGCAGGGCGTACATGAGGGCGATCAGCGCATCCGCCGAGAGATTGGTGGCATGGCCGTTGTTGGTCTCGCCAATGCCGGATGCGGTGAGAAGTCCTTCCGGCGCCAGCACGCCATCGCCGGAGACGAAGGCAAGGCCTTCTTTCTGGCCGCAATCTTCCGAAAGGGCGAGGCGCACCTCCGCCTCGGCGGTGCCGGCGCTGTCGGCAAGCAGCTGGTTGGACACGTCGACGAAGGTGTTGAGTTCGCGCACCACGATCTCGGCTTGGCCGAAGCTCGGCTCGCTCGCCTCCTGCGCCTGCGTCTCGCCCTTCCACTTGCTGTTGGTAATCCCGATTCGCTTGGGAATGACCTGCGATGGCGCGGTCGTGGTGCGGACGGTGGCGAGTGATCGGATCGGCGAGAATTCGACGAGGTCGCGCTGGAACTCGCTCGCCATCTCCGCCGGCGCCAGGTATCCGCCCTGCGGATCGCTCGACAGGGTGAGCGTCTTCAGTTCGAGGTCTGGCGTATTGCTGCCGAGGCGCAGATAGGAGGCGAAGGCCTTCTGCTCGACGCTCGGCTCGCCCTTGGTCTCGATACCGCCACCCGGCCGGTTCACCTTCGCCTCGATCTTGTCGAGCCGCTCGATGATCTTGGTGGCAGGATTGTCGCCCTTCTTCTCGATCGGCGCCGTCCCCTTGGTCTCCAGCGCGGCAATCCGCTCGCCGAGGGTCTTCTGGCCAGTGGTGACGGCTTCCGACAGGTTCGCAACGGCGGCCGTCACGGCCGCGATGGCGTCATTCGGATCGTCATTGTCACCCTTCAGTTCCAGTCCATGCAGAGGGTTGGACGGCATCGGGGAATGCTTCATCGGTCAGGCTCCTCGAATAGCTGCAGCGGCCCGGTTGATGGCCTCGGCAAGTGCGACGACAGGGTTGGATTTGGCGCTGGTGATGCGCGCGCCGGGGTGCGATGGGCTGCGCACCACCGAGATCTCGATGAGATCGATCGACGAGATGATGCGATGGCGCCCCTGGCGCCTCGCCTTCACCGTGTCCCTGGGCCACGCGATCGATAGGCCGGTATATTGGCCGGTCAGGATCTGGCTTCGCGTGCCACGCGCCAACGGGCTCTTGAGATTCAGCTGTCCCCGCACCATCAGGCCGGCGTCCGTCTCCTTCACCTCGGTCCAGAGACCGATGAGGGCATCGGGATCGTGGCCACGAAGCATCGGGAGATCGGAGACCGGAACCCGGATGGCGCCCTTGGTGATGATGTCGCCGGCGCGATCGGGGCTGCCATACGGCCAGGCGATGCCCTCGATGGTGCCATCCTCGCCCACGGTGAACTTCGTCTCGAAAGAAGCGTGATCCATCAGACGCTCCCCCGATCTTCGGGCGTCGGGCGGGGAGCCGCGGCGCCGATCTTGCCGCCCGGTTGGCTGCTGCCGGTATTGGGGTTCGCGTATTCGTCGCCGCCCTTGCGCGGCGGCAGGTCGAGCCAGCCGCGGCCCTCATTCGGATTCAGCACCCGCGAGGCGATCAGCGAAGAAACGGCCGTGGCACGCTCGGTGAGGCTGGCGCGGGTGAGATCGTCGCGATCGAACGCGATGCGATATTCGGCCCGCTCCTCCGGCGTGAACAGCGCCCGCCGCAACGCGCCTTCCAAGGCCCGGAGCCACGGCTCGAGGCTGTAGACGAGAAACTCGCGGCCCATCTGCTCGCTGTTCGACCAGGTGGCGCGGTCGAGCTCGTAGAGCATCGAGGGCGGCACGCGGAAGGCGCGAGCGATCTCCAGGATCTGGAATGCTCGCATCTCTAGAAACTGGGCATCGACCGACGTCAGGGTGAGCGGAAAATATTCGGCGCCACCGTCAAGGATCGCGGTGCCGCCGGATCGCTCACCGCCATGAGCCGCCTGCCAAGATTCCTTGATGCGAGCGAGCACCTCCTTCGTGGTGCGCTCCTTCAGTGCCAGGACCCCGGACGGCCGGGCGCCGTTCTTGAACATACTGCCGGCATGCCGTTCCATCGTCTTCGCGGCGCCGATGGCGTCGGCCGCAAGCGAGAGCGGGCAGCGAGCGAAGGGCCCGCGCAGATGCACCACATCGTCGGCGGATACCGGGACGTTGTTGATGCGGAAAGACGGCTCCAGCCGGCCGTCACCGGAATAGTCGATCGTGAAATGCGCTGCATCGTAGCGCACGAGCTCGCGGATCCTGCCCTCGCCGACACGGTTCACAAAGGCCAGCGAACCCTTGTCGGAGACCAGGGCGCCGGCGACCATGTCACGGATGAAGCTGAAGGCGTCCGTCCAGTCGTTCGGGCGATCGGCCAGCAACTCAGCAACGGGATGCTCGGGCGCGTCGGTGTCGACGCCGCCGACGCGATGCACCACCTTCAGGTCGAGGGTGGCGGCCGCTTCCGAGATCAACCGGATCGCCGACTGCACCGCCGGCACGGTGAGCGCCTGCGCGGCTCCTACACCAAGCCCCGATGGTGCGGCGCCAAAGAGCGCCGCCAGTTCCGCGTCAGGCGCGGCCAGGCTTTTCGTGGTCAGGGCGAGGAAATTGCGGAAGCGATCGAACATGCGGCGCAGCATGAGCGGCGCCAGTGATTGCCGGCAGATGGGAAGTGTCGTGAAGATCGCCGAACTCTGGACACACCTCCGCCTCCGCGCGCGCCCAAGTTGATGGCTTCGGGCAGAGAGCATGGACGATGGCCTGGCCCTCCAGGCTCGCCGGATCAATCCGCCGGACCTCCGAGGCGGCGCCAGTGCTGCCATCACGAAGGGCGAGGGCCTTCTTGTATTCGCCAGCAGCTTTGAGCCGGCGTCGCCGGGCCTCTCGCTTGGCCGGGCTCTTCGGTAGTTGCCCCTTCCTTCCGGCAAGTGGCACACCCTGGATCCGCATTCGCTCCTCCATCCGTCTGATCATAGCTCCGCCCTTTTCTGCCCCCCGGATTGACCTCCAGAAGCCCCCGGCTATGGGGAGCGGCGCCAAGGCGCCGCCGCATACTCAGTCTCCTTCGGACCTCATGGTCCCCGACGTGTTGTCCCCACGTCGGACGCCGGCGGCTTTTCAAGGCGCCACCACGATACAGATCGACCGGGTTGCCATCCCGGCGGCGATAAGCACCGTCCCTCGACCTTCCCCGGTGATGCCGGGTCCCGTACGGGCCGTCGGTTGTCAGGGCGCGACAGAGCCGACATTTTGTTTCCGGGGTTGTTGTGCGCTCCCGGCAGGCGCGACGACGCTCATCGCGGCGCCCAAAGGCGCCGACCGCGGGACAGGTCGTGGCGAGACCGCGGCAAGGCCGCAATCGCGGTTGCAGGATCTGGATTGGGGCTGGACCTCCGAGCACCCCGATCAGGGCGCCCGCTTCCAACGATCGCAGGGTCGATCAGGCCGGTAGCCGCCGGCCAGCGATGCGTCAGTGCGGGCGTGCGGTCTCGATCGCACAGGACGAAGCAACTACGGCCTCACCGGCCATAAGAAAAATTTTGCGATTTACGTTCGATCGTTTAGATTTATTGACGTTGGCCTTGCTGTGCTGAACGCCTTCCTGAACCCGGCCCGCTGCGCCCACAGCGGTCGGGTTTTTCACTTTAAAGCCGGCAGTGTCTGCTGTCGTTGCGTGATCAGGACACGAACCCGCAACGCCAAAAAGTGGGACACGTTCGGTTGTACCCTCACGGGAATTGGCGGCTTCTCCGACCGTCCCACTTTGAGCCAAGGCATTGAAATTATTGCGTCTCTGTGGGCCTGCCGGGCCTACCAGTTCCTCGATAGACGTCCCACGGCGGGCTATTGTTGTAGCCGCACCCTTAATTAGAATTATAGCCCTGATGGTTAGAACCTTTCTGCCGCCGCCGAACTTGCTTCAGTGGTTACGTCAGGTTTGATCAGGTTGTCAGTAAGTCCAAATTGCTTAAGGGAGGAGCGGATATTCATCTGTGCCCGGCGGGCGTCCAACTCCAGTTTTTGAATAGATTCTGTATCCCTCGTCATGTCATCCGTGCCGGATACTTCGTGACGAAGTGCTTTCAGGATTTCATCGTGTAAGTAGGTTGATAAGTGGTATGCGTAGCCCTCGCCCCATTTGTCGAACCCATCTTTCGAGGCGGGCACAAGCGGAATCACCACTTTACTCAGGCTACCTGAATTGATTAATTTTTTTTTATCAGTTAAAGGGGTGCTGTATATTTTCATCATAATCGCGGCGTGGAGCATAATGCTCTCGTAAGCGTCGAATAATTTCAAGGAATTTTCGCTAAGATAAAGCTTTGGAATAGTTTTATCTATGGAGCTAAGTTGTTTGAATTTTTTTTCATTATCGAAAGGTTTTATTAAGGTCTCTATGAATTGCGTGATTTTTGGGTCATTTCCATAATCGATTATCTTTTCTGTATTGAGAATTTTAATGTACTCGACAAGCATGGAAAGCTGAGATAGCCCGTGTCGGGCACGCAGTAGAATCTCGGCGCCTTCTAGTATTTTCTCCTGGATCGTTGAATCACGCGCTCTCCTTGCTGAGACAAGAAATGACCTGATCTGTTCCAGCTGATTTTCGTTTTCTCGAATTCCAGCCTTGAATGTCTCTAGCTTTTTATCGAATCGGTGCTCAACGGCCTTGGAAAAGAATTTGGCGACCGTGTCGCGCATCAAGAACGCTACGCCAATTGTTAGGCCGCTAGAAGTGATTACCCCAAGCAGCCACTTCAGAAATTCGTCAAACATCAACCTTCCTCGTAGCCGCATTTGAAATATTTTAGATTAGATTCAATTGCGAGGAATGGCCATCGATAAGGGTATAATTTCTAAATAAATCCCATGATAGCGCAAGAATGGTTGCATCGCCATCGGGACGATGGCTCGTCCGGAATCGGAAAGATAATTTTTTTCAAATATTTAAGTGATATCATTGGGGCGGGGCGTGCCGGTTCGTCATCCCATCCGTACACCTTCAAAACGACTGATCTAACGACGCGAGCCGCAATGCGGCCGTGGTCGCGGGCAGGGCTGCGCACACAAAAACGGGCCCGTCGATGACGGGCCCGCTCGCGTTTTGTCCCTGAGGGGTCGAGGCTCAGCAGTTCACGGCGCCGTTGGGGCAGGGCTGGCCGGTGGTGCCGGTGTTGGTGCTGGAGGAGCCGCCGACCCCGCCCGCGGTGCCGCCGCCGGGCTGCCCGGTGTTGCTGGAGCCGCCGCTGGCGCCGGCGCCGGACGCGCCATCCGAATTGCCGTTATTGCCGCCGCCGGTGTTGCCGCTGCCCTGGCTCGACCCGCTGTCGCCACCATTGTTGCCGCCGCCCGAGCCGCTGCCGCTCTGCGCCATGGCCGGCGAGGCGACGAGGAGAAGGGCGGCGAGAGTGGCGGCGAGGGTCCTGGACGTGTTCATGGCGTTGTGCCTCCGTTTGTGTTCCGGCGGTCAACGTGAGGCGGCGATGATGGTTCCGACCGGGAAAGTCGAGCAAATGAACAGCTGGTGATCGGAAAGTCGAAGGGTGCATTTCAGCCGGGAACGATAGGTAAAAAACGCACGGTAGCGTCGTAATATCTATTATATGTTCGGTCCGGCCGTTCCGTTATTTTGCCGCCCGCCGCCCGCCGCCCGCCGCGCTCCCCCAAGGCCCGGCACGGGAAGCGGCCGCCGCAATGCCGCCGCCTTCGCGGGGTGCTGTCGGGCTGCCGCTTCGTCAGTCGGTTCTCTCCCGAGGAATGTTCATGACCCCCGTCCGCTTTGCCCGCCGCGCCGCCGCCGGCCCGCTCCTCGCCCTCGCGCTGGCCTCCGGGCTCGGCGCCCCCGCCGTGGCGCAGGAGATGGGCGCGCCGCAGCCGCGCCGGCCCACCCTCACCGTCACCGGCGAGGGCAGCGCCAGCGCGGTGCCGGACATGGCGACCTTCTCCACCGGCGTCGTCAGCGAGGGCAAGACCGCGCGTGAGGCGCTCGACGCCAACAACGCCGCGGTCGCCGCCACCATCGCCGCCATCCGCGCCGCCGGGGTGGAGGCGAAGGACGTCTCCACCTCCGGCTTCTCGGTGCAGCCGCAATATGCCAGCACCAAGAAGGACGGTGTCGAGACCAGCCACATCGCCGGCTACGAGGTGCGCAACACCGTCAGCGTGAGGCTGCGTGACCTCGGCGGGCTCGGCGGCCTGCTCGACCAGGTGGTGAGCGCGGGCGCCAACCAGCTCGGCTCGGTGCAGTTCGGTTTTGCCGAGCCGGGCAAGCTGGAGGACGCCGCCCGCGTCGCCGCGGTGAAGGACGCCCGCCGCCGCGCCGAGATGATCGCCGAGGCCGCCGGGCTCAGGATCGTGCGGGTGGTGAGCCTCAACGAGAGCGGCGGCCCGATGCCGCCGCCCATGCCGGTGATGGCGATGCGCGCCATGAAGGCGGATTCCGTGCCGGTGGAGGCGGGCGAGAGCGAGGTGCGCGCCAGCATCAGCGCGGTGTTCGAGATCGAGCCGCGCTGAGGTCCGGTCGAGGGCCGGCGGGCTTCCGGCCCGCCCGTCTGCAACCCACGATGCCGCGCCGCGGGCGCTGCGGGCGCTGCGGGCGCGGCGCCCGGCGGTGCCGGGGCGTCAGCGCGGCTGCGGCGGGCGCGGCGGCATCAGCACCCGCAGCGTGCCGGGCTGCACCGCATAGGTCAGCGGCTGCTTCTCGCGCTCGAGCTCGCCATCGGTCGAGACCCAGCTGCGGCGGCGGCTGCGGGCGATGGTGATCTCCCGCCCCGTGAGGCTGACGATGCCGGGGTTGTCGCGCCAGCTGTCGGTCACCATGTCGGCGCCGGCCTTCAGCCTGGCGAGGGCGCCGCGCTCCTCCACGACGTGGATCTCCAGCAGCCCCTCGTCCAGCCGGGCCCGGCGCCAGCCCGGGCCGCTGAAGCGGTTCACCGTCACCAGCGCCGCCAGCGCCTCGAAGGCGCGGGTCTCGCCGTCGATGGTGACATCCAGCGACACCCGTCCCGAGCGGCGCAGCGCGTAGAAGGCGGCGATGGCGACGATGAGGAAGCGCCCGAGCTTCCAGTGCCGGGCGGCCTCGCGCGCCCGTGCCATCTGGCTGAAGAAGCCGATGCCGGAAATGGTGTGGAAGGCCCGGCCGTTCAGCGTGCCGAGGTCGATGCTGGTCTCGCGGGCGTCGCCCAGCGCGGCGATGGCCTCGCCAAGGTCGCGCGGCATGCCGAGATCGGTGGCGAGCAGGTTCATCGTGCCGAGTGGCAGGATGCCGAGCGCGCGGCCGGTGCCCGCCAGCGTCTGCACCGCAAGGCTCACGCTGCCGTCGCCCCCGCCCACCACCACCGCGTCATGGTCGCCCGAGCCGGAGGCGCGGATGGCGTCGAGCAGCGCCTTGCCGCGCAGCATGCGCAGATCGATCTCGGTGTCGCCGCCGAGTTCCTCCTCGATCAGCCGGGTCACCGTGTCGGCGCCGCGGTCGAGCACGGTGCCGGCATTGGCATTGATGAGGACGAGGACACGCCGCATGGTCGCTCCGCCGGCTGGATGGGCTTAAGCAGATGGTCTCTTGCGCCGCAGCGTCAAGCCCGCGGCCGGAGGCGCGCCTTGCGCCGCCGTCAGGGATGGGGCACTTGAGATGACGGGGATATGAAGGCGGGCCATTCAGCAGCGGCGGGGCAGGGCGATGAGCGAGGGCAGCGGGAATTTCGGGAGCGGGGCGGGCCGAGGGGTGGCCGCCGGGCCGGCGCCGGTGCGCCGCGGCCGGCCGTCCATCCTGCGGCTGCGGGCGGGGGCGCCGCTGGCGCTGGTGCTGGTCATCGTCTCTTTCATGATCGGTCGCTGGACCGCGACGCTGCTCTCGCTCGGCTGGGGCTGGGCGGCGGTGATCGGGGTGGTCGCGGCGCTGGCCATCGCCATCGGCCTCATGCGGCTGCCCGGCCGCATCTACGCCCTGGCGGGTGCGGTGGTGACCGCTCTGGTGGTCTACACCGCCTATGATTTCGCCCGCAACGCGATGGACTGGTCGTCCGGCACCGCGATCGGGCTGGGGCTCATCCCCGGGGTGCTGGTGGGCGCGGCGTTCTGGGATTTCCGGCGGCTGACGCGGGAAGTCACCGCCTGGGTTGACGGGCGCATCTGAGCCGGCCTCCAGCAGGGCTGCCGGGCGGCCTCAGGTACGGCCGAGCCAGCGCCGCAGCCCCGCGCTGATGCGCGCCACGCGCCCCGGCCGGTGCCGCGGCGGGCGCGGCGGCGTCGGCGGCGCGGGCGGGGCCTCTTCCAGCGCCCTAGCCCGGGCGAGCAGCGCCTGCGCCTGCGCGGGCTCGGCCGGGCCACCCAACCCGGCCGCCAGCGCCGAGGCAAAGGCCCGCAGGTCCGCCGGCTCGCCGCTGGCGCAGGCCCGCTCCAGCGCCCGCCGCGCCACCGCCTCGAAGGCGGGAACCCCGCTCTCGCGCAGCCCGGCCCCGGCCTGCCGGCAGAAGGCGGGGAAGCCGCCCTCCACCGCCCGGGCAAACCAGCCCGCCGCCGCCGCGCCGGCGCCCTGGGCCGCCAGCAGCCGGCCGAGATCGAACTGGCCGCGGAAATCCCCGCCCTCCGCCGCGCGATGGTACCAGCGCTGCGCCGCGGCGGGCCGGACCCGGCCTTCCCAGCCATATTCGGCATAGCGGCCGAGCAGCGTCATCGCCTTGGCGTTGCCCTGGCTGGCGGCGCGCAGCAGCCAGCCCAGCGCGGCGCGGCGGTCCGGTGGCACGCCGTCGCCCTCCAGCAGCAGCCGGCCGAGATTGAACTGCGCCCAGGGGTGGCCGCGTTCGGCGGCGCGGGCGAAATGGCGCGCCGCCTCCGCCTTGTCCACCGCAACGCCCCAGCCGAGCTCATAGGCCCGGCCCACCAGGGTGAT
>CAZIXP010000078.1:0-18699 GCA_964543245.1 uncultured Starkeya sp.
GGCAAAACAACAACCTGGAGCGTATCCGGTGAACGTGAGTTCACCGGATACGCTCTAAAGGCCGGCTGGGACCCATGCGGGTCGGGTGTGGGGCGTTCCTCAATCGGGGCGCCACACAGGGGCGGAACCGGCCGGGCGTCCGCCGTGCGCCGCGCGTGAAACAATGGCGCTTCTCCGGCTGCGGCGGCTGTGCTTACGTACCATCAATGCACAGCCCAGCCCTCCGAGCCCGCATGATTCCGTTGCCCTGCCCGCCGCGGCCGATTTTCCCCGGCTCACGATGACCGAGAGCGATCTCGAGCCCGCCGCCACGCCGCGGCGGCGCGCCTTCATCGGCGTGCTGCTGTGCAATGTGCTCGAATGGTATGACTTCGTCATTTACGGCCTGCTCACGGTCTACATCTCGCAGGCATTCTTCCCCCAGCACGACGATACCGCCGCTCTGCTGGCCACCCTCGCCGTGTTCGGCGCCAGCTTCGTGATGCGCCCGCTTGGCGGGCTGGTGCTCGGCGGCCTCGGCGACCGCAAGGGGCGCAAGCCGGGCCTCGTCATCACCGCCGGGCTGATGGGCACCGGCACCTTTGCGATCGGCATTCTGCCGACCTTCGAGGCGGCCGGCCTCGTCGCGCCGATGCTGCTCCTGGTGGCCCGGCTGGTTCAGGGCTTTTCCGCCGGCGGGGAATGGGGCATCGCCAACGCCTTCCTGCTCGAAGCCGCGCCGCAAGGTCGGCGCGGCTTCTCCACCAGCTTCCTCTCCGCCACCGTCGCCGTCGGCAGCGGCCTTGCCAGCGCGGTCACCGCCCTCCTGGTCACCACGCTGTCGCCCGAGAGCATGAAAGAGTGGGGATGGCGCCTGCCTTTTCTTCTCGGCGGCTCGCTGGGGATCGTGGCGTTCTGGCTGCGCACCGGCATGGTCGAAACGCCGGCCTACCGCAGCACCGCGACGGCCGCGACATCCACCGTCGCGGTGCTGCGGCGCATACGCCGTCCCAGCCTGACGGTGATCGGTTTCACCATGCACTGGACGGTCTGCTATTACATATTCCTCGTCTACATGCCGCTCTTCGCCCAGAGGCATGCCGGCCTGAGCGCGGCGCAGGCGACATGGTCCAACACGCTGTGCATCGTCGCCATCATCCTGCTCGTGCCCCTGATCGGCAGGCTTTCGGACAGGTTCGGCCGTCGGCCTTTCCTGCTGTGCTCCTGCCTGCTCGTCCTGGTGCTGGTGATCCCCGCCCTGTGGGCGATCGTCGCCCTGCGCAGCTTTCCCCTGGTGGTTGCCGTGCAAGTGCTGTTTGGCGTCGCCATCGCGCTCTATTCGGGGCCGGCGCCGGCGATGATGGCCGAACTGTTCGCGACGCCCGACCGCTCGCGCTGGTCGTCTGTGTCATATGCCGTCGCGGCGGCGGTGTTCGGCGGCTTCGCGCCCTTCATCGCCGTCTGGCTGACCGCGGCGCTGGACAACCCTCTGGCACCAGCGGGCTATGTCGTCGCCGCCGCCGCCACCAGCCTTCTTGTGGTCTGGCATATGCCGGAGACGGCTCACGGCTCGATCTCCTGAGCCTCGGCCAAGGGCGGCCTCCCGGCATCGGCAGGTGACGGCGGGCAGCCATAATAGGCGTGATAGGCGCGGGCGAAGCTGGAATAGCCCTCATAACCGATGCGCCGGGCGACCTCGCTGATGGCGAGATCGCCGCCGCGCAGCATTTCCTGCGCATGCTCCATGCGTCGCGCATGCGCATAGGCGTGGGGCGTGACACCGAAGATGTCGCGAAAGCCCCTGGACAGTTCGTTGCGGTTGAGGCCGACACGCCGGACGAGCTGTTCGATGGTCGGCGGATCGGCGATTTCGCGCCGGTATATCGCCGCCGCGGTCTGGATCGCCAGCGTCTTCGCCTGTTCGCCGATCGGGCGCGGCGCCGCGCGCTGGCGAAGGCCGTGCAGCTGGGAGACGACGTCGCAGAGGATCTCGACGGCCTTGGCGCCGACAAAGACCCCGCGCAGCGGCTCCACATACCGGCAGGAGACGATCTGGTCGACCATGGCGATGCCGGCCGGCGACAGCGGCAGCGACAGCACCTCCGGTGTCCCATGCTGGGACAGGAAGATCGGCCGGTAGGCGGCCGGCACGCGGTCGATGTCGAGACCGTAGCGCTCGATGAAGTGCCGGCGCTCGCAGACGATGAGGATGCCGCGGAGCCGCACCCCCGCGTCGGTATCGGACACGGACAAGGGAATGTTGCTCACCTGCAGCATGTGAGGGTTGATGACATCCATGCGCTGGCCGATCCAGCGGCTGTAGCGGCCCGCCACGATGGCCTGGACGCAGACCAGATCGCCCCGCATCATCTTCAGGCTGTAGGACTCGGCCACCTCGAAATTCATGACGTGAAGCAGGGTGGAACTGTCGATCCGGCGATAGCCGTGTTCCCTTGCGCGAAACACGTCATCGGCATGGTCGAGCAGGTGGCTGGAGCGCACGAACTCGCCGACCCCCAGCCCCGAGCGCAGGGCTCGAAAATCCAGCTCCAGCTTGTGCCGCTCGTTCATACGCCGCATTCCGCGCCTGCTGTCCAGACATTGCCACGGCCCGCCGGCGAAGCCGCATCGTTTCTGGCGGTCGGCCGCATGTCAGTACCAGCGTCGAGGACTATCGCGTCTTTTCACAACCTATGTCCAGTTGTCACGCGGGCCTGTGCGGCCGTTGGGGAACGTGCGATCTCCCCCGTTCAGACGCTCTCCCGCCCGAACGACGCGCGTGCATCCCATCCTGTTCACCACCGCGGCTCTGCCGCCGCACCAGCAGTTCGGGGCGTTCCGCGCCGCCTATGAGGCGGTTGTGGACATAAGGCCGCCTGCGGATGGCGAGACCTCCTTCGACGTGTCGCAGCGCATCTGGCCGCTCGGCAGGCTCGTGCTGACCAGCACCCACCTGCCGCGCGAAGGTCATCGGCTCCGCTGGACTCATCTGCCGGAAGGCGTGCTCGACCACTGGTACGTCGTGCTGCCATGCCGCTTCGACGAGGCGGGGCTGGCGCATCAGAAGCCGGAAGCCCGGCCGCGCATCCATTCGCTGGCGCGGCCGCTCAGCACGGAAATCGAGGATGACGGGGTTCTCACCCTGTTCGTCCCGCGCAACCTGCTGGCCGATTCCTCGCTCGACAACCTCCTCGATGTGCCGCTCGCCAATGGCCCGGGAACGCTGCTGGCCGACCTGATGCTGGCGCTGGATCGCCGCCTGCCGCTCGTCGAGCCCGACGACGTCGATCACCTCATCGAGGCGACCCGCTGCTTCCTCAACGCCGCCGCGCGGCCCTCCCGCGACCGTCCGGCCGAGGCCCAGGCGCCGACCGACCTTGCCCTGCTCGAACGGGCACGGCGGCTGATCCGGCTCCGCCTGACGGAGCCGGATCTCACCCCGGAAACGATCTGCAAGGATCTCGGCGTGTCGCGCTCGCGGCTTTACCGCCTGTTCGAGCCGATCGGGGGCATCTCGGCCTATGTGCGGCGCCAGCGGCTGCTGTCGGCGCGGCACGCCTTGCTCGACCCGATGGATGTCCGCCCGATCACGCGCATCGCCGAGCAATGGGGCTTCCCCGATGCGTCGGTGTTCAGCCGTGCCTTCCGGCACGCATTCGGCCTTTCACCCAGGCAGGCCCGCGAAACGTGCCGGACGGGCCGGCGGGCAGCAGGCGGCTTTGAGGGAACCGGCAGGGCCTCCAGCCACAGGCCGAGCCTCGCCGAACTGCTGCACCGGCTCGCGGCCTAGCGGACGCCGCTTTCCGCCGGTGGGAGTGCGCTCGGAGGGGGCGTTCAGCGTCGGTGTCGCCGGGCGATGCAGATTCCATGCTGCGCCTGCGAGATGTATCGAAGGTCTTGCTTCGGCAGGGCAGCATTCTGCTTTCATGTTCATAGCATGTCGTGGAGATGGGCCGCGTAAAATCCGCATATTGGGATCGGGCGTCAATCATTGGGACGCAATGCCCTTTATTGGCATGCCAGCTGGTCTATAGGTCGAGCGCACGCTCCCCCCTTTTCAAGAGGCGCAACATGGCGGGAACCTCCGCTGGCAAGCTCTCGCTTCCCACCCTGACCGCGGTGGTGGTGGGCTCCATGGTCGGCGCCGGCATTTTCAACCTGCCCGGCCGCTTTGCGACCGCCACCGGTCCGTTCGGCGCCATCATCGCCTGGATCATCGCCGCAACCGGCATGTATATGTTGGCGCGGGTTTTCCAGTCACTGGCGGAACGGCGGCCCGACATCGATGCCGGCGTCTTCGCCTACGCCAAGGCTGGCTTCGGCGACTATATGGGCTTTCTCTCGGCCTTTGGTTACTGGCTCGGAAGCTGCCTCGGCAATGTCTTCTACTGGGTCTTGATCAACTCGACGCTGGGACGCTTCTTCCCGGACCTGTTCGGTGACGGCAGCACGGCGACCGCGATCCTCCTCGCGCTGGTCGGCATCTGGTCCTTCCATTTCATGATCCTGCGCGGCGTCGAGCAGGCGACGGTCATCAACACCATCGTCACCATCGCCAAGATCGTGCCGCTGATCGTGGCCATTCTCGCCTTCGTGTTCTTCTTCAATTACGCGCAGTTCTCGGAGAACTTCTTCGGCGGCGTGAACATGCCGGAGAAGACGCTGGTGGCGCAGGTGCGCGATACCATGCTGATCACCGTCTTCGTGTTCCTCGGTATCGAAGGGGCGAGCGTCTATTCCCGCTACGCCAGGAAGCGGTCGGATGTCGGCACCGCCACCATCCTCGGCTTCGTCGCGGTTACCGGCCTCATGGTGGCGGTGACCATGCTGCCCTATGCCACGGCGCCGCGCGCGGCGATTGCCGGCGTCGGCAATCCATCCCTGGCCGGCGCGCTCGAGCTGGTGGTCGGGCACTGGGGTGCGGTGTTCATTTCGATCGGCGTGCTGGTGTCCGTTCTCGGGGCCTATCTCGCCTGGTCGCTGATCTGCGCCGAGGTGCTCTTTGCCGCCGCGAAGTCGAAGGACATGCCGAAGCTGTTCGCCGCCCAGAACGGCAACGGCGTGCCCGCCAACGCCCTGTGGCTGACCAATGGCGTGGTCTCCTTCTTCGTCATCTCGACCTACTGGTCGCGCGACGCCTTCAACTTCATGCTCGACATGACAAGCGTGACCTCGCTGCTGCCCTATCTGCTGGTGGCGGGCTATGGCGTGCTGCTGGCGCGCAGCGGTGCCGGCTATGAGACGAGCCCGCAGCAGCGCGGCCGCGACCAGATCATCGCCTGGATCGCCGTGATCTACACGCTGTTCATGTTCGTCGCCGCCGGGCTGAAATATGTCCTGCTCGTCGCCGTGCTGTTCGTGCCCGGCACCCTCCTTCTCTATTTCTGGGCGCGCCGCGAGCAGAGGGCGCGCGTGTTCACCCGCGCCGAGCTGCTTGTCTTCGGCGTCACGGTGACGGCCGCTGCCATCGGGGCCTACGGCCTGCTCACCGGCACCATCACACACTGATCGACCAGGCATAGGAGTCCCCCTCATGGAAACCCCCTTCGGTGTTCACTCCGAAGTCGGCCAGTTGCGCAAGGTCATGGTCTGCGCGCCGGGGCGGGCGCATCAGCGCCTGACCCCCAGCAATTGTGACCAGCTGCTGTTCGACGACGTGCTGTGGGTCGATGTCGCCAAGCGCGACCATTTCGACTTCATCACCAAGATGCGCGACCGCGGCATCGACGTGGTCGAGATGCACAATCTGCTGACCGAGACGGTCGCCATTCCCGAGGCGAAGGCCTGGATCCTCGACCATCAGGTGGTGCCGAACGCCATCGGCGTCGGCTTTGTCGACGAGGTGCGCTCCTATCTCGACGGCCTGCCGAACCGCCAGCTGGCGGAGACGCTGATCGGAGGCCTGTCGACCTATGAATTCCCCGAAACCATTGGCGGCGAGACGCTGGCGCTGATCCGCGACGCCGCCGGGGTGAACGAATATCTGCTGCCGCCGCTGCCGAACACGCTCTACACCCGCGACACCACCTGCTGGATCTATGGCGGCGTGACGCTGAACCCGCTCTACTGGCCGGCGCGGCACGAAGAAACCATCCTCACCACCGCGATCTACACATTCCATCCCGATTTCGCCGGCAAGGTGAAGGTGTGGTGGGGCGATCCCACCAGGGATTGGGGCCTCGCCACGCTGGAAGGCGGCGATGTGATGCCGATCGGCAAGGGCAACGTGCTGATCGGCATGAGCGAGCGCACCTCGCGCCAGGCCATCAGCCAGGCGGCCGCGGCGCTGTTTGCGCAGGGCGCCGCCGAGCGCGTCATCATCGCGGCCATGCCGAAGCTGCGGGCGGCGATGCATCTCGACACCGTCTTCACCTTCGCGGACCGTGACTGCGTGCTGCTCTACCCCGACATTGTCGACAAGATCGACTGCTTCTCCTACCGCCCGGACGGCAAGGGCGGCGTCGAACTGCGCAAGGACAAAGGCGGCCTGGTCGAGACGGTGCGCGAGGCTCTGGGCCTTAAGGAAATGCGGGTCGTCCATACCGGCGGCAACGACTATATGCGCGAGCGCACCCAGTGGGATTCCGGCGCCAACCTCGTCTGCGCCTCGCCCGGCGTCGTGTTCGCCTATGACCGCAACACCTACGCCAACACGCTGCTGCGCAAGGCCGGCATCGAGGTCATCACCATTGACGGCTCCGAACTCGGGCGCGGGCGTGGCGGCGGCCATTGCATGACGTGCCCGATCATTCGCGACGCGGTGGACTACTGAGCGGGCACCCGCTCCTCTCCCCTCGCGGGGAGAGGGAGGCGCGCCACCCTCGTCACGCAGGCGCTGGCATGACACAGCCCACGGACCCGAAATTCGCGCTGCCGACGCTGACCGCCATGGTGGTTGGCTCCATGGTCGGCGCCGGCATCTTCTCGCTGCCGCAGACGTTCGGGCGGGTCACCGGCAGCCTCGGCGCGCTCATCGCCTGGGCCATTGCCGGCGGCGGCATGCTGATGCTGGCCTTCGTGTTCCAGACACTGTCGCGGCGCAAGCCCGATCTCGATGCCGGCGTGTTCGCCTATGCCAAGGATGGCTTCGGCAATTATCTCGGCTTCGCCTCGGCGCTCGGCTACTGGACCGTGTGCTGCCTCGGCAACGTGTCCTATTGGCTGCTGGTGAAGTCGACGCTTGGCGCGCTGTTCCCGATCTTTGGCGATGGCAACACCGTCATCGCCGTGGCGGTGTCGTCGGTGGGGGTGTGGACCGTGCATGCCCTCATCCTGCGCGGCGTGCGCGAGGCGGCGGCGCTCAACACCATCGTCACCGTCGCCAAGATCATTCCGATCCTGATATTCCTCGTCTTTGTCGGCCTCGGCTTCAGGGCCGAGGTCTTTGCCGCGAATGTCTGGGGTGGTGCGGAGGCCGGCAGCCTGTTCGACCAGGTGCGGGGCACGATGCTGGTGACCGTCTTCGTCTTCGTCGGCATCGAAGGCGCCAGCGTCTATTCGCGCTATGCGCGCCGGCGTTCGGATGTTGGCCTCGCCACGCTGCTGGGTTTTTTCGGCGTACTGTGCCTGCTCGTCCTGGTGACGATGCTGTCCTATGGCGTCATGCTGCGCCCCGATCTGGCCGGCCTGCGCAACCCGTCGATGGCCGGCGTGCTGCAGGCGGTCGTGGGTCCCTGGGGCGCCGTGTTCATCTCCATCGGGCTCATCGTCTCGGTGCTCGGCGCCTATCTCTCCTGGTCGCTGCTGGCGGCCGAAGTGCTGTTCTCGGCGGCGCGGATGGAGACCATGCCGGCCTTTCTGGGGGCGGAGAACCGCAACAGGGTGCCCTTCGCCGCCCTGTGGCTGACCAATCTTCTGGTTCAGTTCTTCCTCGTCATGACGCTGTTTGCCGAGCAGGCCTTCCTGTTGGCGCTCAAGCTCACCTCCTCGATGATCCTGCTGCCCTATCTCCTCGTCGCGGCCTATGCACTGAAACTGGCGTGGCGTGGAGAAACCTATGCCGAGGGCACCGCGGGTCGCACCGGCGATCTGGTTCGCGCCGGCCTCGCCACGCTGTACACGGTGGGACTGATCTATGCGGGTGGCTTGACCTTCCTGCTGCTGTCCCTGGTGATCTATGCGCCGGGCACCGCCCTCTTCATCCTGGCGCAGCGCGAGCGGGGCCAGCCGGTCTTCACGCCCCCCGAACGGGCGTTGTTCGCAGCCGCGGTCGCGGGCGCCATGCTGGCGATCGTCGCCCTGGCGACCGGGCGCATCAGCGTCTGAACCTGCGGGCGAGGCATTTCGAAGATGCCTCGCCCCGGGTCGCCATAGGCTTGCTTCAGCTGAGCGTCGACGGACGGTGGCGCGGAAAGCGGGCTGCGGCAGTCCGATCGGGGAAGGTCGATCTCAGGCCCGCTTCCGGAGTTCGGGCGCCTGCAGCAAAGGCAGCAGCGCCTCTCCCTGCCGCCGGATCTCGCGCAGATAGGGCGTGTCGGACAGGATGAAATGGGTGATGCCGAGATCGCGGTATTTCCGGAGCGCGGCCGCGACCTCCTCGGCCGAACCCACCAGCCACGTCGTGCCCGCGCCGCCGCCGCCAAACCGGCCGGGGGCGGTGTAGAGATTGTCGTCCAGCACGTCGCCGCGCCGATGGAGGTCGAGCAGGCGCTGCTGGCCAACGGCGACCGGGCCGCGATGATCCTGCCATCCCGCGCCCCCCGTGCGGGCCATCTCCGCCACCTTCGCCTCGGCATCGGCCCAGGCCTGCGCACCGGTGTCGCGTACCAGCGTCGTGATGCGCAGGCCGAATTCGAGCGGCGGAAGATCGCGGTCGAGCCTGCGGCCGAGCGCTTTCAGCCGTTCGATCCGCTCCGCCACGCCCTCGCGCGGCTCACCCCAGAAGAGCTGGACATCGGCCTCGGTGGCCGCGACCTGTTCGGCCGCCTCCGACGCTCCGCCGAAATAGAAGCGGGGATGCCGGCGCGCGCCCCGCGGCAGAAGGCGCGGCTCCACCGTGGCGTTCGCGACCTGGAAATACGTGCCGGTGAAGGTGACGTCCTCCTCGGTCCACAGCCGGCGGACCAGCCGCATGAATTCGCGGGTGCGGGCGTAGCGCTGCACGGCGTCGCCTTCCCGGTCGCCATAGGCGGCAAGATTGTCCTTGCCGGAGACGATGTTGAAGCGGGTCCGACCCTCGGAGAGCTGATCCAGCGTCGCCGCGGCGCAGGCAAACGGAGCCGGCTGCCAATAGCCCGGGCGGATGGCGATCAGCGGCTGGAAGCGGGTGGTGCGCGCCACCAGCGCGGCCCCGACCGTGAAGGTGTCGGGCCGGCCCCAGCCGGTGCCGATCAGCGCCCCGTCCCAGCCGGAAGCCTCGATCGCCCGGGCCTGTTCGGTGAGACCATCAAGGCTTCCCGAACGGGCATCCGGCGTGTCGCCACGATGGCCCGCCTTCACGTCGTTCGGGATGTACCACAGGAACTCGCCGCTCATTCCAGCCTCTGCATCTAATGGATTTATATAGTATATTGACACACTGGTCTATTAGCGGTGAGTGTCTGTCAACCTCGGACCCGGAGAATTCCCATGCGCCTTCGCGCCCTGCTCACGGCGACCGCCCTGCTTTTCGGCGGGACGGTCGGCCTGTCGTCCGTCCCGTCCGCCCGGGCCGAAACGAACCAGCTGAGGATCGCCCAGCAGTTCGGCATCGCCTATCTCCCGCTGATCGTGGCCAAGGAGCAGGGGCTCATCGAGAAGCACGCTGCCGCCGCAGGGGTGGCCGATCTAAAGGTCGAATGGCTGCGCCTCTCCGGTGCGGCGGCGATGAACGACTCCCTCATCTCCGGCGGGCTCGATTTCGCCACGGCCGGGGTGGCGCCGGCGATCCTCACCTGGGACAAGACGCGCGGCAAGACCGACATCGTGCTGATCGCCGCGCTCGGCTCCATGCCGAACGTGCTGACCACCAACAACCCGAATGTGAAGACCATCAAGGACTTCACCGACGCCGACCGCATCGCGCTGCCCTCGGTCAAGGTCGGCTTCCAGCCGATCGTGCTGCAGATCGCCGCCGAGAAGGCATTCGGCCAGTACGACAAGCTCGACCATCTCACGGTGAGCCTGCCGCACCCGGACGCGACGGCGGCGATCCTTTCGGGCACGGGCGGCATCACCGCACACTTCACCTCGCCCCCCTTCTTCGAGCAGCAGCTGCAGAACGAGAAGGTGCATGCGGTGCTGAACAGCTACGACGTGCTGGGCGGTCCGCACACCTTCAACGTGGTCTATGGCACCCGTAAATTCGCGCAGGACAACCCCAAGACCGTCGATGCCTTCGTCGCCGCCCTGGACGAGGCGAATGAGTGGATCAAGGCGAATCCGAAGGAGGCGGCGACGCTCTATATCGCCGCCGAGAAATCCAAGCTCGATCCCGCCTTCGTCGAGGCGATCATCCGCGATCCCCAGATCCGCTTCACCACCGTCCCGGAACGGGTGGAGGTGTTCGCCGATTTCGAATACCGCATCGGCCTCATCAAGCAGAAGCCGGGCTGGAAGGAGCTGTTCCAGCCGGGCCTCCATGCCCGCAATGGCAGCTGAACCGGTGGGCTGGCAGCCTGAGGGCAACCGCGCGCCGCAGGCCGCGGCGCCGCCGCTCGCCGTCGAGAACGTCACCCTGCGCTATCAGACCGAGGCGGGAACGGTGACGGCGGTGGAGGATGTCTCCTTCACCATCCGCGCCGGCGAGCGCCTCGCCTTGCTGGGGCCTTCCGGCTGCGGCAAGTCCACGCTGCTGCGCGCGGTCGGCGGATTCCTCAAGCCGGCGTCGGGCGCCATCCGGCTCCACGGCGCGCCGGTGCGCGGCCCGGGCCCCGACCGGATGGTGGTGTTCCAGGAGTTCGACCAGCTGCTGCCCTGGCGCAGCGTTGCCGGCAACATCGCCTTCGCCCTGCGCAAGGCGCGCGGCCTCGGGCGCGCCGAGGCGCTGGAGCGGGCGCGCGAGTGGGCGGGGCGGGTCGGCCTCGGCGCCTTTGCCGACGCCTATCCCCACACCTTGTCCGGCGGCATGAAGCAGCGCTGCGCCATCGCCCGCGCCTTCGCGGTGCAGCCGGCCATCCTGCTGATGGACGAACCCTTCGCCGCGCTGGACGCCCTGTCCCGCCGCCGCATGCAGGACGAGCTGCTGGCGCTGTGCGAGGAGACCGGCGCCACCTGCCTGTTCGTCACCCACGCCATCGACGAGGCGCTGCATGTCGGCACCCGCGTTCTGGTGCTGACGCCGCATCCCGGCCGCATCGGGGCCGAATATGTCGTGCCGGATGCCGCGCGGCGGCGCGGCTCGGCCGATTTCGGGCAGCTGGAGATGGAAATCCAGCAGCGCATCTTCGGCACGCTCCCGCCGGGCGGCGCACCGTCCGGCGACGACCTCCGCGCCGACAGCCTCCCGGACGACCGCAACGAAGCGACGGCCCATGTCTGACTCCAGCCTTCCCGCGCGGGTGCGCACCGCGCCGCTCGCTCTCGGCGCCGGCCCGCGCCGCCTCGTCATCCTGGTCGCTCTGGCCCTTGTCTGGGAGCTCTATGCCCGCTGGCTCGGCAATTCGCTCCTGCTGCCGAGCTTCCTCGAGACGCTCGCGGCGCTGTGGGAGAATCTGCGCAATGGCGAACTGCCGGAGCGCGTGCGCGCCTCGCTGGTCGTCCTGCTCAGCGGCTACGGCATCGGCATCGGCCTCGCCGCGCTGTTCACCGCCCTGGCCGCGCTCAGCCGCTGGGGCGAGAGCCTGCTCGGCCTGCTGACGGCGATGTTCAACCCGCTGCCCGCCATCGCTCTGCTGCCGGTGGCGCTGCTGTGGTTCGGGGTCGGGGCGTCGAGCCTCGTCTTCGTTATTGTCCACTCGGTGCTGTGGCCGCTGGCGCTCGCCTGCCATGCCGGCTTCCGCGCCGTGCCGCCGACCCTGCGCATGGCCGGGCGCAATATGGGCCTTTCCGGCCCGTCCTATGTGGTGGGCCTGCTGATCCCCGCGGCGCTGCCCTCCATCCTGTCGGGCCTGCGGCTCGGCTGGGCTTTCGCCTGGCGCACCCTGATCGCGGCGGAAATGGTGTTCGGCGCCAGCGCGCGCGAGGGTGGGCTCGGCTGGTTCATCTTCGTCAACCGCGCCCAGCTCGAAACCGCGAATGTGTTCGCCGGGCTGCTGACGGTGATTCTCATCGGCCTTGCCGTCGAGGGACTGGTCTTCGCCACGCTCAACCGCATCACCGTGCAGCGCTGGGGACAGGAGGCCTGAGGCCGTCCGGAGCCGGCTTCAGGCGATTCCGGTCCCCGCGCAATTCCGGACCGCCTGGATGGGCGGTCCGGACACGGAATACCCCGTCAGCCGCCGGTCCGCACCACGGCGTCGGCCACCACGATCTTCTTCGGCAGCAGGCCGAGATCGAAGAAGGTGTCGGCCACCAGCTGCTGGTCGGCGATCACCTTTTCCGTCAGCGGCGCAACGCCGAAGCTCTGCCGCCCCACGGCGATGGCAAGCACCGGCGCGGGAATGCCGGTGGACGGCGCGAGTTCCGCCACCGCCGCGGCGGGGTCCTTCTGGATCCAGTCGTCGGTCTCGCGGATGGCGGCGATCAGCTCGGCGACGACCTTGGGGTTTGCCTGCGCGAAGCCGCGGGAGCCGAGATAGAACTGGTAGTTCGGCACGATGCCTTCCGCCGTGGTCAGGGTGCGGGCCTTGATCGCGACCTCCGCCGCGGCCTGGAACGGGTCCCAGATCGCCCAGGCGTCGATCGCGCCCTTCTCGAAGGCGGCGCGGGCATCGGCCGGCGGGAGGAACTTGGTGGTGATGGCGGAATAGGGCACGCCGGCCTTCTCCAGTGCCTTCACCAGCAGGAAATGCACGTTGGAGCCCTTGTTGAGCCCCACCGTGCGCCCCCGCAGCTCCGCCACCGAGGTGATCGGGCTGTCCTTCGGCACGAGGATGGCCTCGCCCTTCGGGGCCGGCGGTTCATTGGCGAAATAGACCAGATTGTCGCTCGCCGCCTGCGCGAAGATCGGCGGGGCCTCGCCGGTCTGGCCGATGTCGATGGCGCCGGCGTTGAGCGCTTCCAGCATCTGCGGGCCGGCGGCGAACTCCGCCCATTTCACCGAGAGGCCGAGCGGCTCCAGCTTCTTCTCAAGGATGCCGCGCCCCTTCAGCAGCACCAGCGTGCCGTATTTCTGGTAGCCGACGCGGACCTCGGTTGCGGCGCGCGCCGGGCGCAGCCCGGGGGCGGAAAGGCTGGCGGCGAGGCCGGCGGCGCCGGCCAGCACGGAGCGACGGGACAGGTTGATCATGAGGCTTCCTTGTCAGCCGGCAAACAGATGGGAGAGAAGGCGCTCTTCCAGCGCCGCGAGTTCCGCCGAGCCGCGCCGCCGGGGGCGGGGCAGCGGCACGTCGAGATCGAAGGCGATGCGGCCCTGGTCGAGCAGGATGACCCGGTCGGCCAGCGCCAGCGCCTCGGCCACGTCGTGGGTGACGAGCAGGGCGGTGAAGCGCTGCTCCAGCCAGATGCGCTCGATCAGCCCCTGCATCTCGATCCGGGTCAGCGCGTCGAGCGCGCCGAGCGGCTCGTCCAGCGCCAGCAGGCGCGGGCGCGAGGCCAGCGCCCGGGCCAGCGCGACGCGCTGCTTCTGCCCGCCGGAGAGCACCGCCGGCCATTCCCCGGCGCGGTCGGCGAGGCCCACCTCGCCGAGAAGTGCCCGCGCCAGCGCCGCGCGCTCGGCCATGGGCGTGCGTGCCGGCAGGCCGACCTCGACATTGGCGCCCACCCGCTGCCAGGGCAGCAGGCGGGGCTCCTGGAACATCAGCCGGATCGCCTCGCGGTCCGCCGGCGGCCCGTTGCGGCCCTCGAAGGCGATGTCGCCGCTGCTCGGCTGGTCGAGCCCGCCGATGAGCCGCAGCAGTGTCGACTTGCCGCAGCCGCTCTTGCCGATGACGGCGACGAACTGGCCGGCGGGAATGGCGAGATCCAGCCGTTCCAGCACGCGCTTGTCGCCGAAGCGGCGGGAGAGGCGCTCGATGCTGACGCCGAGCCCATGGGGCGCGGCAGCATCGGCAGCACCGGCAGACGGCGCAATGGCCGAGGGTGCGACGGCGGCGGGCGCAGCAGCAGCAGACATGGTGGCGCTCCCGCTCAGTTCTTCGGGGTGTGGAAGGCGGGGTGCCATTGCAGGCACCGGTGTTCCAGAACCGCGGTCAGCACGTCGGCGAGCTTGCCGAGCAGGGCGTAGATGAGGATCGCCAGCACCACGACGTCCACCAGCAGGAACTCGCGCGCCTGCATCGCCATGTAGCCGAGGCCGGCCGAGGCGGCGATGGTCTCGGCGACGATGAGCGTCAGCCACATGATGCCGAGCGCGAAGCGCAGCCCGACGAAGATGGAGGGCAGCGCCCCCGGCAGGATCACCCGCCGAAACAGGGTGAGCGGCGTCATGCCGTAGACCCGGCCCATCTCGATGAGTTGGGGGTCGACCGTGCGCACGCCGTGCAGGGTGTTGATGTAGATCGGGAAGAACACGCCGAGCGCGACCAGGAAGAGCTTGGCCTCCTCATCGATGCCAAACCACAGGATGACGAGCGGGATCAGCGCGAGGTGCGGCACGTTGCGCACCATCTGCAGCGTCGTGTCGGTGTAGCGGAGCGAAAGGGCGGAGAGTCCGTTGGCGATTCCGAAGACGAGGCCGATCACCCCGCCCACCAGCAGGCCGGCAAGGGCGCTCGCCGCGCTGACCGTCATGTGGTGGACGAGTTCGCCCGACTTCAGCGCCTGCCACCCGGCCAGCGCCACGGCGGAAGGCGCCGGCAGCACGTTGGGCGCGATGTAGCCCCAGCGCGACAGCACCTCCCACGCCACGACCAGCAGCACGGGCAGGATCCAGCCGGCGAGCCGGCCTTCCAGCCGGGCGAAGACCGATGGCCGCCCGGCCGGCTCGGACGAAACCGCGCGCGCCTGCGCCCGCGCTGCCCGGAACCGCGCGCTCCGCTCCACCAGCGACATCTCAGGCCGCCCTTTCAATGGCAGGTCGCGCATGCCGGCGGCGGCCGGCCAGCGCATGGACCGCCTCATGCACCAGCCGCTCGAAACGCTCCTGCGGCGCGCCGGCTGTGACGGCGCCATTGGCGAAGTCGCGCTCGGTGAAGAAGGCGCCGGTGCCGAGCGGCTGGGCCTGGAAGAAGGCGAAGAGCGGACGGAGCTGGTGTTCAATCACCAGCGCGTGGCGCTCGCTGCCGCCGGTGGCGAGCAGCGCGACGGGCAGGCCGATCAGGCCGCGATAGTCGAGGAAATCGACGAAATGCTTGAACAGGCCGGAATAGGAGCCCTTGTAGACCGGCGAGCCGACGACGAGGAAATCGGCGCTCTCCACCGCCTGCAGCGCGGCCTCGATCGGCTCGTTCGCCGGGCGGCTGCGCAGGGAGCCGATGCCATCCAGCGCGGCGATGTCGATGAGCTGCGCCGTGGTGGCGAGCCCGGCCGCCTCGGCATCGGCGCCGATGCGCGCCAGCGCCAGCTCGACCAGCGCCAGCGTGCGCGACGGCGAGGAAAGCCCCCCGCTCAGGCCGACGATCTTCAGCGTCTCGGTGGGCAGGGGTCCGGTCGGTGCGCCCGGGGCGGTCTTGCCGTTGGTCAGCAAAGTCATGCGCAGCTTCCTCGGTGTCGATGGCGGGCGCCAGCAGCGAAAGCGCGGCGCCCACGGTGCTCGTGGTTGACATAGCTCTTGCACAAAGCGGGCTATTAATCTATCGAAAATATATAGTTTGTCGACGGAGCCTTCGATGTCCTCCACGATCCGGTCCCTTTCCCGGCGCAGCTTCGCCGCCCTTGCCGTCGGCGCGCTGGTGCTGGCCGGCTGGGCCGGCGGAACGGCGCGTGCTGCGTCCCCCACGGAGATCCGGGTGGACTGGGCGACCTACAACCCGGTCTCGATCGTGCTGAAGGACAAGGGGTTCCTTGAGCAGGAATTTGCCGGTGACGGCATCGCGATACGCTGGGTGCAGTCCGCCGGCTCCAACAAGGCGCTGGAATTCCTCAATGCCGGCTCGCTGGATTTTGGCTCGACCGCCGGCGCGGCGGCGCTGGTCGGGCGCATAAACGGCAACCCGATCACCTCGGTCTATGTCTATTCCCGGCCGGAATGGACGGCGCTCGTCACCCGCAAGGACAGCGGCATCACGAGCGTGGCCGAACTGAAGGGCAAGAGCATCGCCGTCACCCGCGGCACCGATCCGCACATCTTCCTCATCCGCGCGCTGGCGGCGAACGGCCTCACCGACAAGGACGTGCGCTTCGTGCTGCTCCAGCACGCCGACGGGCGGCTCGCGCTGACCCGCGGCGATGTCGACGCCTGGGCCGGGCTCGACCCGATCATGGCCTCCGCCGAGCTGGACGACGGCGCGGTGCTGTTCTTCCGCGACCCCGCCGCCAATAGCTGGGGCGTGCTGAATGTGCGCGAGGCCTTCGCCCAGGAGAACCCGGAGATCGTCCGCCGCGTGCTCGCCGCCTATGAGAAGGCACGGCGCTGGGCGGTCGACCACCCCGCCGAGCTTGCCGTGCTGCTGCAGGGCGCGACGAAGCTGCCCGCGCCGGTGATCGCCCGCCAGCTCCAGCGCACCGATCTCGGCTACGGCCCGATCGGCGACGCCCAGAAGCAGACCATCGTCGCCTCCGGCAAGGCGCTGCAGCAGGCCGGCGTCGTGGCGGCGGATGTCGACGTGCCCGCCACCGCCGACCGGCTGATCGATTCCCGCTATTTCCCGCCGGGGCCCTGAGATGAGCGCGGCGGACAGTCTCGTGGAGCCCTCCCGCACCGCGGCGGCGCGCCGCCGCGGTGGCCGTGCGGGGGAGCTTCGCGCAAGCGGCCTGTGCGCGGGCGGCCTGCGCGCGGGCGGGCGGGCGCTGCTCGGGCTCGCTCTGCCGCTCGGTGCCGCGCTCGGCTGGGAACTTGCCATCCGCCTCGGTCTGGCGCAGGGGCGGCTGCTGCCGGCGCCGAGCACCATCATCGCGACCCTCGTCGAGCTCGGCCGCACCGGCGACCTCGCGCTGCACATCCGCGCCACGCTGGCCCGGGTCGCGGCGGGCTTCGCTCTCGGCGTCGCCGCGGGGACGCTGCTGAGCGCGCTGGCCGGCGCCTCCGCGCTCGCCCGGGCCGTGCTGGACCCGACGCTGCAGGGCCTGCGCGCCATTCCCTCCATCGCCTGGGTGCCGCTCTTCATCCTGTGGCTCGGCATCTTCGAGGCGTCGAAGGTGACGCTGATCGCGGTCGGCGTGGCCTTTCCGGTCTATCTCGGCACGCTCGGCGCCATTCTTTCGGTCGACCGCCGGATCATCGAGGTCGGCCGCAGCTTCCGCCTCAACCGGCTTCAGCTCGCCCGCCGCATCCTGCTGCCCGCGGTGCTGCCGCACTATGTCGTGGCGCTGCGCGCCGGGCTCGGCCTCGGCTGGATGTTCGTGGTCGCCGCCGAATTCATGGGCGCCTCGGAAGGGCTCGGCTATCTGCTGGTGGACGGCCAGCAGCTCGGCAAGCCCGCCCAGATCGTCGCGGCCATCGTGGTGTTCGCCGTGCTGGGCAAGCTCACCGACGCGCTTCTGGTGGCGGCGAGCGCGCCCTTGCTGCGCTGGGAAGACACCGCCCAGCGGGCGGCGCAGGCGGAGGGCTGAACCGTGCTGCGGCTCGACAACCTCTCCAGGACCTACCCGAACGGCACCGAGGCGCTCGCCCAGATCACCCTCGAGGTCGGCGCGGGCGAGATCCTCGCTCTGGTCGGCGGCTCGGGTTGCGGCAAGAGCACGCTGCTGCGCCTCGTTGCCGGGCTGGACCGGCCGAGCGGCGGCGGCATCGCGCTTGACGGCGAGGCGATCGTCGCTCCGCATCCCGCGGTCGGCATCGTGTTCCAGGAGCCGCGGCTGTTCGCCTGGCTCACCGTGGCGCAGAACATCGGCTTCGGCCTCGCCCATCTGCCGCGCCCCGAGCGCGAGGCCCGGGTCGCGGCGGCGCTGGAGCGCATCGGCCTTGCCGGCCATGGCGGACGCTGGCCGCGCGAGCTCTCCGGCGGGCAGGCCCAGCGCGTGGCGCTGGCCCGCGCGCTGGTGGCGCGGCCCCGCCTTCTGCTGCTCGACGAGCCGTTCTCCGCGCTCGACGCCTTCACCCGCGCCGACCTGCAGGAGCACCTGCTGGCGCTGTGGGAAGGCAGCCGTCCCACGCTGCTGCTCGTCACCCACGACATCGACGAGGCGCTGGCACTCGCCGATCGTATCGTCGTGATGCGGTCCCATCCCGGCCGCATCGGCGCTATCCTGACGGTGCCGACCGAACGCCCGCGCCTGCAGCCGCGCCCGGCCGGCACTCCCGAAGCCGACGCGCTCAAGCGCCAGATCCTGAACGTCCTGAGACCGGCCCGCCGCCCGATGGCGCTGCCGGCCGCCGCAGAATAGGAAAAACAACCATGTCTCACGCCGGCACTTCCACCGATGGGCTGAATGTCCTGTGGTTCCTGCCCACCCATGGCGACGGGCGCTATCTCGGCACCGGGGCCGGGGCCCGGGAGGTCGACATCGACTATCTCCGGCAGGTGGCCCAGGCGGCCGACCGCCTCGGCTATTACGGCGTGCTGATTCCGACCGGCAAGAGCTGCGAAGACTCCTGGCTGGTCGCCTCGTCGCTGGCCCCGGCGACCAAGCGGCTGCGCTATCTCGTTGCCGTCCGCCCCGGCC
>CAZIXP010000079.1:0-6040 GCA_964543245.1 uncultured Starkeya sp.
GAAGGGGTTCGACAGGCCGCCGGTGAGGAACAGCAGCGCCGCGAGCTGCAGGATGTCATAGGCCAGCAGCCACGCCGCCTCGCCGTCGCTCAGCCGGCGCGCGCCGGGATAGCGCAGCCGCAGGGCAAGGTTGAGCCAGGCGGAGAGCGCTACCACGGCGAGGCACGCGCCGATCGGCAGCGAGAAGCCGAGCACGAACTGCACCACGAGAATGGCCAGGGTCTGCCCCGACACCGCCAGCCACCGCAGCCGCACCAGGGTGTCGAGCCGAAGGCCGAAGAAGCGTTCGCCAATGGGGTGGTCGAGCGAGAAGGACATGACGTTTCCCCTGCCGCAGGCGCCGTTCGCCCCGTTTCCGCTGCCGATCGGGCGGCTCGCCCGCACAGGCGCCGGGATCGCGAAGGTTTGGTCGAAAGCGCTCTGGTAGAGACCCTTACCATGTGGAAGATGTGTAGCGAAGGCGCTGGCGCGCCCGCCGGCAGAACGACGCAGCTTTGGAGCAAGAATGACGTTTCGGCTTTTTCTGCTGGCCATGGGCGCGTGCGAGCCGATGCTGGAGAACTGCCTGACCAGCATGCAGCGGGTCGGGATCTGCCTTTCCGACATCCATGTCATCCGCGACACGGCGGTGCCGGGCGTGATCTCCGACCGGTTTCCCGATGTTCATTTCATCACGCCCGAAATGGAGGCGGCGTCGGAAGGTTCGGCCTATGCCGATTATGGCACCGTGTCGTTCAGCGCCATTGGCGATCTGCGCTGGCGTTACGTCGCCGAGGCGCTCGAGGAGGGCTATCACGCCCTCTATTGCGACATCGACATCGCCTGGCTGCGCAACCCGCTGCCCTATCTCGCCAGCATTCTCGAGGTCTACGACCTCGCCATCCAGACCGAGCCGGTGGGAATCTTCCCGCCGGATTTCTGCCTGGGCTTCTTCTGCGCCCGGCCGTCGCCGGCGGCGCAGGCGCTGGTCGCCCGGTTCCGCGAGGTGTTCGCCGAGGCCCGCGCCGTGAACGCGGCCTCGCCGCAGCAGGGGCCCTTCCGGCAGATGCTGTGCCGCGAGCCGCGCTATCTCTCCGCCATTTTCCCGCTTCCCGAGTCGCTGTTTCCCACCGGGCTGCTGCACCCGCTTCTTGGCGGGGATGGCGCGGCGCCGGCCCTGGTGGGTGTGCGCGAGCCGTTCATCTTCCACGCCAACTGGCTCATTGGCCAGCAGGACAAGATACGTCTGCTGGACCATGTCGGGGCGTGGCATCTGCCGGCGGTGGCGCAGCCGGCGGACTGAGCCGACGTGCGGTGGATGCGCGCGGGTCCCGGCCTCGCGCAAGCCAGCCGGCTTACAACCAAAAGCCGCGTTGACGTCGCCCGCGGGCGGTCTATCTATGTTGCAACGCACAAGAGCCGGCGACCGGGGGGACCGGCAACACGGAGACGACCATGGCTATCGGGGTCTTTGGCGACGCGCTGGATCGTGACGATGCTCCTCAGCCGATCGAGGCGGCTTCCACGCTTTCCAAGTCGCTCTACTGGATGTTCGAATTCGGCCACGCCGCGCTGAATCCCTACCGCGCGATGGCCGATGCCGGCCGGCTCTATTACCGCAACCCCGCCAATCCCATCTCCCACACCGAGATCGGCAAGTCGATCGCGGCCGCCTGCGAGATGTTCGAGCGGTCGATCCGGCGCTACGAGAAGCCGGAATGGCGCATCGACGACATCAGCGTCGGCGGCGGGCGGGTGCCGGTCCACATCGAGCCGGTGTGGACCAAGCCCTTCTGTAACCTCCTGCATTTCCAGCGGGATTTCCCCTATCCGCCGCGCCGCCCGCAGCCCCGGCTGCTGGTTGTCGCGCCGATGTCCGGTCACCATGCCACGCTGCTGAGGGGCACCGTGCGCACCATGCTGGGCAATCACGACGTGTTCGTCACCGATTGGCTCGACGCCAAGTCGGTTCCCGTCACCGAGGGCAGGTTCGATCTCGACGACTATATCGACTATGTCATTGAGATGATCCGCTTTCTCTCCGCCGATGCGCCGGACGGGGTCCATGTCATGGCGGTCTGCCAGCCGGCGGTGCCGGTGCTGGCGGCGGTGGCGCGGATGGAGGCGGAGGGCGACCCGGCGGCGCCGGCCTCGATGACGTTGATGGGCGGGCCGATCGACACCCGGGAGAGCCCGACCGCGGTCAACGCCATCGCCATCGATCGCGGGCTCGACTGGTTCCGCCGCAACGTCATCACCACCGTGCCGTGGCCCCATCCCGGCGTGCTGCGCGAGGTTTACCCCGGATTCCTGCAGCTCCACGGCTTCATGGCGATGAATCTCGACCGCCATCTGCAGGCCCATTCCGACATGTTCCGCCACCTCGTGAAGGGGGACGGCGATTCCGCGGAGAAGCACCGCGAATTCTACGACGAATATCTCGCGGTCATGGACCTCTCCGCCGAGTTCTATCTCCAGACCATCGAGACCGTGTTCGTGGAGCACGCCCTGCCGCGCGGGGGCATGCGCCATCGCGGCCAACCCGTTGATACCTCTAAGATTCGTCACACCGCCCTGCTGACAATCGAAGGGGAGAAGGACGACATCTCCGGGCTCGGCCAGACCCGCGCGGCCCATGCGCTGTGCCCGAACATCCCGGAGGCGAAGCGGGTGCATTACATGCAGCCCGACGTCGGCCATTACGGGGTTTTCAACGGCTCGCGCTTCCGCGCCGAGATCGCGCCGCGCATTTCCGACTTCATCCTGTCGAATCCGCGCCCGCGCGAACCCGCCCTCTGAACGTCCTCTCCGCGGCCCGCAGCCACCCCGGACGGCCGGTGCGGTCGGTGCGATGAGGTGGATGATGCGGCCGAGGCCGGCGGTTCGGTGTGAGACGCCGGCCGCGCCCCGGCCGGCATCCGGGCATGCCCCCCGGATCGGCGCGACGGCGGGGACCCGCCGCGCGGCGATGGTGCTTTCTTACCAAGGGGCCCTCTCAATGGGCGCGGGCGAACATCTCGTTGAAGGAATAGCCCGAGCCGCGCACGGTGCGGATCGGGTCGGGCTGGCGCGGGCGGTTCAGCGCCTTGCGCAGCCGGCCGACATGCACGTCCACGGTGCGCTCGTCGATGTAGACGTCCTGGCCCCACACCCCGTCGAGCAGCTGCTCGCGGGAGAACACCCGGCCGGGCGACTGCATGAGGAATTCGAGCAGGCGGAACTCGGTCGGGCCGAGATGCAGCTCGCGGCCGGCGCGGTAGACCCGCTTGGTCTCGCGGTCGAGCTCGATGTCGCCGGCCCGCAGCAGGGTGGCGATGTGGTCCGGCTTGGCGCGGCGCAGCAGCGCCCGCACCCGGGCGACCAGCTCGGGAACCGAGAAGGGCTTCACCACATAGTCGTCGGCGCCGGTGGCGAGGCCGCGCACCCGCTCGTTCTCCTCGCCACGGGCGGTGAGCATCAGCACCGGCATGCGCTCCGTCTCCGGACGGGCGCGCAGCCGCCGGCACAGCTCGATGCCGGACAGGCCGGGAAGCATCCAGTCGAGGATGACGAGATCGGGCACGCTCTCGCGCAGCCGGGTCTCGGCCTCGTCGCCGCGCCCCACGCTCTCCACCGAATAGCCCTCGGATTCGAGATTGTAGCGCAGCAGGAGGGTGAGGGGCTCCTCGTCCTCCACGATCAGAATGTTGGTCGACATGGTCTTAACCTATGGCCACGGAGGGCGGAGGCGGATCGGCGGAGGCGCCCGCCGCACGAGAACCGAACCGGCGGCGTGGCCGCCTGGGTGCGTCGCGCGCGGCGGTCACGTCGCCGGTTGTCCCGGGCGGTCGCCGCGCTCAGGCCGGAAACGCCACCGAGGTCAGGCTGCTGGTGTCCTGCTTCGGGCGCTCTTCGCTGAGGACCTGGCCGGAGACGAGGTAGTGGATGGTCTCGGCGATGTTGGTGGCGTGGTCGCCGATCCGCTCGATGTTCTTGGCGCAGAACAGCAGGTGGGTGCACAGCGAGATGTTGCGGGGGTCTTCCATCATGTAGGTGAGCAGCTCGCGGAACAGCGAGGTGTAGAGCACGTCGACGTCGCCGTCGCGCTTCCACACCCCGATCGCCGCGGCGTCGTCGCGGCTGGCATAGGCGTCCAGCACTTCCTTGAGCTGCTCGAGCACGAGGTTCGACATGTGCTCGACGCCGCGCACCAGCTTCTGCGGGTGGAACTCGCCGGTGAGCGCCAGCACGCGCTTGCCGGTGTTCTTGGCGAGGTCGCCGATGCGCTCGAGGTCGTTGGCGACGCGCATGGCGGCGACGATCTCGCGCAGGTCGTTGGCGAGCGGCTGGCGGCGGGCGATGGTGAGGATCGCCTTTTCCTCGATCTCGCGCTGCAGCAGGTCGACCGGGCCGTCCAGCACGATGACGCGCTGGGCCATGTCGACGTCACGCTTGATGAGGGCCTCGACCGAGTCGGCGACGAGGCGCTCGGCCTGGCCGCCCATCTCGACGACCTTGCGGCCGAGGTCCTTGAGGTCCGCGTCGAAGGACGAGACGATATGTTCGGTCATGATGCGATCCTCTGGCGCGGCGGCATCAGCCGAAGCGGCCGGTGATGTAGTCGCGGGTGCGCGGCTCGCGCGGATTGGTGAAGATGTCGGCGGAAACGCCGACTTCGATCAGCTCGCCGAGGTAGAAGAAGGCGGTGATGTCGGCGCAGCGGGCGGCCTGCTGCATGTTGTGGGTCACGATCACGATCGTGAATTCCTGCTTCAGCTCGTCGATCAGGTCCTCGATCTTGGAGGTCGAGATCGGGTCGAGCGCCGAGGTCGGCTCGTCGAGCAGGATGACCTCGGGCCGCACCGCGATGGTGCGGGCGATGCACAGGCGCTGCTGCTGGCCGCCGGACATGCCGAGCGCCGAGGTGTGCAGACGGTCCTTGGTCTCTTCCCAGATGGCGGCCTTGCGCAGGCACCACTCCACCCGCTCGTCCATCTGCGCCTTGGAGAGGCTCTCGTGCAGCTTCACGCCGAAGGCGATGTTGTCGTAGATCGACATCGGGAACGGGGTCGGCTTCTGGAACACCATGCCGATGCGCGAGCGCACCACGGTGGAGTCCAGTTCCTTGCCCAGCAGGTCGGCGCCGTCGAACAGGATCTTCCCTTCCGCGCGCTGGCCGGGATAGAGCTGGAACATGCGGTTGAACACCCGCAGCAGGGTGGACTTGCCGCAGCCCGACGGCCCGATCATCGCGGTGACGCGCTTCTCGGGAATGTCGAAGTTGATGTTCTTCAGCGCGTGGTTCTCGCCGTAGTAGAAGTTCAGCTTCTCCACCTTCAGCTTGGTGGCGCCGGCGGGAACGGTGGCGCGGTTGACCGCGCTGGCGATGTCGAGGGAGGTGTCGGGTGCGAAATTCATTTCCGGCTCACTTGATCTTCGCCAGGACGACGCGGGAAAGAATGTTGAGGGTCAGCACCCCAACGGTGATGAGAAGGGCGCCGGCCCAGGCGAGGGCGACCCAGTCCTCGAAGGGGCTGGCGGCGTACTGATAGATGGCGATGGGCAGGCTGGCCATCGGCCGCGACATGTCGAGCGACCAGCCGTTGTTGCCCAGCGAGGTGAACAGCAGCGGCGCGGTCTCGCCGGCGGCGCGGGCCAGCGCCAGCAGGATGCCGGTGACGATGCCGGCCCGGGCGGCGCGCCAGGTCACCAGCGTCACCACCTTCCACTGCGGGGCGCCGAGGGCGAAGGCGGCCTCGCGCAGCCCGATCGGCACCAGGTTCAGCATGTCCTCGGTGGTGCGCACCACCACCGGGATGATGAGGATCGCCAGCGCGATGGAGCCGGCCCAGCCGGAGAAGCCGCCGAGCGGCACCACCAGCAGCTGGTAGACGAACAGGCCGATCAGGATCGAGGGCGCGGAGAGCAGCACGTCGTTGATGAAGCGGACCACATTGGCCATCTGGGTGCCGCGGCCGTTCTCGGCGAGGAAGGTGCCGCAGAGCAGGCCGATCGGCGTGCCGATCAGCAGCGCGATCACGATCTGGATCAGGCTGCCGACGATGGCGTTCAGCAGGCCGCC
>CAZIXP010000079.1:6050-18447 GCA_964543245.1 uncultured Starkeya sp.
TCGGTGAACCGGTCGCACAGCACCCAATGGCCGGCCGCCAGCGCCGGGCGGACCCATGACCCGGGTGAAGACCTGCGGGCCGAGCGCGGGCAGGCCGCGCGACAGCAGGGTCCACAGGATCCAGGCGAGGAGGACGATGGACAGCGCGGCAAAGCCGATGCTGATCGCCTTGACGGTGTAGTCGGTCGCGCGTCGTCGGGCGAGCGATGCCATTGAGAGAGCCCTCCGATCAGGACTTGAGCTTCGAGCGCACCAGCACGCGGGAGAGCGCCAGGACGATGAAGGAGATGACGAAGAGGATGAAGCCGAGCTGGAGCAGCGACTGGAGCTTCAGCGAGCCCATCGACGCTTCGGGGAACTCGTTGGCGATGGTCGAGGCGATGGTCGCGCCCGGGGCGAACAGCGAGGCCGACATGCGGGTCGCGTTGCCGATGACGAAGGTCACGGCCATGGTTTCGCCCAGCGCGCGGCCGAGGCCGAGCATCACCGCGCCGACCATGGCGGTGCGGCCATAGGGCACCGAGACGTTGCTGTAGACCTCGTAGGTGGTGGCGCCGACGCCATAGGCGGATTCCTTGAGCATCGGCGGCACCGATTCCAGCACCTCGACGAACATCGCGGTGATGAAGGGCACGATCATCAGCGCCAGGATGAGGCCGGCGGTCAGCATGCCGGCGCCCAGCGGCGGGCCCTGGAACAGCGCGCCGATCACCGGCAGCGGGCCGAGCCACTCGATGAGCGGGGGCTGCACATAGGCCGCGATCAGCGGCACCACGACGAAGAAGCCCCACATGCCGTAGATGATGGAGGGGATGGCCGCCAGAAGCTGCACCGCGACGCCGATCGGCCGCCGCAGCGGGCCGGGGGCGATCTCGGTGAGGAAGAAGGCGATGCCGAAGGAAAGCGGCAGGGCGACGATGACCGCGATCACCGCGCTGAACAGGGTGCCGAACACCATGACGCCGGCGCCGAAGCGCTCGGTGACCGGGTTCCACGCCGTCGACCACAGGAACTGGATGCCGAATTCGCGCAGGGCGGGAAAGCCGCCCTCGAACAGCATCGCGATGATGAGGCCGAGGAGAACGAGAACGAAGATGCCGCTGGCCCAGAGCAGGCCGACGAAGATCGGGTCGCTGATACGGCCGGTCGGCTTTTGAGCGAGCACCTGGCCGGCCGGCGTGCCGCTGAGCGTGGCGTCCATGACAAACTGATCCTTTGGCGCGGCGCGGCAGGCGCGGGCCTGCGGGCGTCAACCATACTACGAGAGGGCCGTGGGTCGAACGGAGTCGGGCGGCGCGCGATGGCGCCGCCCGACACGTCGGAGGATCAGTTGGTCCAGACGGCCTTGCCGTCGGCCTTCACTTCGGAAGCCCACGCCTTGCGGACGTCATCGATCACGGCGTCCGGCAGCGGGATGTAGTGCAGCTTCTCGGCGATCTCGTCGCCTTCCTTGCCATAGGCCCAGTCGAAGAACTTCATGACCTCGGCCGACTGCGCGCCGTTGGTGGGGTTCTTCGGCAGCAGGATGAAGGTGGCGGAGACGATCGGCCAGGCGTCGGCGCCGGCGGTGTCGATCATCGAGGCGTTGAAGTTCTTGGCGCCCTTCCAGTCGGCGGCGGAGGCCGCGGCGGTGAAGGTGCTGACTTCCGGCTTCACCACCTTGCCGGCCTTGTTCACGAGGTCGGTGGTCGAGAGCTTGTTGGCGGCGGCGTAGACGTATTCGACGTAGCCGATGGCGCCCTTGGTGTTCTTCACGGTGCCGGCAACGCCTTCATTGCCCTTCGCGCCCGCGCCGGTCGGCCACTGGACCGAGGTGGCGGCGCCGACATTGGACTTCCAGTCGGCGCTGGCGGAGGCGAGGTAGGAGGTGAAGACGTAGGAGGTGCCGGAGCTGTCCGAACGGTAGACCGGGACGATCGCGGCGTCGGGCAGCTTCTTGCCCTTGTTGAGCTCAGCGATCTTGGCGTCGTTCCACTTGGTGATCTTGCCCTGGTAGATGTCGGCGATCACCGGGCCGGAGAGGGTGAGGCCCTCGACGCCATCGACGTTCACGATCGCGACGACCGAGCCGATCACGGTCGGGAACTGCAGCAGGTTGTTGGTCGCCAGCTTGTCGTCGGCCATCGGGGCGTCGGAGGCGCCGAAGTCGACGGTGCGGTTGATGATCTGGTTCTGACCGCCGCCCGAGCCGATGGACTGATAGTTCACGCCGGTGCCGGTCTTCGCCTTGTAGGCGGCGCCCCACGCCTGATAGGCGGGAGCCGGGAAGGAAGCGCCCGCGCCATTGATGTCGGCAGCGAACACGCCGCCCGAAAACACGCTGCCGGCCACGAGGGCGGCGGCGCCGAGAATATGTGCGATTTTCAAAGGTCTTCTCCTTGGCTCGTGAGTCCGGTTGCGTTCCGGTCGGGGCCGGAGGCGACGGAAAGCGATCACGCGGGGATTAGTATCCGTACGGCGCCAAGGTTCTATGACGGGTGAATGACGCCTCTATGACAGCCTAAGCCGCTGTACTCACGCCGCTTTGAGGCGCGTCAACGAAGCGTCCGCGAAGCCGCACGGCAAAGGTCGCTCCCTCCCCCGGCCGGCTCTCGATGAGGAGCCGCCCGCGATGGCGGGCGACGATGTGCTTGACGATGGCAAGGCCCAGCCCGGTCCCGCCCTGCTCGCGCGAATGGGCGGTGTCGACCCGGTAGAACCGCTCGGTGAGGCGGGGCAGGTGCTCGGGGGCGATGCCGGGGCCGTAATCGCGCACGCTCGCCACCACCTCCTCCGGCCCGTCGCGGGTGAGGGCGATGTCCACCCGCTCGCCGGTGCCACCATATTTCAGCGCGTTCTCGACCAGGTTCTCGAACACCCGGATCAGCTCGTCGCGGTCGCCGCGCACCATGACCGCCGCCGGCGGCTGGGCGAAGTGCACGGTCACGCCGCGCTCGCGCGCCAGCGGGCCGAGGGTGTCGCGGACATGGCCGATCACCGCGACGAGGTCGATCTCGGCCTCCGGCCGCACATGCGCCGACATCTCGATGCGCGAGAGCGACAGCAGGTCGTCGATCAGCCGGGACATCCGCCGCGCCTGCTCCGCCATGATCTTGAGGAAGCGCTCGCGGGCCGCGGTGTCGTTGCGCGCGGGCCCCTGCAGCGTCTCGATGAAGCCGGAGAGCGAGGCCAGCGGGGTGCGCAGCTCGTGGCTGGCATTGGCGATGAAGTCCACCCGCATCTGCTCGACCCGGCGCTGCTGGGTGAGGTCGCGGAAGGTGAGGAGGGTCGCGTCCGGCTGGCGCCGGTCGCCCGCGCCGAAGCGGATGGGCACGATGACGGCCTGGAGCCAGCGGTCGATCGGCACCCGCTCGACGAACTCAACCCGCCGGGACTCGCCGTCGGCGCTGGCCAAGCGCACCGCCTCCAGCACCTCGGGCACGCGCACCGCGAAGGAGACGGGATCGCCGACCCGCACGCTCGCCACGGTGCTCGACGCCTGCTGGTTGGCCACCAGCACGGTGCCGCGGGGATCGAGCAGCATCGCCGCCTCCGGCAGCGCCCGCACCAGCGCGGCGAGCCGGTTCTCGATCGGGGCGGGGGCGGACAGCCGGCTTTCCCCGGCGAAGCGGGCGAGCGCGGCGGCCACCGGGCGGCGCCGGCCGGGCATCGCCGCGCCCAGCAGCAGCAGGCCGGCAATGAAGAGAGCCACCGCGACATTGACGCCGTCGGCCATCACCGCGGCGGCAAGGCCCGCGAAACCGGCGATCAGTACCCAGCGCGCCGCGGCAAGACGCGACGAGAGCGACTCATCGGAGGGTGGGGCCGAATCGCGATAGGACATGAACGATACTCGCACAGCTTTGTTGAACCTGGCGTGACGCGTGCGCCCCGGTTTCTGTCCTGCTTTCCTGTCGCGTGCCTGCCGCCCCGCGGCACGCCCGTCATTTTCCGCCCCGCGGCCCAAATGTCACGTGCCGCTGCCGGCTCCGTGTCCGTTCCGGCCGCGTCGGTTGGCCATGACCGGCACTGCTGGTAGGTATGACTTGATACGTATGCTTACGGGATCGAGCACGGCCCGTGCCGTGCGAGACGTCAAAAATCAGTGGTGACGATGGCGAAGACCGAGCCCCGGCCGCGTGCGCGCGGCAGCAGGAAGGACAGGCCGGCGGCCGACGGGGTGGCGCCCGCGCAGCTGCCGCAGGCGGAACTGGCACGGGCCGGCGCCGCGCTGGCGGCCGCCGCCGCCGCGGTGAGCGCGGTCGCGGCACCTCCGGCCGAGCCTCTGCCGGCCGCCGAAATGGCGCGCAGCGCCAGCGCGGCATCCCCGACCGACGATGCGGCCGCCCTGGGCGATGACGCCGCGGGCGGGAAGAGCGGCAAGGCCAAAGGCGGCAAGGACGGGAACAAGAAGGGCGCGGCCAGCAAGGGCGATGCCGGCTCGGGCACCGCGGACGCGCTGGGCCGGGCGCTGGCCTCGTTCTCGCTGGAGGCGCCCGCGCTCGACCCGCTGATCGCCCGCGCCGCCTATCGCAGCGGCGCCTACCCCTATCCCGACCGCCCCAAGCGCAAGACCTATGAGCACGAGCTGACCGCGCTGCAGATCGAGCTGCTGAAGGTGCAGAAATGGGTGCGCGACACCGGCGAGCGCGTCGCCATCGTGTTCGAGGGCCGCGACGCCGCCGGCAAGGGCGGCACCATCCACCGGGTGACGCAGCATCTCAACCCCCGCTCGGTGCGGGTGGTGGCGCTGGCCAAGCCGACCGAGGCCGAGGCCGGCCAGTGGTATTTCCAGCGTTACGTCGCCCACATGCCGAGCCGCGGCGAAATCGTCATCTTCGACCGCTCCTGGTACAACCGGGCCGTGGTGGAGCCGGTGATGGGGTTCTGCACCCCGCTGCAGACCGCGCATTTCCTCGAACAGACCCCGGTGTTCGAATCCATGCTGGCGGAAGACGGCATCCGCCTGTTCAAGTTCTGGCTCGACATCGGCCGCGAGATGCAGCTGAAGCGGCTGTTCGACCGGCAGAAGGACCCGCTGAAGCGCTGGAAGCTCTCCCCGGTCGACCTCGCCGCCCCGGCGCGCTGGGACGCCATTTCCCGGGCCCGCGACACCATGATCGAGGCGACCCATCGCCCGCAGGCGCCGTGGACCGCGGTGCTGGCCAACGACAAGATGCGCACCCGGCTCGGCACCATCCGCCACCTGCTCGCGCATCTGCCCTATGAGGGGCGGGACGACCGCGTCATCGGGGTGCCGGACCCGGCCATTGTGCTCGACGGCGCCGCCTATCTCGCCCGCGAGGCGGGCGGGAAGGCCGGGGCATGAGCACGCTGCGCGGCCAGGCCGTCGCCGGCGCGTTCGCGCTCGCCGCCGGCCTGTGCGCGTCGCCGGCGGCGGCCGACCCGATCCCGGCGCCGCAGGGCGATTATGCCGTGTCCGGCAGGGTCGCGGCCGACAATGTGCTGCTCGACATCGCCGCCTCCGGCCGCCGGCTGCGCGTCGATGTCGGGCTGGCGGGCAAGGGGGCGGTGATCGGCTTCCTCGACCGCGGCAAGGAGAAGCTGGTGGTGCTGGCCGATATCCAGGGCCTGCGCGGCAACGCGATCGAGCTCGACCTGCCGCGCGACTACCTCTTCCTGAACCTGCCGGAGGAGGGCGAATGGCGGCATCGTGACCGGGTGGCGAACGAGATCTGCGACGTCTGGCGCACCACCACGAGCTCCGGCACGGTGGATGCCTGCGTCACGCCGGACGGCATCGTGGTGCGGGCGCAGACCTTCCTGCGCGACCAGCCGCAGACCCTGTTCGAGGCCACCCATGTGGTGCGCGGGCCGCAGGACCCCGGCCGCATGAACCTGCCGCCGGGGGTGAAGGTGCGGCACATTCCGAAAAGCATGGAAGGGCTGCTGGGCCTCGAGAACATGCTGCCCGGCCTCGGCCGCTGAGCACCCTGCCGCGCCTTGCGCGGCAAATGAACGCCCTCCCCGGCTCGCCCGGCAAATGAAAGCACCCGCCGCGGCGTGCACGGCATTCGAGCGATCCCGCGACGGGGCCCGCCGGGTGAGCGGGCGAGGATGGATCAGCGCGCGGCGCGGCGCGGCTCGCCCGCGGCTTCCGGTTCCCGAGCGCCGTCCGGCGCGGGCGCCGGGTGCAGCACGGTCGGCGCGGCGGCGGCGCCAGCAGGCACGGCCGGCGGGTTGCGGCGGTCGGCCCGGTTCACCAGCACCTCCCGCACCCCGAGCAGCACCAGCGCCAGCGCGAAGGGCACGACGTAATAAAGCAGACGCAGCAGCAGCAGCGCGCCGAGCAGCGCCTCGCGGTCGAACTGCGACAGCGCCACCAGCATCGCCGCGTCGAACACGCCGAGCCCGCCCGGGGCGTGCGAGGCGAAGCCCAGCAGCGTGGCCGAGATGAACACCACGCCGAGCGCGATCGGGTCGATATAGGGCTGCTGCGGCATCAGCACGTACATCGCGGCGGCGCAGAAGGCGAGGTCGACGATGCCGATGCCGATCTGCAGCGCGGTGAGCCGGGCGCCGGGCAGGGTGACGGTCCAGTGCGCCTTGCCGATGCCGATGCGGCGCGGCTTCAGCCCGACCCACGTGACATAGCCGACAAGGCCGGCCAGCAGCCCGATGCCGATCAGCCGGTTGATCCAGGCCGGCAGCTGGTCCACCGCGCTCGCCGCCGAGGGCTCGATGGTGATGCCGAGGCCGAGGATGGTGACGTTGCCGAGCCAGAAGGTGAGGCCGGTGACGAAGCACAGCTTCGCCACGTCCACCGCGCCGAGGCCGTAGCGGGAATAGATGCGGTAGCGCACCGTGCCGCCGGTGAAGGCGGAGAAGCCGACATTGTGGCCGATGGAATAGGAGGTGAAGGAAGCCAGCGCCGCCACCCGGTAGGGCACGTGCGGCCGCCCGATGGTGCGCAGGGCGAACCAGTCGTAGAAGGTGAGGGTGAAATAGGCCGCCGCCACGCAGCCCGCGGCCACCGCGATGCGCCAGGGGTCGGTCGCGGTGAGGGCGGCGAGCACCTCGTGCGGGCGGATGTTCCGCAGCATCTCGTAGAGCACGGTGGCGGCGATGCCGATGATCACCAGGCTGGCGATGACGCCGAGCCCGTGCCAGCCGACCCTGTCCCGCAGGAATGCACCGATGGCCTTCAACTTGCCCATGCCTTCAACTTGCCCATGCCGTGCCGGTCCAGGGACCTGCCGGCCGCTTCGTCTGCCGTCATGTGCCGGGCCGCCGCCGCGTTGCGGTTGACGTACCGGAAGTTCGTCGTCCTGCCTTGGTAACACGCGCGCTTTGCGCGGCGTGCCGCCCCCGCCCGGAGGGGTGGGGTCTTTTCGTCGCAGTTCAAGGCGATGGCAAGGCCCTCCGCCGGCCGGCCCGCGGCCGCCTCAGAGGCGGACGGGATAGCCGATCTCGATCGTGCGCGGCCGCGGCAGGCCGAAACGGTCCACCGACCGCTCGGCGTTGCGCGCCAGGAAAGCGAATATATGGGCGAGCACGTCGCGAATCGCACGTATCTCGTCGGGCGGCACGATTCGTTCGTGGCCGATCAGGTAGACCGAATCGTCGGGGTCGACGCCCTGGGCGTGCAGCGCCGGGTCCAGCACCGCGGGCACGTCGATCTGCTGCATGTAGCCGAAGCGCAGGTCCACCCGCACATGCTCGGCGTCGAGCGCGGTGACGCGGACCCGGTCGTCCACCGGCACGCGGGGGCGCGAGGCGATCCACACCGAGACGATGACCACCTTGGAGAAGCGCACGTCGAGCAGGCTCGACAGCCGGCTGAGCGCCACCGGCGTCATCGCCCCGGCGCGGGAGAGGAAGATCGCGGTGCGGTGGCTGGTGGCGCAGCCGGCCGGCCGGCCGCGCGAGATGAACTCGTCGAGCGGCTCGGTGAAGCGCCGCTGCTGGATGCCGAGCCCTTCCAGCCCGCGCCGCCAGCTCACCATCACCACCAGCACCACGGCGGCGATGGCGACCGGCAGCCAGCCGCCGTCGTGCAGCTTGGTCAGGTTGGCGAGGGCGAAGGAGATGTCGATCACCGCGAGGCTGCCCGCCAGCAGCACCAGCAGCGGCAGCGGCCATTGCCAGCTCCGCCGGACATAGGCGACGAACAGCACCGTGGTCGAGACCATGGCCATGGCGACCGCGATGCCATAGGCCGAGGCGAGCCGGTCGGAGGAGCCGAACGACACCACCACCGCGATGCAGGCCAGCATCAGCAGCCAGTTGAGCCGGCCGATATAGATGTGCTGGTCGTTGTGCTCGCTGGTGTAGCGCACCCGCATCGGCGGGAGATAACCGAGCTCGATCGCCTGCTTGGCCAGCGAGAACACCCCGGTGATGATCGCCTGCGAGGCGATGATGGTGGCCGCCGCGGCGAGGAACAGCAGCGGCACGTCGATGATATCCGGCGACAGGTCGTAGAAGGGGTTGCGCACCGCGTTGCGGTCCACCAGCACCGTGGCACCCTGGCCGTAATAGTTCAGCAGCAGCGCGGGCATTGCCACGAACAGCCAGGCCCGGGTGATGACCGGGCGGCCGAAATGGCCGAGATCGGCATAGAGCGCCTCCCCGCCGGTGATGGCGAGGAAGGTGGCGCCGAGGATGGCGCCGGCGAGGAAGGGATGCTCCACCAGCAGCATGATGCCGTGGCGGGGGTCCACCGCGATGAGGACGTGCGGCGCCTGGATGATGCCGTGGATGCCGATGCCGCCCAGCGTGATGAACCAGACCAGCATGATCGGCCCGTACAGCGCGCCGATCTTCTCGGTGCCGGCCTGCTGCGAGAGGAAGACGCCGAGGATCACCAGCACCGTCGCCGCCACGATCCAGTGGTCGAGCGCCGGGGCCACCACTTCCAGCCCCTCGATGGCGGAAAGCACCGACATGGCGGGGGTGAGCACGCCGTCGCCGATCAGCATGGCGCCGCCGACGAGGCCCACCACCAGCAGCCACATCCGCCCGCCCACGGCGCTGCGCTGGAGGTCCAGCAGGGTGAGCAGGGCGAGGATGCCGCCTTCGCCGTCATTGTCCGCCCGCAGCACCAGCAGGACATATTTGCAGGTGACGGAAAGGATGACCGCCCAGGTGATCAGCGACAGCAGGCCGAGCACGTCCGCCGTGGTGAAGCTGTTCTCGCCGACCGCCAGCAGGCCCTGGCGGAAGGCATAGAGAGGGCTCGTCCCGATGTCGCCGAACACCACCCCCAGGGCGGCGATCTCGGCGGCGAAAGGCACGGAGCGCCCTTTCCTCTCGAACATGGATTCGGACATGATGGTCTCAACACGACCCTGACCGAGAGCCGTCCGAAGGCTGGCGCATGCAAGCGCGGGGCCTGCGTGGCCGCGACCCTGGCGCAGCATCTGGACGCTGGAAAAGCATGTGACGTTCGGCAGCCGCGCGACGACGAGCGGGCACCAATACCCCGCCCGCGTGGGAACGCCAAGTGGGAACGCCACAGGGGAACGCCGAGCGGTGACACCGCGCGGGGCGCCACATGGTCCTACCAGATGGGGTGAAAGGCCGGAAACGCCAGAGGGCGCGCGCTGGAACCGGGGGTTTTCTGCCGCCAGCGGGGCCGGGCGCCGCCCGAAAGCAGGGCGGGCCGGGCCGGTCCATGCCCCCGACCGCGGACCGCGAGAGGCGCCGGAGCGCGGCGTGGGGGCGGCAAGGGGGAGCGAAGAGGGCTGAGGGAGGAGAGCTTGGGGGGCGGATTCGCTCTCCTCCCTCTACCATCGAAGGAAACGTGGCCGGAGGCTTGCGGGAGCCCCCGCGTCTCCTTCGCGGTTGATCCCTTCATAGAGGCTTCCCGGACGGGCTTCAAGATTAAACCGAACAGTTCGGTCAAAAAGATGTGACGCTCGGGGCGGGCTTGTGCGCGGCCGGCTCCTCTGGCTAAGTCGGTGGGCCGCATTGTCGCAGTCGCGGCCTGCGCTTCCCCGAAGGGCCGACCCGCGCCTTATGACCGTGTGCCAGGAATGTCATGTCGAGGCGCCGATCGGCGGCCACGACCCCGAGAAGCGTCGCCAGATTCTCGACGGCGCCCGCGGCGTCTTCCTCGCCCTCGGCTTCGACGGCGCCCGCATGGCGGAGATCGCCCGCGCCGCCGGGGTGTCGAAAGGCACGCTCTACGTCTATTTCACCTCCAAGCAGGAGCTGTTCTCGGCGCTGGTGGACGAGGAGTGTACCCAGACCGCCGAGCGCATCTTCGAGGTGGACGACGATGCCGACGTGCGCACCGCGCTGTTCCGGGTGGGGCGCAGCTATGTTCACGCGATGATCCGGGCGGAATATGTCGCGGTTCTGCGCATCGTCATCTCGATCGCGGACCGCTTTCCCGATATCGGCCGGCAGTTCCTTGATTCCGGCCCCACCGCCGGCGTTATCAGGCTGGCGGAATGGCTGCGCCGGCGCGAGCAGCGCGGCGAGCTGGTTCTGCCGGCGCCGGAGCTGAGCGCCTGGCAGTTCCTCGTCGGCTGCCACGCCCCGGTGGTGATGCCCATGCTGTTCGCCAACATGCCGCCGCCCGACGAGGCGAAGATCGTCGAGGTCGTCACCCATATGGTCGACGGCTTCCTGCGGGCCTGGGGCGGGCCGCCGGCCGGGGAGGCGGTGCCGGGCCCGCGCCCGGCGGCGGAATGAGGAATGGCCCACCGATGCCGCGATTTCGCCGCGGCGCCGGGTTTTAAGCCGCTGCCGGCGGAACCGCCGCGCGCGTTCCGCCGTTGACCCACGATCCCGCCATGCCGCACGCAACCGTCCTTGCCCGCCCCGCCCGTCTGCTCGTCGTCGAAGGCAACACCGCCTCGGCGCGCGGTCGCCACACGCTGTTTGGCGGCGAGGCGCCGAGCGAAGGTTATGCCCGCCTGCTGCGCCAGCTGCTGCCGGGGGCGGTGGTGGATATCTGCTACCCCGCCGATGCCGGCGCGAACCTGCCCGACCCGGACGGCCTTGCCGGCTATGACGGCATCGCCATCACCGGCTCCTCGCTCAACATCTACAATGGCGGTCCGGAGATCGCCCGGCAGGTGGAGCTGATCCGCGCCGGCTTCGCCAGCGGCACCCCGCTGTTCGGCAGCTGCTGGGGTCTCCAGGTGCTGGCAGTGGCGGCCGGCGGCGCCGTCCGGAAAAACCCGCGCGGCCGCGAGCTCGGCTTCGGCCGCCGCATCCAGGTGACGCCCGCCGGGGCGCGGCACCCGCTCTATGCCGGCAAGGCCGCGGTGTTCGAGGCGATGACGGTGCATCTCGACGAGGTCGAAACCCTGCCCGCCGGGGCCGAGCTGCTGGCGACCAACGGCCACAGCACGGTGCAGGCGGCGGAGATCCGCCACGGCGCCGGCGTGGCGTGGGGGGTGCAGTACCACCCGGAATACCCGTTCCGCGAGATGGCCGCGATCATCCGCCGGATCGGCGATGCGGTGTTCGAGGAGGGCTTCTTCGCCGATGTCGCCGATCGCGACGCCTTCACCTCGGACCTTGAGGCGCTGGAGGCGCGACCGGGCGATCCCCGGCTCGGCTGGAAATACGGCATCGGCGACAGCCTGATGCGCCGCGACGAGCAGGTGCGGGAGATCGCCAACTGGCTCGAGCGGCAGGTGCGCCCCACCCGCGCCGCCCGCGGGCGCGGCTGACGCGGGCGCGGCTGACGCGGGGTACGTCTGAGGCGCCTCCGGCCCGGAGAAACCCGCGGCGCGGCTGCGCTTCAGTCCGCCGTGGCGCCGAGCAGACGGAGGATCTTCTTGAGCTCGGCCTTGCAGCCCTCGGTATCGCCCGCGGCGTCCAGCGCCCGGGCCTTTTCCAGCTCGTGCAGCGCCTTGTCGGGCGCGGCGCCCTCGCCGAGCCGGATCTCCGCCTTGGCGATCGAGGCCGGGGTGGGCTGGCGGTCGAGCAGCGCGTCGATGCTCTCCGGCGCGGTGCCGCCGCGGCCGGCGGTGGTGTCGAGCACGTTGTCGACCACCGCCTGCAGCACGGCGATCTTCTCGGCGCAGGGGCCGGCGAGCACGGGCGTCGCGGTCAGCGGCGCGGCGGTCAGCAGGGCGGCGGCCAGCGCGGCGGCCGGAACAAGACGGGCAGGGGTCACGACGGGCCTCACGGTGTGGACGGGCGGTACGGGCCGCCGCGCGAGCTTAGGGCCGGCGGCGGCGGTTGCAATCGTGCTCTGGGGCTATGCCCCGCCGGCGGCGCGCGGACCCGGCCGCGGCCGCGGCCGCGCGGCGAGGGGATGGCCGGGGCTGCGGCGGCGGAACACGCTGGGGCGCCGGTGCCGGAGCGCGGCCCGTCGGCCGCGCCGTCCCGCCGGCTCGGCCACCGGCAGCGGGCCCAGCATGGCGCCGGCGGGGCTGTAGCCGCCGCCGGCCTGCGGCACCAGCATCGGCTGGCCGAGCGCGGCGCACCAGCC
>CAZIXP010000080.1:0-10887 GCA_964543245.1 uncultured Starkeya sp.
CGCGAGCTGTATTGCCACGGCCGCTGCGCGGGTGCCGGGGCGGCGCCATAACCCGCCCCCGGGGCATAGCCATAACCATAGCCGGAGGCCTGGTCCCTCGCCGGGGCCGGCGCAAGCGCGAGCATGGCGAGCCCGGCGAGGACGAGCGCCACCGTCCCGCGGCCGAGCGCCGTGCCGGCGCGCGCGAGAATCCGGCCGCCCCCGACGCCCGGGCGCCGGCCGTCGCCGATCGTCGCCGCGTCAACGGGGCGGCGCCCTTTCCACAGTCCGTTCCCCATGGCCATCAGCCACCTCAAGGCGCGCAGCGCACATATACCATGGTGCCATAACGGCCGGCGACTTCCTTATCCAGCCACTTCAGCACCAGGACCTGACCGTCGAAACGCAGAACCTCGCGGTCGCCGTCGCCGCCGGGCGGCTCGTCCGGCAGGCCGATATAGATCGGGCCGGGCGGGTTCTGCTTGGAGACGAGCTCCGAGGGCTGCGACTGGTCGGCGAGATACATCATGAAGCCGTTCGACGGCCCCCTACTGATCACGTAAGGCTGGCGGCAGCCTTGCTGCGCCTGCTGCTCGGTGCGGGCGGCGTCTTCCGGACGGTGATAGGCGGCGAGACCCCACTTGCCTTCAAGCTGCGCGGCGGTGATCGGCGAGGAATAGGCCGGCCCGGCAGGCACCTGGGGCGGCGGCGGCTGATTGCCTCCGGCGCAGGCCGCGGCCAGAAGGGCAATCGCGCCGGCAACAACGCCTCGCATCGGACGGGGGTAGCAGTTCATCGAAGACTCCGGGGCACGGAAGGCCGGACTCAGAGGGCGGGGGACAGGAGGCATGGATCGGCAGAACGCGAAGTGAGGTTCACCATAAACGTATGATGCGGAGCTTTACGCTTCGTTCCCCGCCGACCATAGTCCGGCCTCGTTGCCGCGTCGATTCAGGCTCCCCCAAGGGGCCGGAGATTCCATCCCGTGACCGAGTTCCGCCTGCCTGCCGCCGCGTTCCACGCCGGTGGCGGGTGCTTCCTCGCCCCTGCCGGCACCTCTTCCCGGCTTTCCCACGCGTTCGACCGCCCCCCGGTGGTGCCGAATCACCGCACGGGGGCCGGAGCATGAGCCGGCCTGCAGCCTCCCTCGCCCCCGTTCTGGTCGCCGTCGGCGGCATCGGCGTGCTCACCTGCATGGACGGGGTGATCAAGCTGGTCTCGGCGGATTTCCCCACCGCCCAGGTCGTCATGCTGAGATATTTCTTCGGCATCGCCTCCGCCGCGCTGGTCTTCCTCGTCACCGGCACGCCCCGCCCGACGCTCGCAACCATCCGCCCGCATGGCTGGCGCGGCGTGGTCGTCACCGTCACCGCGGTGAGCTTCTTCTACGCGCTGGCGACGCTGCCGCTGGCGGTGACGATGGCGCTGTCCTTCACCTCGCCGATCCTCATCGCGCTGTTCGCCCGGCTCACGCTCGGCGAGCGGCCGTCCGGCTCGGTGGCTCTCGCCCTCGCGCTCGGCTTCGGCGGGGTGCTGGTGGTGCTGGGCGACGAGCTCTCGCGCTCCAGCGCGGGAAGCCTGCTCGGCGCGCTGTCGGCGCTGGTCTCCTCGGTGTCCTATGCCGTGTCGATGGTGGCGCTGAAGTCGCGCGCGGCGCGCGACCCGGTGCCGACCATCGTGCTGCTGCAGAACATCTTCGCCTGCCTGTTCGTGTCGCCGGTGGCGGCGCTGCACTGGGTGATGCCGGATGGCCATCAGTTCCTGCTGTTCGTCGTCATGGGCACGCTCGGCACCTGCGGGCATCTGTGCATGGCCTGGGCCTATGGCCGGGCGGATGCCAGCCGGCTGGGGGTGCTGGAATACACCGCCTTCGTCTGGGCGGTGGTGATCGGCCTGTTTGTCTTCGCCGAAGTGCCCTCGGTGGGCACGCTGCTGGGCGCCGCGCTGATCGTCGCCGGGGCGACGCTGGCGACGCGCGCGCCCAAGGTCGCGGCTCTGCGCGAGCCGGAGGCCGAAATCGGGCCGTGACCCCGCTCGATGCTGGATGCGCCGGCCCGGAACACCGCGGGCGCTCCGCCGTTCTCCCGGTGGCGCCGCCGCCGGCGCCCCGGGGAGATCGCCATGGCGCCGCGCAGCTTCTGGAAGGGCTATCTCAAGCTCTCGCTCGTCACCTGCCCGGTGGCGATGATGCCCGCGACCTCGGAGAGCGGGAAGCTGCGCTTCCACACCCTCAACCGCGCTACCGGCAACCGGGTGGAGGCCCGCTACGTCGACGCCGAGACCGGCAAGCCCGTCGACGAGGACGACGAGGTGAAGGGCTATGAGACCGGCCCCGACCAGTATGTGATGCTGGAGGACGAGGAGCTGGAGGCGGTGGCGCTGGAGAGCACCCGCACCATCGACATCGAGACCTTCGTGCCGGCCGATTCGATCGGCTGGATCTGGTATGACCGCCCCCATTTCCTGGCGCCCGACGACAAGGTGGGCGAGGAGGCCTTTTCCGTCATCCGCGAGGCGATGGCGGTGACGCGCACCGTCGGCATTGCCCGGCTCGTGCTCTACCGCCGCGAGCGCGCGGTGCTGCTGGAACCGCGCGAGCGCGGCATCGTGGTCTGGACGCTGCGCTATGGCGAGGAGGTGCGCCCGGCCGGCGACCTCTTCGCCGGCGCGGACGCCGAGCCGGAGCCGGCGATGCTCGACCTCGTCACCGATCTGATCGCCCGGCGCACCCGCGACTGGGACGACAGCCTCGCCCACGACCCGGTGCAGGACAGCCTTCAGAAGCTGATCGATTCCCGCAAGAAGGGCCGCAAGCCCTCCCGGCCAAAGGCGGAGCCGGCGCCGGCGGGCAATGTCATCAACATCATGGACGCGCTGAAGAAGAGCCTTGCGGCCGAGAAGGCCGGGGGCGGGCGCAAGCCGGCACGCTGACGCGCCGCTGGCGGCGGCGTCAGCGGCGGCGGCGCTTCTTTGGCGTCTTCGCCTCCAGAGGCGCGGCGGCGGCGCGGAAATCCGCCCAGGGATCGGCGTCGAGGCCGGCGAGCCGCATCGGGGCGTTCTCCACCGTGTAGAAGGCCGGGCCGATCGCCGGGCCGAGCTCCTCCCACGCCAGCGGCATCGACACCGCCGCCCCGACCCGGGCCCGGGTGGAATAGGGGGCGACGGCGGTGGAGCCGCGGCCGTTGCGGAGATAGTCGACGAAGATGCGGCCGGGGCGCTTGGCCTTGGTCATCACCGCCACGAAGCGGGCGGGATCGTCCGCGGCCATGGCGGCGGCGATCGACTTGGCGAAATCCTTCGCCGCGTCCCAGCCGGCCTTCGGCGCCAGCGGGGCCACCACGTGGAGGCCCTTGCCGCCGGAGGTCTTGACGAAGGCGGCGAGGCCGGCCGCTTCCAGCCGCGCGCGCACCTCCCGCGCCGCGGCGATCATCGCGTCCCACGCCACGCCCTCGCCGGGGTCGAGGTCGAAAATGAGGGTGTCCGGCCGGTCGAGATCGGCCAGCGGCGCGCCCCAGGGGTGGATTTCCAGCACGCCGGACTGCACCAGCGCGATCAGCCCGTCGAGATCGTCGATGGCGAGCAGCGCCTCCGCGCCCGGATCGCCGGGGTCGCGCACTTGGCGGATGGCGCGGTTCATGCCCCGCCAGGCGTGCTTCTGGAAGAAGCACTGCGCGGCGACGCCGTCGGGGCAGCGCAGCAAGGCGAGGGGACGGGCCACGATGTGCGGGGCGATGAAGCGCCAGACCTCGGCGTAGTAGCCGGCCAGCCCCTCCTTGGTGACGCCGTCCTCCGGCCAGTAGAGCCGGTCGGGATGGGTGAGCGTCACGCCGGAGACGGGGCGGGGGCGGGCCCGGCGCGCTCCCGCCGTGGCTTCGTCATCGGGGGTGGCCTCCGCCACCACCTCCGCGGCCGGCTTGTCCTCGCGCAGGCCGCGGAAGGCGGCGTGGCGGATATGGCCGGTGCCGGTCCAGCTTCGGAACTCCACCTCGGCGACGAGCTCCGGCTTCACAAAGCGCACGTCGCGGGCCTGCTCACGCTCCAGCTTGCTGGCGAAGGGACTGGCCTTCACCTCTAGCGGCACGAGCCGCTGATAGAGGTCGCGCGCCACCCGGGCGGTGTAGCCGGTGCCGACGCGGCCGACATGGCGCAGCCCGTCCTCCCCGTTCACGCCCATGACGAGCGAGCCAATGGCATGGGCGTCGGTGGTGGAGGGCACGAAGCCGCCGATGACGAACTCCTGGCGGGCGGAGCATTTCGACTTCACCCACCCCTTGCCGCGGCCGGAGCGATAGGGCTCGTCGCGGCGCTTGGAGACGACACCTTCCAGGCTCAGCCGGCAGGCGTGGCGCAGCATCATGGCGCCATCCTCGTCGAAGTGCTCGCTGTAGCGCAGCACGCCCCCCTCCGGCACCAGCGCCTTCAGGGCGGCTTTGCGGGCCTCCAACGTCGCGCCGGTGAGATCCTGCCCGTCAAGGTGGAGGAGGTCGAAGACGTAATAGACGAAGCGGTCGGCGCGCCCTTCCGACAGGTCGGCCTGAAGGGCGGAGAAGTCGGAGGCGCCGGCGCCGGTCTCGACCACGATCTCGCCGTCAATGAGCGCGTCCTTCGCCGGCAGCGCTGCCAGCGCCTCCGTGATCGCCGTGCCGAAGCGGTGGGTCCAGTCCAGCCCGGTGCGGGTGAGCAGCCGCACCTCGCCCTGGTCGAGGCGCGCCTCGATGCGGTAGCCGTCGAACTTGATCTCATGCAGCCAGCGCGCCCCGGACGGCGCCTTGGCGACCAGGCTCGCCAGGGCGGGCGGCACGAAGTCCGGCAGTGGAGCGGTGCGGGCGCCCTTGAGGGGGGCCGGCGCGGCGGTTTTTCGAGGCGTGGGCGTGGGCGTGGGCGTGGGCCCTGGCTCCGGCGTGGCCGCCCCTCGGCTGCGGCGCGGCCGTGCCGAGGCCGCCGTGCCGGCGCCGCGGGCCTTCGCCGGGGCACGGGACCGGCGTCGGCCCCTGGTCGTCGCGTCCGGCTCCGCGGCGTCGGGCTTTGCCGCCTCGGTTTCCGCTGCGTCGGCCTCGGGGGTGTCCGCTTCCGGCGCGTCCCGCTCCGGCTCGCTCGCGAGCGCGCCGACGTTGCTGTCCCAGCGGGCATCGGCGTCACGGGCAACCTGCTCGACTGTCCGGCCGGTCTTCACCGATTCCGGCCGCTCCTCCAGAATGTCGGGCTGGTCCGGGGTGCGGGCGACATCGTCTTCGCCCTTGATGAGAAGCCAGTTCTCGCCGCGCTCGCCCGGCTTGCCGTGCATCCGCACGAGATGCCAGCGGCCGTGGAGCTTCTCGCCGTCGATCTCGAATTCGAGGTGGCCCTTGGCGTAGGCCTTGTGCGGGTCGCCGATCGGGCGCCAGCTGCCGCGATCCCACAGCACCACGGTGCCGCCGCCATACTGGCCCTTGGGGATGATGCCTTCGAAATCCCCGTACTCCAGCGGGTGATCCTCGACATGCACGGCGAGGCGCTTCTCGCCCGGCAGCAGGCTGGGGCCGCGGGTCACCGCCCAGCTCTTGAGGACGCCGTCGAGTTCGAGGCGCAGGTCGTAATGCAGCCGGCGGGCGGCGTGTTTCTGGATGAGATAGGCATGGCCCTGCACCGGGGCCGCGGCCGCCTTGCCGCGCCGCCGGGGCCGGCCGGCCGGCTCGGGCGTCAGGCTGAAGTCGCGCTTGCGGCGATAGGTGTCGAGCGCCATGGCGGGGCCTCTCCTCAGCCGGCCTTGCGGCGGGGTGCCGCCGCGGTCTCACGCGCCGTGCGGCTCTTGCGCGGGCGCACCGCGGCCTTGGTACCGGGCGCGCGCGGGGCGCCGGCATCCGCCGCCTTTCCGGCTCCAGCCTCCCCAGTCTTCTTGCCGCCCGCCTTCCCGCCGCCCGCCGCCTTGGCGGCGGCGGTCTTCGCTGCGGCAGTCTTGGCGGCAGCCGTCTTGCGGCTTGGCGTGCGCTTTGCCGCCGGGGCCTTCGCCTCCGTCTGCCCCGCGCTCATCCGCAGCGCCTCCATCAGGTCGACCACCTTTTCCTCACGGCGCGGCTTCGGGGGCGCGATCTTGCGCCCCTCCGCCTTGGCGCGCACCAGCTCGGCGAGGGCCTCCTCATAGCGGTCGTGATAGGCGGCGGGGTCGAAGGTGCCGGCCTTGGTCGCGATGATGTGGCGGGCGAGATCGAGCATCTCGCCACCGATCTTGCGCGTGGGAATATCGCGGAAAGCCTCGCGGGAGGAGCGCACCTCGTAGTCGAAGTTCAGGGTGGTCGCGATCATGCCGTCCTCATGCGGGCGGATCAGCACGGTCCGCACCCGGCGGAACAGCACGGTGCGGGCGAGTGCGGCGGCCCCGGCGCGGCGCAGCCCCTCGCGCAGCAGCGCGAACACCTCGGCGCCGCCGGGGCCGGGGGCGAGGTAATAGGGCCGATCGAGGAACACGTCGTCAATCGCGGCGCAGGGAACGAAGCTGTCGACCGCGAGCGTCTTGTCGCTGTCGGGTACGGCAGCGGCGATCTCCTCCGGCTCGAGCACGAGATAGCTGTCGGGTGCCAGCTCGTAGCCCTTCACCTGCTCCTCGCGCTCCACCACCGCGCCGGTGTCGCGGTCGACGAACTGCCGGTGCACCCGGTGGCCGGTGCGGCGGTTCAGCGTGTGGAAGCTCACCCGGTCCGACGTCGAGGCGGCGGTGTAGAGCCCGACCGGGCAGGTCAGCTCGGCGACCTTGAGAAAACCTCGCCAGTTCGCGCGCACGGCCATGGCTGCTGCCCCCGGGGTGAGGCGGATTCAACGCGGCAGTGCCGCGCCCGTTCCGCCTGCCGTGGCGGCGGCCCGCGGGCCTGCTATATAAAGCCGATGATCACCGATGCTCCCGCCCCGCCGGCCCCGCCCCGCGCTTCTCTCTTCTCGCCGGAGGAGGTGGAGCGCTACGCCCGCCATCTCGTGCTCGCCGAGATCGGCGGGCCGGGCCAGCAGAAGCTGAAGAAGGCGAAGGTGCTGGTGATCGGCGCCGGCGGCCTCGGCGCCCCGGCGCTGCTGTATCTCGCCGCGGCCGGCGTCGGCCACCTCGCGGTGATGGACGACGACGTCGTCTCGCTCTCCAATCTGCAGCGCCAGGTGCTGCACACCACCGAGGGCGTCGGCACTCCGAAGACGGAGAGCGCGGCGCGCGCCATCGCGGCGCTGAACCCGCATGTGAACGTGGAGGCGATCCCGGAGCGGATCAGCGCCGATAACGCCCTTGCCCGCATGGCGGCGGCGGATGTGGTGATCGACGGCTCGGACAATTTCGCCACCCGCTATCTCGTCGCCGATGCGGCGGTGCTGGCGCGGCGGCCGCTGGTGACGGCGGCGCTCGGCCGGTTCGACGCCACGGTGACCACGCTGCGCCCGCACGAGACGGCGGCGGACGGCACGCCGAACCCGACCTATCGCTGCCTGTTCCCCGAGCCGCCCCCGGCCGGGCTGGTGCCGAGCTGCGCCGAGGCCGGCATTCTCGGCGCGCTGGCGGGCATCGCCGGCTCGCTGGTGGCGCTGGAGGCGATCCGCGCCATCGTCGGCTTCGGCCAGGGCCTGGTCGGCCGGCTGCTGATGATCGACGCGCTCACCATGCGGTTCGAGACGCTGGACTATGGCTGGGACCCGGACAACCCGCTCACCGGCACCGCGCCCAGCATCACCGACCTGGAGCGCCACCGGCGGTGACGGGAAGGCCGCGGCGCGTGCCGTCGCGGCCGGCCGGCGGTGCCGGTCCCTCAGTTGTAGAGCCCCGGCGGCTCGCTGTACCAGCCGCCGCCCTTCAGCCCGGCCTCGTAGCCGACCTTGAACAGCGCGTTCATGTAGGTCTTGTCGAAGACCGAGTCCGGCTTCTCCGCGAAATCGGCGGGAATGAAGCCGAGCTGGAAGCGGTAGCGGAACTTCTTGCTGAAGTTATAGGAGTCCAGCACGGTGCCGAAGGTGTCGGCCTTCATCAGCGTGTCGAAGCCGCGCACCGCGATGCGCAGGGTCGAGCGCGGGGTGAGGTCGAATTCCGGCACGAACTTCTTGTTCAGCAGCACATAGAAGCTGCGGCTGCGGCCCTTGTTGAACAGGTCGCCCGCGGCGGCGGCCACCTTGGTCGGCACGGTCAGCACCTGCATGGTGGTCGCGCCGTCGACATGCATTTCCTCGAAGGCGTGGCCATCGCGCGAGGCCGGGATCATCATCGGCGCGAAGGCGCCAGGGATGCTGGCGGAGCCGACCAGCACCGAACGGAACAGGTCCAGCGCCCGCGGATTGCCGCTGTCGGCGATGGCGCCCATGTTCCACAGCACCGGGCGCTGGGCGTCGAGATTGGTGGTGAGCACGTAGAGCCGGCGGCCGCGCCGGTGCTCCCGGGCGATCTCCGCCAGCATCTGCTCGTCGCAATAGCGCGCCACCATCTCGCGCAGCGGGTCGGTGCGGAAGATGCCCTCGCTGAAAAGGCCGACGATGGGGTTGCCGGAGATGATGTCGTCCGTCGTGGTCTCGGTGTAGACCTTGCGGAGCTTCTCGTCATAGTCCGGGCCGAGGAAGGCGAAGGGCGCGGTGAGCGCCCCGGTGGAGACGCCGGTGACGATGGCGAATTCCGGCCGCTTGCCGGATTTGGTCCAGCCGTTCAGCACGCCCGCGCCATAGGCGCCGTCCTGCCCCCCGCCCGAGATCGCCAGTATGTTGTAGTCCTGGATGGCGACGTCGCGCTGGATGGAGCGCAGCCGGGCGAGCTGGGGGGTCAGCTCGGCGATCGAGGCGTCCGCCCACATCCGCACCCCGGGTATGCCCATCGGGTCGCCCATCGCGGCGTCCTCGGCGGTGTAGGGCGTGCGCGGCAGCGAGGAGCACGCCGCCATCACGAGGGACAGGAGGAGCACCACGCCGAAGCGGCTGCGCCGGAGCGCTGTTGCGAGCATGAAAGGGAACTCTGCTGGAACCGCCGCCAAACTAGCACAAGCCGGCGGCGGCACTGTATCCGGCGCGCCACACGGCGCGGCGCCGGAGGGCGGCTATAGCATGGCGGCGAGCACGCGGTCCGGCGGGCGATGGCCGTCGATGAAGGCGCGGATGTTCACGATCACCTTCTCGCCGGTGTCGATGCGGGCCTCGACCGTGGCCGAGCCCATATGCGGCAGCAGCACCACCTTGCCCTGCCGGGCGAGCTTCAGCAGCTTGGGGCTCACGGCGGGCTCCCGCTCGAACACGTCGAGCCCGGCGCCGGCGAGTTCGCCGGTCTCGATCATCCGCGCCAGCGCCGACTCGTCGATCACCTCGCCGCGCGCGGTGTTGACGATGTAGGCGTCGCGCCGCACCAGCTTCAGCCGTCGGGCCGAGAGCAGGTGATAGGTCGCGGGGGTGTGCGGGCAGTTGACCGAGAGAATGTCCATGCGGGCCAGCATCTGGTCGAGGCTGTCCCAATAGGTGGCGTCCACCTCCTCCTCGATATGGGCGGGGAGCGGGTGGCGGTTGTGATAATGGATCTGCAGCCCGAACGCCTTGGCCCGCCGCGCCACCGCCTGGCCGATGCGGCCCATGCCGATGATGCCGAGCCGCTTGCCCCAGATGCGGTGGCCGAGCATCCAGGTCGGCGACCAGCCCGGCCAGAAGCCGTCGTCCTGGGTCAGCATCGCCGCGCCCTCGGTGAGGCGGCGCGGCACGGCGAGGATCAGCGCCATGGTCATGTCCGCGGTGTCCTCGGTGAGGACGCCGGGGGTGTTGGTCACGGTGATGCCGCGCTCGGTGGCGGCGGCGACGTCGATATGGTCGACGCCATTGCCGAAATTGGCGATCAGCTTGAGGTTCGGCCCGGCATGGGCCAGCACCTCGGCGTCGATGCGGTCGGCGATGGTCGGCACCAGCACGTCGGCGATGGCGACCGCCTCGGCCAGCTTCGCCCGGTCGAGCGGCAGGTCTTCCACGTTCAGCCGGGCGTCGAAGAGCTCGCGCATCCGGGTCTCGATCTTGTCCGGCAGCTTCCGGGTGACGACGACGAGCGGCTTCTTGCGGGCCATGATCATTCCCCGTGCACGGTCAAGGTCCCGTTAACCCCAAGCCTCCAGACTGTCGGCGATCGGGACCGGCGTTCAATACCAGACGGGTCGGGGAAAGACAAAACGCGGGGCCCTGCCCGGCGCCACGCTTGACGGGAAGCCCCGTCGGGTTTCCATGTCCCCGGGGCGGTGGACGTAACGATGATGAGAAGCATGCGCGACGACAGGTGCCGGCAGGCCTTGCCCCTTCCCCCTGGCTCCACGGATTTCGGCCGCAGCGCCCGTCTTCCCACACCGGCCCGGACGCGGATCGGCCGCCCGCGTGCGGGACGGGCGGCGCTCGCCCTCCTGCTCGCCGCGCTGCTCGCCCCCCTGCCGCTGGCTGCCCTCGCCCCTGCCGCCGCGCAGAACGCCGGCACCCAGATCGGCAAGGAGAGCGGCCTGCCGATGCCGCGCTTCCTCAGCCTGAAGGCGGACAAGGTGAATGTCCGGGCCGGCCCGAGCAAGGACCACGAGGTGGTCTGGGTGTTCACCCGCGCCGGCCTTCCCGTGGAGGTGACGGCGGAGTTCGAGAACTGGCGCCGCATCCGCGATTCCGAGGGCGCCGAGGGCTGGGTATACCATGCCATGCTGTCGGGCCGGCGCACCGCGCTGGTCGGCTCCTGGCTGAAGAAGGACGGCCCGGTGGCGCTTTATGCCCGGCGGAGCGACGATTCCGACGTGAAGGCGCGGCTGGAATCCGGCGTGCTCGGCAACATCAAGGATTGCGACGGCCAGTGGTGCCGTTTCTTCAGCGACAATTTCGACGGCTTCATCCAGCAGGAAAAGCTCTGGGGCGTCTATCCCGGCGAGAAGGCGGACTGAGCCTTCTCGCCCGGAGAAGGCGGACTGAGCCTTCTCGCCC
>CAZIXP010000080.1:10987-18046 GCA_964543245.1 uncultured Starkeya sp.
AGGCGGACTGAGCCTTCTCGCCCGGAGAAGGCGGACTGAGCCTTCTCGCCCGGAGCAGGCGGACTGAGCCTTCTCGCCCGGAGAAGGCGGACTGCCGCCACCGCCCGACGCGGCCATGCCCCCCCCCCAGCCGAAGGGACCCGACATGACCGACACGCCCCGCTTTCTCGGCCTTCCCGCCCGGCTCGCCGAGGGCCGTCTTCCCCGCGCGGTGATCTTCGGCGCGGGCTACGGCACCGCCTATCCCGGGCGCGAGGGGAGCGGCCATGCCCTCGCACCGGGCGTCATCCGCGCCGCCAGCTAGGAAGACGCGCCGCTGCGCGGGCACTGGGATTTCGACCTCGGCGGCCCGCTCTTCGACGGCCGCGAGGAGAGCTGCATCGATATCGGCGACATCCCCACCGTGGCGCTGGACAATGCCGGCAACCGGGCGCGGATCGAGGCGGCGACGCGGGACATCCTTGCCCTGCCGGCGGTGCCGATCCTGCTGGGCGGCACCTGCTCCGCGACCATTCCCTTTCTGGCCGGCTTCGCCGACCGCGGGCCGGTGTGGGTTCTGCAGATCGACGCGCATATCGACTGGCGCGACGAGGTGCAGGGCGAGCGGTACGGCTATTCCAGCCCCATGCGCCGGGCGAGCGAGATGGCCCATGTCGCCGGCCTGGTGCAGGTCGGCCTGCGCAGCGTCGGCAGCGCCCGCGCCGAGGAGGTGGCGGCGGCGCAGCGCTATGGCAGCCGTTTCGTGACCGCGCGCGAGATTCATGCCCACGGCGTGGAGGCCGCCCTCCGCCATATCCCGGAAGCTGCGCGGGTGGTCGTCACGCTCGACTGCGACGGCCTCGACCCCGGCATCATGCCGGGCGTTGCGGCACGCACCCTGGGCGGGCTCACCTATACCCAGACGATCGACCTGATCGCCGGGCTGGGCCGGCGGGCGCAGATCGCCGGCTTCGACCTCGTCGAGCTCTATCCTCCCGCCGATACGAATGGTCTCTCCGCCCTGACCGCGGCCCGGCTGGTCGTCAATGTGATCGGCGCCGTGGTCCGGCAGGGGTGAGGCCGGCGTGGGCCGGGCCGACTCATCCTGCCGGGCGGGGCGGACGTCGGCCAGCCCATCCGGCAGGCCTCCAAACGAAAAGGCCGGTCTTTCGACCGGCCTCGTTTCACGGAGGGGGCTTCACGCGGAGGGCGTCTCACTTCGAGGGCGTCTCGCTTGGAGGGCGCCGGCGCGGGATTCAGGACCGCCGCTTGGGCCGCAGCCGGACCACCACGTCGATGCGGGCGACCTCATAGCCTTCCGGCGGCTCCGGCACGCGCTCGACCTCGACCGCGGCGCTCGGAATGTCGACGAGGTTGTTCTCCCCCTCGACGAAGAAATGGTGGTGGTCGGAGGGATTGGTGTCGAAATAGGTCTTGGAGCCATCCACTGCGAGCTCGCGCAGCAGCCCGACCTCGGTGAACTGGTGCAGCGTGTTGTAGACGGTGGCCAGCGACACCGGGAAGCGCGCCTTGATGGCTTCCTCGTGCAGGATTTCCGCCGAGACGTGGCGGTCGCCCTTGGCGAAGAGCAGCCAGCCGAGCGCGAGGCGCTGCCGGGTGGGGCGCAGCCCGACTTCGCGCAGCATGTGGCGCACGTCGTGGAAGGGGCAGCCCGTGCGGCTGACGGACGCCGAATCGCGCAGCCGGGCGATCGGGAGCACGGGCTCCGCATCCTCCACCACCACGCGCGGCATCGCCATCTGCACAGTGCGAACAGTCTCGCTCATGTCTCGTTCCGGGGTCGGCTGAGGGCAGGATGCGTCTCGGCGCCCCGCAGGACGCCGACGTCACCAGACCCTATCATACACGAACGCTGCGGCTGCCCAACCGGACGCCCAGCACTCTGGTTGGCTGGCATATTACCCTCGGGGCAGGACCTGCCGCAACCCGCCGCGGGATAACAGGAATGATTCCAATCTGGTGCCGCCGCCCGGGCTGGCCGAGCCGCCGGGGAGACGGTCGATGGGCCGCCGGCGGGCGACAATGGCGCCTGCGCAGGCTTCCCGGCTGTCACGGCAGAGACATAATGCCTCCCCGGGGCGGAGCGGCGAGGCGGCTTTGAGCGCCGGGAACCCTGTGTTAGGAAGCCTGCGAGCCGGGGCCGGCGGACGGACGCGGTATCCGAACGAGAATAAGGTGACGTAGGGAAGATGGTCGAGCGTCGATCGAGCTTTGGGTATGAGGACCTCCTCGCGTGCGGGCGCGGCGAGCTCTTCGGTGCGGGCAACGCGCAGCTTCCGGCCCCGCCGATGCTGATGTTCGACCGCATCACCGAGATTTCCGAAACGGGCGGGCCGGCCGGCAAGGGCCATGTCCGCGCCGAGCTCGACATCAAGCCGGACCTCTGGTTCTTCGCCTGCCACTTCATCGGCGACCCGGTGATGCCGGGTTGCCTCGGCCTCGACGCGCTGTGGCAGCTGGTCGGCTTCCATCTGGGCTGGCTCGGCGCGCCGGGCCGTGGCCGGGCGCTGGGCGCCGGGGAGATCAAGTTCTCCGGTCAGGTGCTGCCGAGCGTGAAGAAGGTGGTCTACGGCATCGATTTCAAGCGCGTGATGCGCTCCAAGCTGGTGCTCGGCATCGCCGATGGCTGGCTTGAGGCCGATGGCGAGGTGATCTATCGCGCCGGCGACCTGAAAGTCGGCCTGTTCCAGAGCTGATCGCGCGGCCGGCCTTGTGAACCCCTCGCCCCGGCGCCATCTGCCGGGGGATTTGACCATGAAGGGCGGCCGCAGCCGACGGCGCCGGAGACATCCGGCGTGTCGGCGGCGGTCACGGAAGGATTAAGAACCATGCGCCGCGTCGTCGTCACCGGTATGGGCATCGTCTCCTCGATCGGCAACTCCACCCAGGAGGTGCTGGCGTCGCTGCGCGAGGGCAAGAGCGGGATCACCCGGTCGGAAAGCTATGTCGAGCACGGATTCCGCAGCCAGGTCCACGGCGCGCCGCAGCTCGACGCCACCGCCATGGTCGACCGCCGCGCCATGCGCTTCCACGGCGGCGGCACGGCGTGGAACCAGGTCGCGATGGACCAGGCCATCCGCGATTCCGGGCTCGAGGCGCACGAGATTTCGAATGAGCGCACCGGCCTGATCATGGGCTCGGGCGGCGCTTCCACCCGCACCATCGTCGAGGCCGCCGACATCACCCGCAAGAACGGCAGCCCGAAGCGGGTCGGCCCCTTCGCGGTGCCCAAGGCGATGAGCTCGACCGCCTCGGCGACGCTCTCCACCTGGTACAAGATCAAGGGCGCCAGCTACTCCATCTCGGCGGCCTGCGCGACCACCAACATCTGCATCGGCAACGCCGCGGAGATGATCCAGTACGGCAAGCAGGACATCGTCTTCGCCGGCGGCTGCGAGGATCTCGACTGGACGCTGTCCTGCCTGTTCGACGCCATGGGCGCGATGTCCTCGGACTATAACGACCGGCCGGCGGTGGCTTCCCGCCCCTATGACAAGAACCGCGACGGCTTCGTCATCTCCGGCGGCGCCGGCGTTCTCGTGCTGGAAGAGCTGGAGCATGCCAAGGCCCGCGGCGCGCGCATCTATGCCGAGATCGTCGGCTACGGCGCCTCCTCGGACGGCGCCGACATGGTCGCCCCCTCCGGCGAGGGCGCCGAGCGCGCCATGCGCCTCGCCCTCGCGGGCGTGAAGGGCCCGATCGACTACATCAACCCCCACGCCACCTCCACCCCGATCGGCGATCTCAAGGAGATCGAGGCGATCCGCGCGGTGTTCGGCGCGGACTGCCCGCCCATCTCCGCCACCAAGGCGCTGACCGGCCACTCCCAGGGCGCCACCGGCGTTCACGAGGCGATCTATTCCGTGCTGATGATGCAGAACGGCTTCATCGCCGCCAGCGCCCATATCGAGGAGATGGACCCGGCCTTCGCCGACATGCCGATCGCGCGGGAGCGGGTCGACAATGTGCGGCTCGGCCGGGTGCTCTCCAACGGCTTCGGCTTCGGCGGCACCAATGCGGTGCTCGTGCTCCAGCATCCCGACGCGTGACCCCACCCCCCGCCGCGGCCGCGGAAGGAACCACCATGAGCCTGATGAACGGCAAGCGCGGCCTGGTGATGGGCGTCGCGAACGATCACTCGATCGCCTGGGGCATCGCCCGCGCGCTGGCGGCGCAGGGGGCCGAGCTCGCCTTCACCTATCAGGGCGAGGCGCTGGGGCGGCGGGTGAAGCCGCTGGCGGAAAGCCTCGGCAGCGATACCGTGCTGCCCTGCGACGTCGAGGACCTTGCCTCGGTCGACAGCGTGTTCGCGGCGCTGGCGGCCAAATGGGGGTCCATCGACTTCCTGGTCCACGCCATCGGCTTTTCCGACAAGAACGAGCTGAAGGGCCGCTACGTCGACACCACGCGGGCGAATTTCACCCGCACCATGGTGATCTCCTGCTTCTCCTTCACCGAGCTGGCGAAGCGTGCGGCGGCGCTGATGCCGCAGGGCGGCTCGCTGATCACCCTCACCTATGGCGGCTCCACCCGGGTGATGCCGAACTACAACGTGATGGGCGTCGCCAAGGCGGCGCTGGAGGCGAGCGTGCGCTACCTCGCCGCCGATTACGGCCCGCAGGGCATCCGCGTGAACGCCATCTCCGCCGGCCCGATCCGCACCCTCGCCGGGGCGGGCATCGCCGATGCGCGGCTGATGTTCAACTACCAGAAGCGCCACGCCCCGCTGCGGCGCACGGTGACGATCGAGGAGGTGGGCGGGGCCGCGCTCTACCTGCTGTCGGACCTCTCCACCGGCGTCACCGGCGAGGTCCACTTCGTCGATTCCGGCTACAACATCATCTCCATGCCGCACCCGGACGTGCTGAAGACGATGGAAGACGCGGAAAGCAAGTTCGGCGGCGAGGCGGCGGCGGAATAGGCCGTCCTTCCCGGCCCCTTCCTTGTCCAGACGCGCCCGGGCAATGCCCGGGCGTTTTCGTTTGTGGCACCCGCGTCAGGAGCGGGTCAGCGCCAGCCGGTAGGCGTGCGAGGGATAGACCCCCAGGATGCGCAATTCCTTCGAGAAGAAGGCCAGCTCCTCCAGCGCGAGGCGCACCGAGGCGTGGTCGGGGTGGCCCTCGACGTCGGCATAGAACTGGGTGGCGAAGAACTCGCCCTCGAGCTGGTAGGATTCCAGCTTGGTCATGTTCACGCCGTTGGTGGCGAAGCCGCCCATCGCCTTGTAGAGCGCGGCCGGCACGTTGCGGACGCGGAACACGAAGGTCGTCATGGTCGGGCCATTGTCGGCCGGCGCCCATTCCGCCTCGCGCGAGAGCACGATGAAGCGGGTGGTGTTGTGGGCCTCGTCCTCGATGTTCTCGGCGATGATGTCGAGCCCGTAGATCTCCGCGGCGAGGCGCGAGGCGATGGCGGCCTGGGTGGGGTCGCCGGCCTCGGCGATCTGCCGCGCCGAGCCCGCGGTGTCGGCGCCGACCACGGCCCTGAGGCCGAGCTTGCGGATGATGTTGCGGCACTGGCCGAGCGCCATCACGTGGCTCTGCGCGGTCTTCACCGTGGCGAGGCTCGCGCCCTTCACCGCCATGAGCTGGTGGCTGAGCGGCAGGAAATACTCGCCGATGATGTGAAGGCCCGATGTCGGCATGAGGTGGTGGATGTCGGCGACGCGGCCGGCCACCGAATTCTCGATCGGGATCATGCCGAGGTCGGCCTCGCCGTTCTGCAGCGCGGCAAAGGCGTCCTCAAAGGTGGCGCAGGGCACCGGCTCCATGTCGGGATAGGCCTCGCGGCAGGCGATGTGGGAGTTGGCTCCCGGTTCGCCCTGGAACACGATCGTCTTGCGCGTCGTCATCTTTAGCGTCCTCATGCGGCCGGCCGCGTGCTGCGGGTCGGCTGCCCTGCCAGAATGCCGCGCCGGCGGCGCGGCGGGACGGGCGGCGAACCGCCCGAATCACGTTGCGGAAGTCCTGCGCGGCCGCTGCCGCCGGCATCCGCTGTCGGGTGCGGCCACCCGCCGTGTCCTACCCGCCCCTCGCCCACCTGCCGCGCCCCTGCGCCGGGGGCCGGGACAGCGGCTCCGGCCCGCCCGCCTACCGCGACGGAACGACGCGCCACCGGGCCGCTGCCGACCCGTTCGGCCGCGCCCCCGGGAGGGTCCTGCGGGCGGGTGGGCGGCGCAGGCCCCCGCACAGGTCGGCAAACCGGCCCTTTCGCAGCGGCGGCAAGCCCTGCCGGGGGATCGGAGGCCCCGGTGCCGGGGCGAAACGTAGCAACCGCAGCGGGCTTATACGGGTTGCACGGTCACCGTCAAAATGATTAGTTCCCGCGCGCCGTTGGCGGCCGGACAAGGTGGCTGTTACATTGGGCGATGTGGTCGGGGGCCTGCCGGAAGCGCCCTCATCCGCTGATCGAGGGAGCCGAATTTCGATGGACAGCTTCGAGCTGAACAAGATCGCTGGTGCCGTGCTCGGCACGCTCACCTTCACGCTCGGGCTGAGTGTCCTCGCCGACGCCATCTTCTCCCCGCATCACGCCGAGAAGCCGGGATACGAGATTGCGGTGCAGGAGGCTTCCAGCGGCGGAGCCCAGGCCGCGGCGGCGGCCGATGTGCCGATCGCCGAGCTGCTCGGCAAGGCCAGCGTCGAGAAAGGCGCGGCGGTCGCCAAGAAGTGCAGCGCCTGCCACAATTTCGAGGAAGGCGCCGGCGCCAAGGTCGGCCCGGACCTCTATGGCGTGGTCGGCCGCCCGGTGGCGAGCGCGCCGGGCTTCGCCTATTCGGCGGCGCTGAAGGCGCATGGCGGCACCTGGACCTTCCAGGACCTCTCCGACTTCATCAAGAACCCGAAGGCGGACAGTCCCGGCACCGCCATGGGCTTTGCCGGCCTCGCCAAGGAAACCGACCGCGCCGACCTGCTGGTCTATCTCAACTCGCTCTCGCACAGCCCCCAGCCGCTACCGGAGCCCGGCGCCGCGGCTGAAACGCCCGCCGCGCCGCCGGCGCCCGGTCCCGCGCCGGCGCCGTGAGCATAGCCGCGCCCGGCCCTGCGCCGGCGCCGTGAG
>CAZIXP010000081.1:0-17913 GCA_964543245.1 uncultured Starkeya sp.
GTGGCGCCCGCCACCGAGCCGCTGGGGCTGCACCCTCTGGAGCCCGGCCGGGTCGCGCTCGGCCTCGCCCCGGCCTTCGGCCAGATGGACGCCGCCGCGCTGGCGGCACTGGCCCGGGCCACTAGCGCCCATGGCGCGGACGGCATGGTGCCGGCGCCGGGGCGCGGGCTGCTGCTGCTCGGCCTCACCCGCGCGGACGCCGAATCGCTGCGCGCCGTGGCCGCCGGCCTCGGCTTCCTTGCCGATCCCGCCGATCCGCGCCGGCGCATCGCCGCCTGTCCCGGCGCGCCGGCCTGCGGCTCCGGCCGGCTGCCCGCCCGCGTGCTGGCAGAGGCGCTTGCCGAGGCGTTGGGGCCGCTTCCCGCCGGGCGCACGCTGCACGTCTCCGGCTGCGCCAAGGGCTGCGCCCATCCCGCGGCGGCGGCGATCACCCTCGTCGGGCTGGACGCGGGGGCCGGCCTCGTGCTGCAAGGCACCGCGCGCGATGCGCCGCGCCGCCTGCTGCCCGCGGAGGATCTCGTCCCGGCGCTGCGGCGCCTGCTGGAGACCGACCTTGGCTGAGCCCACCTTCCATCCCTATGAGCGCGACGGCACCGCGATCTATGAGCGCTCCTTCGCGATCATCCGCGCGGAGGCGGAGCTCGGCCGCTTCGCGCCGGAGGAGGCGGATGTCGCGGTGCGGATGATCCATGCCTGCGGGCTGGTGGAGGCGGCCGCCTGCATCGATATCGGCCCCGGCGTGGTGCGCGCGGCCCGCACGGCGCTGCAGGCCGGCGCGCCGATCCTGTGCGATGCCGCCATGGTCGCCCACGGCATCACCCGGGCCCGGCTGCCGGCGGCGAACGAGGTGGTGTGCACCCTGCGCGATCCCGCCGTGCCGGAACTGGCGGAACGGCTCGGCACCACCCGTTCGGCCGCGGCGCTGGAGCTGTGGCGGCCGCGGCTGGCGGGCGCGGTGGTCGCCATCGGCAACGCACCCACCGCGCTGTTTCACCTGCTGGAGATGCTGGAGGCGGGTGCCCCCGCGCCGGCGGCGATTCTCGGCATTCCGGTCGGCTTCGTCGGCGCCGCCGAATCGAAGGATGCGCTCGCGGCGGGGGACCATGGCGTGCCGTGGCTGGTGGTGCGCGGCCGGCTCGGCGGCAGCGCCATGACCGCCGCGGCGGTGAACGCGCTGGCGAGGCCGGGGCTGTGAGCGGGCTTGAACCTGCCTGCGGGCGGCTGATCGGCGTCGGGGTCGGCCCGGGCGATCCCGAGCTGATGACGCTGAAAGTGGTGCGTGCCCTCGGCGAAGCCGATGTGGTGGCCTATTTCGCCAAGCTGGGCAATGAAAGCCACGCCCGCCGCATCGCGGGCGGCCATATGCGGCCCGGCGTGGCGGAATTGCCGCTCGGCTATCCCGTCACCACCGAGCTGCACCGCCACGACGCGGCCTATCGCGAGGTCACCGCCGGCTTTTACGACGCGGCGGCACGGGCGGTGGCCGGCCATCTCGACGCCGGGCGCACCGTCGCGGTGCTCTCCGAGGGCGACCCGATGTTCTATGGCTCCTACATGCACCTGCATGTGCGGCTCGCCCAGCACTACCCCACGCAGGTGATCGCGGGGGTGACCGGCATGTCGGGCTGCTGGTCGCAGGTCGGCGCCCCCATCGCCCAGGGCGACGACGTGCTGAGCGTGTTGCCCGGCACGCTGGAGGAGGCCGAGCTGGTGCGCCGGCTGCGCGAGGCGGACGCCGCCGTGATCATGAAGGTCGGCCGCAACCTGCCGAAGATCCGCCGGGCGCTCGCGGCGGCCGGCCGGCTGCCGCGCGCGCTCTATGTCGAGCGCGGCACCATGGCGGGGTCGCAGGCGGTGCCGCTGGCGGCGCGCGGCGAGGAGCCGGCGCCCTACTTCGCCATCGTCCTCGTGCCCGGCTGGGGAGGCCGGGAATGAGCGCGGGCGGCATGGAGGGCGCCGCCGCGCCGGCCGGCGGGCGGCTGGTGGTCGTCGGCCTCGGCCCGGGGGAGCCGCGCTTCCTCACCCCGCAGGCGGCGGCCGCGCTCGCGGAGGCCGAGGCGCTCTACGGCTACGGCCCCTATCTCGACCGGGTGCCGCCGCGGCCGGGGCAGGCGCGGCTCGCCTCCGACAACCGGGAGGAACTCGGCCGCGCCCGCGCGGCGCTGGCCCATGCCGCCGCCGGCGCGCGGGTCGCGGTAGTCTCGGGCGGCGACCCCGGGGTGTTCGCCATGGCGGCGGCGGTGATGGAGGCGCTCGAGGCCGGCCCGGCCGACTGGCGCGGCCTCGACATCGAGGTGGTGCCGGGGGTGACCGCCATGCTCGCGGTGGCGGCGGCGGCGGGCGCCCCGCTCGGCCACGATTTCTGCGCCATGTCGCTGTCGGACAACCTGAAGCCGTTCGAGCTGGTGGAAAAGCGCCTGCGCCTCGCCGCCGAGGCCGGGCTGGTGATGGCGTTCTACAACCCGGTCTCGAAGGCGCGGCCCTGGCAGCTCGACCGGGCGTTCGACATCTTGCGCGACGTGCTGCCGGCCGGCGTGCCCGTGATCTTCGGCCGCGCCGCCGGCCGGCCCGACGCCCGCACGCTCGTCGTGCCGCTGGAGGCGGCGCGGGGCGCTCTCGCCGACATGGCGACCTGCATCATCGTGGGCTCGGCCGAAACCCGGCGGATCGAGCGGCCGGGCCGTCCGCCGCTGGTCTATGCCCCGCGCGCGGCGCGCGGCACGGCGGGGGGTGCCCCGTGAGTGGGCAGGGCGTCGATCCACGCCAGCGCCTCGGCGACGGACCGGGCGGTGGGCACCCTTGGGCGCGCCGGCCGCGCCACAAGGATCACCTCGATGCCCAGCGCGCGGGCGGCGGCGATCTTGCCATAGCCGGCGCTGCCGCCGCTGTTCTTGGCGAGGACGACCTCGGCGCCGTGCCCTGCGAGAAGGGTGCGCTCGTCCTCGTCGCGAAAGGGGCCGCGCGCCTCGATCCGCCGCAGCCGCGGCACGGCGGGCGGCGGCTCCACGGGATCGACGCTGCGGATGAGATAATCGTGCTGCGGCGCCGCTTCGATCCCCCGCACCTCGTTGCGGCCGAGCGCGACGAAGACCCGGCGCGGCACGGTACCGAGGGCGGCGATGGCCGCTTCCACGCTGGCCGCGCTGCGCCAGCGGTCGCCGGGAACGGCGGTCCATTCCGGACGGACCAGCGCCAGCAGCGGCACGCCGGTCCGGCGTGCGGCCTCGGCGGCATTGGCGGCGATGCCGGCGGCATAGGGATGGGTGGCGTCGAGCAGGGCGTCGATGGCTTGCGCGCGCAGGTGGTCGGCGAGGCCGTCCGCCCCGCCGAAGCCGCCGGTGCGCACCGGCACCGGCAGGGCGAGCGGGTTGCGCGTGCGCCCGGCAAGCGACACGGTGAGCGCGATGTCCCCGCGCGGGGCGAGCGCCTCGGCGATCTCGCGCGCCTCGGTGGTTCCGCCCAGAAGGAGGATGCGGCGCATGGACCTGCTCATGGCTGACGCTGACTCGACCGGCGCCGACCATGCACGCCCCGGCCGCTGGCTGTCCATCGTCGGCCTCGGCGAGGACGGCGCCGACGGTCTCTCGCCCCGCGCCCGCAGCCTGATCGCGGCGGCGGCGGTGGTCTATGGCGGCCGTCGGCATCTCTCGCTGGCGGGCGGGCTGCTGGCGGGGGAGGCGCGAGCCTGGCCGACCCCGTTCGAGGCGGGCCTCGCCGAGGTGCGGGCGTTGCGCGGCCGTCTTGTCTGCGTGCTCGCCTCCGGCGATCCCTTCCTGTTCGGGGTGGGGGCCAGCCTCGCCCGCCACATCGACCCGGCGGAGATGGAGGTCGTGCCGGCGCCTTCGGCCTTCAGCCTGGCGGCGAGCCGGCTCGGCTGGCCGCTGGCGGAGGTCTCGTGCCTGTCGCTGTGCGGGCGCCCGCTCGATCTGCTGCGTCCCCATCTCCATCCCGGCCGCCGCATCCTCGCGCTGAGCCCGGATGCCGGCGGGCCGGCCGCCGTCGCGGCGTATCTGGCCGAAGGCGGCTTCGGCGAGTCCCGACTGGAGGTGCTGGAGGCGCTCGGCGGCCCGCGCGAGCGCCGGCGCGCCGCGTTAGCGGCCGGTTTCGCGCTCGCCGATATCGACCCGCTGAACCTCGTCGCCATCGAGGTCGTGGCGGGGGCGCCGGCGCAACTGGTGGCGCTGACGCCGGGGCGGCCGGATACCTTGTATGAGCATGACGGCCAGCTGACCCGGCAGGACATGCGGGCGCTGACGCTCGCGGCGCTGGCGCCGCGCCGGGGCGAGCTGCTGTGGGACATCGGCGCCGGCGCCGGCTCGGTCGGCATCGAATGGATGCTGGCGGACCCCTCGCTCCGTGCCATCGGCATCGAGGAGCGGCCGGACCGCGCCGCCCGCGCCCGCCGCAACGCCGCCGCGCTCGGCGTGCCGGGGCTGGCGGTGGTGGAGGGGCGGGCGCCCGGCGCGCTGGACGGGCTGCCGGTGCCGGACGCGATCTTCATCGGCGGCGGCGCCAGCGAGCCCGGCGTTCTCGACGCCGCCATCGCGGCGCTGCGGCCCGGTGGCCGGCTGGTAGCCAATGCGGTGACGCTGGAGACCGAGGCGCTGCTGCTCGCGAGCCACGCCCGCCGGGGCGGCGACCTGCTGCGGGTCGCCCTCAGCCGCGCCGCGCCGGTGGCCGGCATGACCGGATGGCGCCCCGCCATGCCGGTGACGCGGTGGAGTTGGGTGAAGCCATGATCGTCGCCGGAGTCGGCAGTCGGCGCGGGGTCAGCGCGCAGGAGGTCCGCGCCGCCGTGGAAGGCGCGCTGGCCCGCTACGAGGTGAAGCTCGGCGAAATCTCGCTGATGGCGACCCCGGCGCTGAAGGGCAGCGAGGCCGGCATCATGCGCGCGGCGCTCGATCTCGGCCTGCTGCTGGTGATGGTGCCGCAGGCGCAGCTCGAGGCCGCCGGGGCCCGGGCCATGAGCCATTCCGAGCGGGTGGTGGCGCTGATGGGGGTGCCCTCGGTGGCCGAGGCAGCGGCGCTGGCGGTGGCCGGGCGGCGTTCCACGCTGCTTGGCCCGCGCTTCGTGCTCGGCCCGGTGACCTGTGCGCTGGCGCGCGAAGCCAACCGACCCTGAGGAGAGCCGATGACCGTGCATTTCATCGGCGCCGGACCGGGCGCCGCCGACCTCATCACCCTGCGCGGCCGCAACCTAATCGCCGCCTGCCCGGTGTGCCTGTATGCCGGCTCGCTGGTGCCGGTGGAGATGCTGGGCTGGTGCCCGCCCGGGGCGCGGAAGATCGACACCGCGCCGCTCTCGCTGGACGACATCGAGGCGGAGCTGGTGGCCGCCCACGCCGCGGGGCAGGATGTCGTGCGGCTGCACTCGGGCGACCTGTCGATCTATTCCGCGCTGGCGGAGCAACTGCGCCGGCTGGAGGCGCGGGGCATTCCCTACACGCTGACGCCGGGGGTGCCGGCCTTCGCGGCGGCGGCGGCGCTGCTGGGGCGCGAGCTGACCGTGCCGGAGGTCGCGCAAAGCGTGGTGCTGACGCGGGTCTCCGGCCGGGCCTCGGCGCTGCCGGCGGGCGAGGACCTCGCCACCTTCGCTGCCACCGGGGCGACGCTGGTGCTGCACCTCGCCATCCACGCCGTCGACCGGCTGGTGGGCGAGCTGCGGCCGGTTCTCGGGGCGGACTGCCCGGTGGCGATCGTGGTGGAGGCGACCCGTCCGGGCGAGCGCACGCTGCGCGGCACGTTGGGCGACATTGTCGAGCAGCTCGCGGCCGCCCCGGTGGAGCGCACCGCGCTGGTGCTGGTGGGCCGGGTCCTTGGCGCCCGCGACTTCCGCGAGAGCGCGCTCTACGATGCCGCCTATCAGCGCCGCTTCCGGGGGCGCGAATGAGCGCGCCGGGCCTGCTGATCGCCGCGCCGCGCTCCGGTTCCGGCAAGACCACGGTGACGCTCGGCCTGCTCGCGGCGCTGGCGCGGCGGGGCCTGAAGGTGCGGGCGGCCAAATCCGGCCCGGACTATATCGACCCCGCCTTCCACGCCGCGGCCAGCGGGGCGCCGGGGCTGAACCTCGACAGCTTCGCCATGCCGCCGGCCCAGATCGGCCGGCTCGCCGCGGAGGCGGCGGCGGCGGCCGATCTGCTGCTGGTGGAAGCCTCGATGGGCCTGTTCGACGGCATCGCCGGCGCGCCGGGCCGCAGCGGCGCGGGTGCCGATCTCGCGGCGACGCTGGGCCTGCCGGTCGTGCTGGTGCTCGACATCTCCGGCCAGTCGCAATCCGCCGCGGCGGTGGTGCGGGGCTTCGCGACGCATGACCCGCGGGTGCGGATCGCCGGGGTGGTGCTGAACAAGGTGGCGAGCGAGCGGCACCGCGTGCAGGCCGCCGAGGCCATCGCCGCGGTGGGGGTGCCGGTGCTGGGCAGCCTGCCGCGCGACGCCGCGATGGCGCTGCCGGAGCGGCATCTGGGGCTGGTGCAGGCGCGCGAGCATCCCGCGCTCGCCGCCCATCTCGACCGGCTCGCCGCCACCATCGCCGCCCATCTCGATCTCGACGCGGTGGTGGCGCTCGCCGCCCCGCTGCAACTCCCCCGCGGGGACTGGACAGCGCCGCCTCCGCCGGGGCAGCGGATCGCGCTGGCGCAGGACGATGCATTCAGCTTCGTCTACGAACATGTTCTGCGCGGCTGGCAGGCAGCGGGAGCCGAGGTCCGCCCCTTCTCGCCGCTCGCCGACGAGGCGCCGCCGGAGGGGTGCGATGCCTGCTGGCTGCCCGGCGGCTATCCCGAGCTGCATGGCGCGCGTCTCGCCGCGGCGCATCGTTTTCGCGACGGCGTGCGCCGTTTTGCCGCGAGCCGGCCGGTGCATGGGGAGTGCGGCGGCTACATGGTGCTGGGCGAGACGATCGAGGACGCGCAGGGGCAGGTCCACCCGATGCTCGGCCTGCTCGGCCACGGCACCAGCTTCGCCCGCCGCCGGCTGAACCTCGGCTATCGCCGGGCGCGGCTGCTGGCCGACAGCCCGCTGGGGCCGGCCGGCGCGGTGCTGCGGGGCCATGAATTCCACTACGCCAGCACCGTCCAGCCCGGCGGCGACGCCCCGCTTTTCGCGCTGGCCGACGGCGCCGGGCGCGATCTCGGGCTTGCCGGCTCGCGGCGCGGGCTTGTATCGGGTGGTTTCTTCCACGCCATCGCCCTGGAGTAACCCGTGACCGTTTTTCGCCGCCTGCTCATCGTCGTGGCCGGGCTTTACGGTGCGGCCGGGGTGGGGCTCGCCGCTGCAGCCGCGCATCTGGCGGTGGACGCCAGCCTCGCCACGGCGGCGAATTTCCTGCTGTTCGGCGCCGGCGGCATTGCCGCGGCGGCGGCGCTCGCCGCGGTGTCGGGCCGCTCCTGGTCGTTCGCGGAAGTGGGTGGGGCGATGCTGGCGCTGGGAACCGCCCTGTTCAGCGGAGCGATCACCGCCCGGGTGCTCGCCGGAACGGTAATTTTTCCCATGGCCGCGCCCACAGGTGGGACTATGCTGATGGCGGGCTGGCTGGTGATCGCGCTGGCGGGCCTGCAACGCCGCACAAAGTCATCATGAGGAAGTCCGGCTGACGTCGGCCGGTCAAATGGCTGGTCGATACTCGCGGGATGCCGCCGGTTCGGGCGGCAGAGAGACCCTCGCGGAACTTGGCCAAAACGTTGCATGATTTGAATCGATATGCGCACCGCGCCGGCCGCGAGGGGACGGTCTGATGCGGTTTCGCGGGTATCCACTGGGAGCATAGGCGGGATATGACGATCGAAGTCGAAGCGAAGTCGCTCGAGACAGCCAGCGTGGACAAGGCCGCGGCAGCAGTGCCGCCGGTTGACGACGTCGCCCGGTTCCGCGCCGCGGTCATCGCCAAGCTCACTTACGCCGTCGGCAAGAACCCGGCGGCCGCCAGCGACCGCGACTGGTTCCTGGCCACCGCCTTCGCGACGCGCGACCGCATCGTGGACCGCTGGATCACCTCGACCCGGCAGACCTATTCCGAGGGCCGCAAGCGGGTCTATTACCTCTCGCTGGAATTCCTCATTGGCCGGCTGCTGTTCGACGCGCTGACCAATCTGGAGCTGCTCGACACCGTGCGGGCGGCGCTGGGCGACCTCGGCGTGGATCTGGACCGGCTGCGCCAGGTCGAGCCCGATGCCGCGCTCGGCAATGGTGGCCTTGGCCGCCTTGCCGCCTGCTTCATGGACAGCATGGCGACCCTGTCCATCGCCGCCTATGGCTACGGCATCCGCTACGACCACGGCCTGTTCCGGCAGGTGATCAAGGGCGGCTGGCAGCAGGAATACCCGGAAGACTGGCTGTCCTTCGGCAATCCCTGGGAATTCGAGCGCCCGGAGGTGTTCTACGATGTCGGCTTCGGCGGCACGGTGGAGGCGGTTCCGACCTCCGGCGAGCGCAAGAAGCACATCTGGCACCCCGGCGAGACGGTGGAGGCGGTCGCCTATGACATCCCGATCGTCGGATGGCGCGGCCGCCATGTGAACACGCTTCGGCTGTGGTCGGCCCGCGCGGCCGATCCGCTGCGGCTCGATGCCTTCAACCAGGGCGACCATGTCGGCGCGCTGGCCAACCAGGTGAAGGCCGAGGCGATCTCGAAGGTTCTCTATCCCAGCGACGCGACCCCGGCGGGGCAGGAACTGCGGCTGCGGCAGGAGTTCTTCTTCACCGCCGCCTCGCTGCACGACCTGATGCGCCGCCATGTCGACAGCTTCGGCGATGTCCGCTCGCTGCCGGACAAGGTCGCGATCCAGCTCAACGACACCCACCCCGCCATCGCGGTGGCCGAGCTGATGCGGCTGCTCGTCGACGAGCACGATCTCGACTGGGACGAGGCGTGGGACATCACCCGCCGCACCATCTCCTACACCAACCACACCCTGCTGCCGGAAGCGCTCGAGACCTGGCCGGTGCCGCTGATGGAGCGGGTGCTGCCGCGGCACATGCAGATCATCTACCTCCTCAATGCGGTGCATCTGGGCGAGGTGCGCGAGAAGTTCCCCGGCGATGACGGGCTGCTCTCGGCGGTGTCGCTGATCGAGGAGGGCGGCGGGCGCCGCGTGCGCATGGGCAATCTCGCCTTCCTCGGCTCGCACAGCATCAACGGCGTGGCGGCGCTGCACAGCGAGCTGATGAAGACCACCGTCTTCAAGGACTTCTTCCGCCTCTATCCCGAGCGCATGAACAACAAGACCAACGGCATCACCTTCCGCCGCTGGCTCATCGAGGCCAATCCCGGCCTCACCAAGCTGCTGGTGGATGTCTGCGGGCCCGAGGTTCTGGACGATCCGGCGGCGCTGCTGAACCTCATCCCCCATGCTGGCGACCGGTCGCTGCATGACGGGCTCGCCGGCGTGCGCCGGCAGAACAAGGTGGCGCTGGCGCGGCTCATCCGCGACCGCATGGACATCAAGGTCAATCCCGGCGCGCTGTTCGATGTGCAGATCAAGCGCATCCACGAGTACAAGCGCCAGCTCCTGAACATTCTGGAGACCATCGCGCTTTACGAGGCGATGCGGGCCAACCCGGCGCGGAACTGGGCGCCCCGCGTCAAGATCTTCTCCGGCAAGGCGGCGGCGAGCTACCACCAGGCCAAGCTGATCATCAAGCTGGCGAACGATGTCGCCCGGGTGGTGAACGACGACCCCACGGTGAAGGACCTTCTGAAGGTCGTCTTCCTGCCGAACTACAACGTCTCGCTGGCCGAGATGATCATCCCCGCGGCCGACCTGTCGGAGCAGATCTCCACCGCCGGCATGGAAGCCTCGGGCACCGGCAACATGAAGATGGCGCTGAACGGCGCCCTCACCATCGGCACGCTCGACGGCGCCAATGTCGAGATCAAGGAGCATGTCGGCGACGACAACATCTTCATCTTCGGCCTCACCGCCGAAGAGGTGGAGGAGCGCCGCCGCACCGGCATCGACGAGGCCGGCGCCATCTCCCGGTCGGCGCATCTCGCCGAGGTGCTGGACGCGGTGGAGTCGGGGGTGTTCTCCCCCGATGAGCGCGACCGCTTCAAGCCGCTCACCAACGCGCTGCGCTACCACGACTATTTCCTCGTGACCTCGGACTTCGACGCCTACTGGGACGCCCAGCGGAAGGTCGACGCGCTGTGGTACAAGAAGGACGGGTGGTGGACGGCGAGCGCCATCAACACCGCGAATATGGGCTGGTTCTCCTCCGACCGCACCATCAGCGAATACGCCAAGGACATCTGGAACGTGCCGGTTCGCCCGGTGCGCTGATCCCGGTTCCCGTCCCGCCCGCCCGCGCGGGCTTTGGCGGCCGCGCCTCCCCTGCCGGACGACCCTCGCACGGTCGCCCGGCCGGGGAAGCGTGGTCGCGCCGGCGCCGGGCTGGCGTTTTCCCCTGCGTCCTCTTCGATAACGGCTTGTTCCTGAGGTATTTTGCGGCGAAGCTGGCGGAACCTAAGGTCCTTCGCCGGACTTGATGAGCGTCTTTGGGCGCTGGAAAGGTCGACGAGCATGTTCGCGTGGCAGGCGCCGAACCGAGAGGTCGACGCCCTGGTGGGGGCCCGCCATCCCGACCCGTTCGCGCTGCTCGGGCCGCATGAAACCGCGGAGGGGCTCGTGATCCGGGCCTTCGTCCCCGGGGCGGAAAGCCTCGCCGTGCTCGATCCCGACGGCACACCCGTGCTCGATCTCGCGCCGCGGGCGCCCGGCTTTTTCGAGGGGCTGGTCCCGGCCCGGCCCGCCTGGGCGCGCTACCTGCTGAAGGCGGCCAATGCCGGCGGCGAGTGGACCCTGGAGGACCCTTATTCCTTCGGCCCCGTGCTCGGCCCGCTCGACGACCATCTCCTGCTCGAGGGAAAGCACCGGCTGTTGTATGAGCGGCTCGGCGCGCATCCCTGCGAGCATGAGGGCCGCGAGGGCGTGCGCTTCGCGGTGTGGGCGCCGAACGCGGCGCGGGTGTCGGTGGTGGGCGATTTCAACCGCTGGGACGGCCGGCTCCACCAGATGCGCAAGCGGGTCGACAGCGGGCTGTGGGAGATTTTCGCCCCCGGCCTGGGCGAGGGCGCCATCTACAAATACGAGATCGTCGCCGCCGATGGCCGGCTGCTGCCGCTGAAGGCGGACCCGTTCGGCCAGCGCGGCGAGTTCCGGCCGGCCACCGGCTCGATCGTCGCCCGCACCGACCGCTTCGAATGGACCGATGAGGCCTTCCTCGCCGCCCGGGGCGAGGGCGAGGCCCGCCGCAAGCCGATGGCGACCTATGAGGTGCATCTCGGCTCGTGGCGCCGCGGCGAGGGGGGGCGCTTCCTCACCTATGACGAACTGGCCGACGAGCTGATTCCCTATGTCGCCTGGATGGGCTTCACCCATATCGAGCTGCTGCCGGTCTCGGAGCATCCGCTCGACGCCTCGTGGGGCTACCAGCCGATCGGGCTGTTCGCGCCCACCAGCCGGTTCGGCGACCCCGCGGGGTTCGCGCGCTTCGTCGATGCCGCCCATCGCGCGGGAATCGCGGTGATCCTCGACTGGGTGCCGGCGCATTTCCCCACCGACATCCATGGCCTCGCCCATTTCGACGGCGGCCCGCTCTACGAGCATCCCGATCCCCGCCGCGGCTTCCATCCCGACTGGAACACGGCGATCTATGATTTCGGCCGCCGCGAGGTGGCGAACTTCCTGATGGCGAGCGCGCTCTACTGGCTCGACCGCTTCCACATAGACGGGCTGCGCGTCGATGCCGTCGCCTCGATGCTCTATCTCAACTATTCCCGGCGGGACGGCGAGTGGTCGCCCAACCCGGACGGCTCGAACGACAACAAGGACGCGGTGGCCTTTCTGCGCCAGGCGAACGAGACGATCTATGCCCTCAACCCCGGCGTCGCCGTGATCGCCGAGGAATCGACCTCCTGGGCGGGGGTGTCCAGCCCCGTGGATGCCGGCGGCCTCGGCTTCGGCTTCAAGTGGAACATGGGGTGGATGCACGACACGCTGGACTATCTCTCGCTCGATCCGGTCCATCGGCGCTGGCACCACGGCAAGATCACCTTCGGCTTCACCTATCTCTTCACCGAGAATTTCGTGCTGCCGCTCTCCCATGACGAGGTCGTGCACGGCAAAGGCACCGTGCTCTCCCGCATGGGAGGCGACGACTGGCAGAAATTCGCGTCGGTGCGGGCCTATTACGCGATGATGTGGGCCTATCCCGGCAAGAAGCTGCTGTTCATGGGCCAGGAATTCGCCCAGCGCGGCGAATGGAGCGAGGCGCGCGGGCTCGACTGGCATGTGGTGTGGGAAGGCTCCCGCCATCACGGCGTCCAGCTTCTCGTGCGCGACATCAATGCTCTCTACACCACCCTACCCGCACTCTATGCGCGGGACTGCGAGCCGGAGGGATTCCGCTGGATCGTGGTGGACGACAGCGCCCAATCCGTCTTCGCCTGGTTGCGCAAGGATGGCGAGGGTGGGGCGCCGGTGGCGATGGTGGTGAATTTCACCCCCGTGCCGCGCTCTTTCTACCGTCTTGGCCTGCCCCGTGCCGGCCGCTGGCGGGAGGTGCTGAATACCGATGCCGGTTGCTATGGGGGCTCCGGCATTGGCAATCTGGGCGGGGTGATCGCCACCGACGTGCCGGCGCATGGCTATCCCGCCAGTGCCGAGCTCGTCCTGCCGCCGCTTGCGTGCCTTTATCTGCAATGGGAACCGGACTGAGCGCGCAAGCGTGTACCGGGGTGAAACGTCTAAAGGGAGATGCGCTGAATGGAACGGCCGGCGCCCGTTAATGCCCCCATCGCCCGCTCTGCGATGGCTTATGTTCTCGCCGGCGGCCGCGGCAGCCGGCTGCTCGAACTCACCGATCGTCGAGCCAAGCCAGCCGTCTATTTCGGCGGCAAGTCGCGCATCATCGACTTCACCCTGTCCAACGCGCTCAATTCCGGCATTCGCCGCATCAGCGTGGCGACGCAGTATCAGGCCCACAGCCTGATCCGCCATCTCCAGCGCGGGTGGAACTTCTTCCGCCACGAGCGCAACGAGAGCTTCGACATCCTCCCCGCCAGCCAGCGGGTGTCGGAGACGATGTGGTATCTCGGCACGGCGGACGCCGTGTACCAGAACCTCGACATCATCGAGGGCTACGAGCCGAAATACATCATCGTCCTCGCCGGTGACCACGTCTACAAGCAGGACTACGAGATCATGCTGCAGCAGCATGTGGACCAGGGCGCCGACGTCACCGTCGGCTGCCTGGAGGTTCCGCGTGCGGAGGCGAGCGCTTTCGGCGTGATGCATGTCGACGAACAGGACCGCATCCTCTCCTTCCTCGAAAAGCCGAAGAACCCGCCCGCCATGCCCGGCCACCCGGACAAGGCGCTGGCGAGCATGGGCATCTATGTCTTCGAGACGGCCTTCCTCATCGACCAGCTCCGCCGGGATGCGGCCGATCCCCACTCGTCCCACGATTTCGGCAAGGACATCATTCCCTACATCGTCAAGCACGGCTCGGCGCGGGCGCATCACTTCTCGCGCTCCTGCGTGCGCTCCTCCTCCGAGGTGACGCCCTACTGGCGCGATGTCGGCACGGTGGATGCCTATTGGGAAGCCAATGTCGACCTCACGGAAGTGGTGCCGGAACTCGACCTCTACGACCGCGACTGGCCGATCTGGACCTATGGCGAGATCACGCCGCCGGCGAAGTTCGTCCACGACGCCGACGGCCGGCGCGGCGAGGCGCTGCAGTCGCTGGTGTCGGGCGGCTGCATCATTTCGGGGTCGCGGCTGCGGCGATCACTGCTGTTCACCGGGGTGCATGTCCACTCCTTCGGCAACATCGAGGGCGGCGTCATCCTGCCCTATGCCCAGATCGGCCGCTCGGTGCGGCTGCGCAACGTCGTGATCGATGCCCAGGTGCGGATCCCCGACGGGCTGGTGGTGGGGGAGGACCCCGAACTCGACGCCAAGCGCTTCCGCCGGACCGAGAAGGGCGTGTGCCTGATCACCCAGCCGATGATCGACGCCCTGCAGAAGTGAGAGCGGCATGCCCGGCCTGAAAGCGCTCTCGGTCGCCTCCGAGGTCTTCCCGCTCGTCAAGACCGGGGGGCTCGCCGACGTGGTCGGCGCGCTTCCCGCCGCGCTGGCGTCTCAGGGAGTGGAGGTCCGCACCCTCATCCCGGGTTATCCCGCCGTCATGGCGGCGCTGCAGGACCGGCAGGAAGTCTACTACTTCGAGCACCTGTTCGGCGGCACCGGCCGGCTCTGGTCCGGCCGTGCCGGCGGGCTCGACGTCTATGTGATCGAGGCCCCGCATCTCTATGACCGGCCGGGCGGGCTTTATGTCGATGCCGCCGGCCAGGACTGGGGCGACAACGCCGTGCGCTTCGCCGCTCTGGCGGCGATCGGCTCGGGCATCGGCCGCGGGCTGATCTCCGGCTTCGCGCCGGATGTGGTGCACGCCCATGACTGGCAGGCGGGGCTGACGCCGGCCTATCTGCATTATGCCGGCGGCCGGCGGCCGGCCAGCATCATCACCGTCCACAACATCGCCTTTCAGGGCCAGTTCCCTGTCCAGCTGCTCGATACGCTCGGCCTGCCGCGGAGCGCCCTCGCCATCGACGGCGTCGAATATTACGGCACCATCGGCTATCTCAAGGCCGGGCTCCAGTTCGCCGACCGTATCACCACGGTGTCGCCCAGCTATGCCGAGGAGATCCTGCTGCCGGAAGCCGGCATGGGGCTCGAGGGGCTGCTGAACCAGCGCCGTGCCGTCCTGCACGGCATCCTCAACGGGCTCGACACCGCGGTGTGGGACCCGCAGGCGGACGCCCTGCTGCCCGCCGCCTTCTCGTCCAGCACGCTGGAGTCGCGGAGCGCGAACAAGGCCGCGCTTCAGGCTCGCTTCGGGCTGGAGCCCGACCCGGACGCGCTGCTGTTCGGCATCGTCAGCCGGCTGTCCTGGCAGAAGGGGCTGGACCTCGTCGCGGATTCGCTCGGCGTGCTGCTCGACCTCGGGGCGCAGCTCGTCATGCTCGGGGCTGGCGACCCGGTTCTCACCGAGCGGTTCCGCAGCGAGGCCGAGGCCAGTCCCGGGCGGGTGGGGGTGCAGATCGGTTATGACGAGGGGCTGGCCCATCTGATCCAGGCCGGTTCCGACGCGCTGCTGGTGCCGTCGCGTTTCGAACCCTGCGGCCTCACCCAGCTCTCCGCGCTGCGCTATGGCGCGCTGCCGGTGGTCACCCGGGTGGGCGGGCTGGCGGATACGGTGATCGACATCAACGAGGCCGCCCGCTCGGCCGGGGTGGGCACCGGCATCCAGTTCCAGCCCGTCACGGCGAGCGCCCTGCACAGCGCGCTGCGCCGCACCGCCGCGCTCTGGCAGGACAAGCCGGCCTGGCGGCAGGCCCAGCGCAACGCCATGGCCTGCGAGGTGTCGTGGAACCGGCCCGCCGCGCATTATGCCCGGCTCTATGAGGACCTCGTGGCGGAGCGCGCGGCGTGAACGACTACCGGGTTTCCCGAGGCGCTCCCGAGCCGCTCGGCGCCACGCCCGATGCCGATGGGGTGAATGTCGCGGTCTTCTCGGCCCATGCCACCGCCATCGAATTCTGCCTGTTCGACCGCGAGGGCCGCGAGGAGCTGCAGCGGATCGAACTGACGGGGCGGACCGGCGACATCTTTCACGCCCACATCGCCGGCATCGGCCCCGGCGCGCGCTATGGCCTGCGCGCGCACGGCCCCTGGGACCCGGCGCATGGCCATCGCTTCAACCCGGCCAAGCTGCTGGTCGATCCCTATGCGGTGCGGCTGGACCGTCCCTTCGGGCTCGACGGGACGCTGTTCGACCAGCGCGCCCGCGGCGGCTCCCGCGATGACGCCGACAGCGCCGGCTTCGTGCCCAAGGCGATTGTCGAGCCCGACATGGAGGCGGCGCGGCCGCTGAAGTCACCCTTCGTCTGGGACGACGAGGTGTTCTACGAGCTGCATGTGCGCGGCTTCACCAAGCTGTGCCCGGACATCCCCGCGCCGCTCCGCGGCACCTTCGCCGGGCTCGCCCACCCCGCCGCGATCGATCATCTGGTGCGCCTCGGCATCACCACGGTCGAGCTCATGCCGGCCATGGCGTGGATCGACGAGCGGCACCTGCCCCCGCTCGGCCTCACCAATTACTGGGGCTACAACCCCATCGCGTTCGGCGCGCCCGACCCGCGCCTCGCCCCCGGCGGCTTCGCCGAGGTGCGCGAGGCGGTGTCGGCGCTGCACGAGGCCGGCATCAGCGTGGTGCTGGACGTGGTGCTGAACCATTCCGGCGAGAGCGACATTCTCGGCCCCACCGTTTCGCTGCGCGGGCTGGACAACGCGACCTATTATCGCCACGCGGCGGCCGATCCCGGCCTGCTGATCAACGATGCCGGGACCGGCAACACGCTGGCGCTCGAATCCGCCCCGGTGCTGCGGCTGGCGATGGACTGCCTGCGACGCTGGGCCGCCACCGGGCTCGACGGCTTCCGCTTCGACCTCGCTGCCACGCTCGGGCGCACCGCGAACGGCTTCGACCCCCATGCGCCGTTCTTCGGCGCCATGGGGCAGGACCCGACGCTGCGCGACCTCGCCCTCATCGCCGAGCCCTGGGACATCGGGCCCGGCGGCTATCAGGTCGGCCGCTTCCCCGCCAACTGGGCGGAATGGAACGACCATTACCGCGACACCGTGCGTCGCTTCTGGCGCGGCGATGGCGGCATGGTCGGCCAGCTCGCCACCCGAGTCGCCGGCTCCGCCGATGTGTTCGCCGCCCGCCGCCGGCCGCTATCGCGGGCGGTGAATTTCGTCACCGCCCATGACGGCTTCACCCTGGCCGACCTCGTCGCCCATGAGCGCAAGCACAATGAGGGCAATGGCGAGAACAACCGCGACGGCACCGACGCCAACTATTCGTGGAACCACGGCGTCGAAGGCGCCACCGACGATCCCGCGATCCTCGCGGCGCGGCAGGCCGACATCCGCGCGCTGCTGGCGACGCTGCTGGTCTCCCGCGGGACGCCGATGCTCACCATGGGCGATGAATGCGGCCGCTCGCAAAGCGGCAACAACAACGCCTATGCCCAGGACAGCGAACTGACCTGGCTCGACTGGAGCCGCGCCGACGAGCCGCTCGCCGCCTTCACCGCGGCGCTGGTGCGGCTGCGGCGCACCCATGCCGCGCTGCGCTCCGGCGCGCCGCTGACCGGGCGCCCGCTCGACGCCAGCACCATTCCCGATGTGGAATGGCGCGCGCCCGCCGGCGGCCCCGTCGCCTGGGACGCGCCCGACAACCGCACGCTGATCGCGGTGTTCTATGCCCCCGCCTCTCGCGGGGCGGAGGCGGACCGGGTGATGGTGGTGCTGAACGCCGCCGGTCACGCCGTCGACGTCCTGCTGCCGGAGGCGCGCGACGAGCACGACAGGCATGTCGCGATCGACCCCTCCCGGCCCGACGTGCTACCGCCCGCCGCGCCGCCGCGGCTGGTGGAAGAACGCTTCACCGTGCCGGCCCGCGCCGTAGTCGTTCTGTGCGAGAAGGCGGTGCCCGACGCGCCGCGCCGGGCGACCGACCCGGCCTTTCTCGACCGTCTAGCCCGCGCCGCCGGCATCGCGCCGGACTGGCAGGACGTGACGGGCGTCCGGCATCAGGTTCCGCCCGAGACCAAGCGCGCCCTGCTCAAGGCGCTGCGCCTGCCGGCCGACACCCGCGGCGACACCTCCGACAGCCTCGTCTGGCTGTCGGAGCAGCAATTCGGCCGCACGCTGCCGGAGGCGCTGGTGGTGCGCGAGGGCGGGCAGGGCCGGCTCCGGCTGGGGGGCGCCGCGGCGCGCACCACCCGGCGGCTCGAGCTGCGCATCCGCATGGCCGGTGGTTATGCGCGAATGGCCATCCAGCGAC
>CAZIXP010000082.1:0-17806 GCA_964543245.1 uncultured Starkeya sp.
TGACGCGCCGGCTCGACCTGCTGGTGGGCACCTCGGAGCTGGAGGAGATCGAGGGGCTGGAGCGCTGGCCGCTGGCGAGCGAGCCCTATCTGCTGCTGATGCCGGCGGCGCTGCCCGCCCCGGCGGACCCGGCGGCGCTGGGCGAGCTCGCCGGCCGCGCCACGCTGGTGCGCTACAGCGCCCGCTCGCAGACCGGCATGGAGATCGAGCGGCATCTGCGCCGGCTGCGGCTGGACCTGCCGCGCCACATCGAGTTCGACACGCCCTTCGGCGTCACCGCGGCGGTGGCGGCGGGTGGTGGCTTCGCCATCACCACCCCGCTCTGCCTGATGGAGGCCGGGGTCGGGCTGGAGGGCCTCGCCTGCCGGCCCTTGCCCGGCCCGGGGCTGGCGCGCCAGCTCACCCTCATCGCGCGGCGGCAGGAGTTCGGCCGGCTGCCCGGGGAGATCGCGGCGTTCTGCCGGGCGCGGCTGCGCGACGCCGAAGCCGGCATCGCCGCGCTGGCGGGGCCGGCCGCGGCCGGCTTTGCGGTGGCGGGGCCGGCGGGGTGAGGCTCAGCCCGCCTTGCGCAGCGCCAGCACGGCGTTGAGGCCGCCAAAGGCGAAGCTCGAGGAGATGGCGACGCCGATCGGGGCCGTGAGGCTGCGGTTCGGCACGCAGTTGAGGTCGCACTCCGGGTCCGGCTCGTTGAAGCCCATGGTCGGGGGCAGGAAGCCCTCGCGCAGCGCCAGCACGGTGGTGATGAAGTCGAGCGCGCCCGAGGCGTTCATGGTGTGGCCGTATTGCGACTTCGACGACGACACCGGCAGCATGCCCAGTCGCGTGCCGAACACCTCGCGCAGCGCGGCGGTCTCGGTGCGGTCGTTCAGCACCGTGCCGGTGCCGTGGGCGCTGACATAGTCCACCGCCTCCGGCGCGAGGCCGGCATCCTTCAGCGCGAAGCGCATCGCGGCGGCGGCGCTGTCGCGGTCCGGGGCGGTGATGTCGCGCCCGTCGGCGGTCATGCCGAAGCCGACCAGCTCGGCATGGATGGTGGCGCCCCGGCTGCGGGCGCGGTCCATGTTCTCCAGCACCACGACGCCGGCGCCCTCGCCGATGACGAGGCCGGAGCGGTCCCTGGAAAAGGGGCGGCAGGCGTCCGGCGCCAGCACGCGCAGCGCCTCCCAGCTCTTCAGCATGCCGTAGGTGATCTGCGATTCGCCCCCGCCGGTCACCGCGACGTCCAGCATGCCGGCGCGGATCATGTGGAAGGCGGTGCCGATGGCATGGGCGGCGGAGGAGCAGGCCGAGGCGATGGCGAAGGAAGGCCCGTGGATGCCGAGATCCATGGTGACCTGGCTCACCTGCGCGCTCGGCATGGCCCGCGGCACGGTGAAGGGGTGCGGGCGCGGGGCCTGCTCGGCATAGAGCTTGCGGTAGCTCTCGTCGACGGCGTGGAAGCCGACCGAGGCGGCGAAGATGGCGCCGATCCGCTCGGGGTGGGAGCCGTCCAGAATCGGCCTGGCGTCCTGCACCGCCTGGCGGGCGGCGGCCACGGCAAGCTGCGAGGTGCGGTCCATGAGGCCGAGCTGGCGCGGGTCGAAATGCTCTTCCGGCACGAAGCCCCGCACCTCGGCGGAAATCTTCGTCTTCATGGCGGCGACGTCGAGGCCCTGGGTCGGCCCGATGCCGACCGTGCCGGCGCGCAGCCCCGCGAGATGGGCGGCGACATCGTTGCCGAGCGCGGAGAGCGAGCCGAGGCCGGTGACGGCGACGCGGTACGCCATCAGGCGCTCCGGGCCTGCTTCGCCGCCAGCAGCGCGGCGACATGGTCGACCAGCACGCCGACGGTGACGTCGTTGCCGTTCAGCGGGCCGTCATTGGGAATTTCGATGTCGAACCGGCTTTCCAGCTTGAAGATCGTCTCGATCAGGTCGAGCGAGGAGATGCCGAGATCGGCCACGGGCGTCGCCGCGGTGAGCAGGCTGCGATCCACCCCCACCTCGGCGGCGATGAAATCGATGATCTCGGAAACGCGGGGGTCGTCTGTCTGCATGCAACTGCTCAGCTTAGCCGGATAAGGGCGGGACGGGCCAAAAAACCCCATCCGTTTGACGTTGGTATCACAACTGCAGCGGTGACGCGCAATTCCGTCGCGGCGGGGCCGGGCCGTCGGCCCGGGCGGCGGGCCCGGCGGCGGCGCGCTCAGCCGGGTTTCATCACCTCGGCGAGGAAGCGGTAGGATTCCTTCGGGGTGCGCTTCAGCGTGGCGAAATCGACATGCACGATGCCGAAGCGCCGCCGCAGCCCCTCCGCCCATTCGAAATTGTCGAGCAGCGACCAGACGAAATAGCCCCGCAGCGCGCAGCCCTCGTCCACCGCGGCGCGGCAGGCGATGATGTGCTGGCGGATGAAGGCGGCGCGCTCGGGGTCGTCCACCACGCCGTTGCGCGGCGGGGGGTCGTCGAAGCAGGCGCCGTTCTCCATGATGAAGGCGGGCGGGTTGGCGTATTCGTCGCGCAGCCGGCGCATCACCTCCACCAGCCCCTGCGGCTCGATCGGCCAGCCCATGGCGGTGGTCCTGGTGCCGGGAGGCTGCGGCCCCCAGCCGGCCTGCGCCAGCACGCTGCCGGGGTCGTTCACCACATGGGCGCGGCCGTAATAGTTCACGCCGAGGAAGTCGACCGCCACCTTGATGCGGGCCATGTCGTCGCCCTGGATCAGCGGGGCGAACTGGTCGGCATAGACGGCGGGGTAGATGCCCTTGAACAGCGGGTCGAGATTGTTGGTGTTCCACGCGGCATCGAAGCGCTGCGCCGCGGCGGCGTCCTCCGGCCGGTCGGTGGAGGGCACCACCGGCTGCAGCGAGAACACGGTGCCGAGCACGAGGCCGGGCTTCTGCGCCCGCAGCGCGGTGATCGCGGTGCCCTGCGCGAGGTTCTGGTGGTGCTGGGCCTTGAGATAGCTCGGCCAGCCGGTGAGGCCGGGGGCGTGGTTGCCCACCGCATGGCCGAAGATGGCGTGGACCGAGGGCTCGTTCAGCATCGCCCAGTGCTTCACCCGGTCGCCGAGCCGGCCGACGGTGGCCTCGGCATAATCGGCGAACCAGCCGGCGATGTCGCGGTTGTGCCAGCCGCCGCGCTGCTGCAGCGCCTGCGGCAGATCCCAGTGGTAGAGGCAGGCCCAGGGCTGCACGCCCTTTTCCAGCAGCCGGTCGACCAGGCGGTCGTAGAAATCGAGCCCCGCCGGGTTCGCCGGCCCGCTGCCCTCCGGCACGATGCGCGGCCAGGCGGTGGAGAAGCGGTAGGCGCGGAAATGGCCGTCCGCCAGCAGGTCCACATCCTCGGGGTAGCGGTGGTAGTGGTCGGCGGCGATGTCGGCGTTGCTGCCGTCGGCGATGCGGCCGGGCTCGCGGGCGAACACGTCCCAGATGCTGTCGGCGCGGCCGCCCTCGCGCACCGCGCCCTCGATCTGGAAGCAGGAGGTGGAGGCGCCCCAGACGAAATCGGCCGGCAGCTTCGGCACCGCCATCTGGGCCCTGGCCCGCGCCGCCAGGAAGGGCAGGGCGGCGCTGGCGGCGAGAAAGGTGCGGCGACGGATCATGCGGACGATCTCCTTCAGGCGGCGGGAACGGCGCGGTTTCATGCGGCGCGCCCCGGCGTTCAGGCGCAGACGAGGTGCAGCAGCAGCAGCAGCCCCAGGCTCACCGCGCCCTGCACCGCGGTGCCGAGGCTGAAGCGGGCGAGGCACCCGCCCGGGCCGAGCCGGCCGGCCTGCGCGACCAGCCAGAACAGCCCATCGGTGAGCTGTGACGCGGTCATGGCGCCGGCGCCGACGGCGAGCGCCGCCAGCGCCCGTCCGGCCCCGGTGTCGAGCCCCAGCGGGCCGAGCAGCGGTGCGGCCATGCCGGCGGCGGTGATGGCGGCCACCAGCGAGGAACCCTGCAGCAGCTTCATGAGCGCGGCGAGGGCGAAGGGCAGCACGAGCGCCAGCGCCGGTTCCGGCTGCCAGCCGAGCAGCCGCTCGGCGTTCATCTCCGGCAGGCCGGTGTCCTGCACCAGCTTCTGTAGCCCGCCGGCGGCGCCGACCAGCAGGATGAGCCCGGCGGCGCGGGCGATGCCGCGGCCGGCCCAGCCTTCTTCCGTCAGCCCGCCGCGCTCCCACGGCCGCACCAGCAGCGCCAGCAGCCCGACGCCGACCACCAGCAGCATGAGCGGCCGGCCGAGGCCGAGGATGAATTCGCGGTTGGAGCCGCCGCCGAACGGCTCGCTGGCGATGTCGCCCAGCGACTGCACGGCGAGCAGCGCCACCAGCACGGCGCTGACCGCGGCGAGGAACACCGCCGCCCGGCGCGGCCGGTGCAGCGCGGTCGCTTCCGCCAGCGTCTCACCCGCGAGGAGGGTGGCCGCGGGCGTGGCAAGGCGGGCATAAAGCGCGCCCACCGCCACCGCGACCAGCGCGAGCGGCAGGCCGAAGGCCAGCGTCGCCCACCAGCTGGCGCCCAGGATGGTCACCGCGGCGATCATCACCGGCGCCGGCAGCAGCAGGCCATGCGCACCGGACAGCGCGAGCGCCAGCGTCACCGCCGGGCGCGCGCCCTCGCCGCCCAGCGCCCGGCGCAGCGGGGCGAGCACGGCGAAGGTCGCGGCGGGGCTGGAGCCGAGCCCGCCCACCAGGCCGATCGCCGGCAGCACCAGCCCGGCGGCCCGCCGGCTCAGCCCCTGCACCCGCGCCGCCAGCCAGGTGCCGGCGCCGGCACCCTCGGCGATCTCCGTCATGAGCGCGCCGGCCAGCACCACGAGGCCGAGCGACTGGAGGGTCTGCGAGAAGCCCACCCCGAACGACTTGCCGATCTGGCTGGTCGCCATGCCGGCGGCGAGGCCGAAGCCGACGGCGGCGACCAGCAGCGCGAGCACCGGCTGGACCCGCCAGCGGCCGGCGGCGAGAAGGACGAGGAAGAGCGCGGCCAGCAGATAGGCGGCCTGATACAGCGACGTCACGCGAGCTTGCCTGGAAACGGACCGGAGGAAGGGCTTGCTGCTGGATACCGCGCCGGGCGCGCGGTGTCACGCGCAGGCCGGGTCACGATCCGGCGCGTCACGATCTGGCGGTCACGATCCCGCCCGTCCGGGTCTGCCGCGTCCCGGCCGCTGTGTCAGGCTCTCCGCGTCGGGGTCGCCGGGTCGCCGGCCCCTCCGCGCCCGCCCTGCCGGTCGGGAAGGCTACGCCCGCACCACCTTGCCGGGGTTCATGATGTTGGCGGGGTCGAGCGCGGCCTTCAGCGCGCGCATCATGTGGCGCTTGGCCGGGTCGCCGTAGCGGTCCAGCAGGTCCAGCTTGACGACGCCGATGCCGTATTCCGCCCCGAAGGAGCCGCCCATGCCGACCGCAAGGTCGTAGAGCCGGGGGGAGACCTCGGCTTCCAGCCAGATCTTGTAGCCGGCCGGCTCCACCCCCGCCGGGGCCACCACGTTGAAATGGACGTTGCCGTCGCCGACATGGCCATAGATCGAGAGCCGCCCGCCCGCGCCGTGGGCGGCGACGAGCGCCGAGGCCTCGGTGATGAAGGCCGGCAGCACCGAGGTCGGCACCGAGATGTCGTGCTTCACCGAGCCGCCATTGGCCACTTCCGCCTCCGGGATGTGCTCGCGCAGGTGCCACAGCTGCGCGCGCTGCTGGGCGCTGGCGGCGAGCGTGCCGTCGGTCACGAGGCCCTCGCCCATCAGCTCCTCCAGAAGCTGCGCCACCGCCTCCTCCAGCGCCAGCACCGGGGAGCAGGTCTGCGCCTCCAGCAGCACGTAATGCGCCGCCGGCGCGTCGAGCGGATGGCGCAGGCCCTGCTGCGCCGCCAGCAGCAGGGCGAGCGAATGGTGGGAGATGTATTCGAAGGAGGTGATGTTCTCGCCGGTGAGCTGCTGGGCGCGGGCGAGAATGCCGGTCAGCGTGGCGATATCCCCGACCGCGAGGAAGGCGGTGACGGTCTGCGCCGGCTTGCGCGCCAGCTTCAGCGACACCGCGGTGATGACGCCGAGCGTGCCTTCCGCCCCGAGCAGCACCTGCTTCACGTCATAGCCGGTGTTGTTCTTGCGCAGCGGCTGCAGCACGTCCAGCACCTGCCCGTCCGGCAGCACGGCCTCGAGGCCGAGCACCAGGTCCCGCGCCATGCCGTGCTTCAGCACCGAGATGCCGCCGGCATTGGTGGAGAGGTTGCCGCCGATCTGGCAGGACTGGCGCGAGCCGAGATCGAGCGGCAGCATCAGCCCCTCGGCCTCCGCGGCCTCCTGCAGCACACTCAGGACGCAGCCGGCCTCGGCGGTGAGCGAGAGGTTGGCGGCGTCGATGCCGCGCAGGGCGTTCAGCCGCTCGAGGCTCAGCACCAGCTCGTCACCTTGCGGGGAGGGGGTGGCGGCGGCGCAGTAGGAGGTGTTGCCGCCCTGCGGCACCAGCGGCACGCCGTGGGCGGCGCAGAGCGCGACGATGCGCTGGACCTCGGCGGTGCTGCGCGGCCGCAGCACGGCACGGGAGGCGCCGGTGCGGAAGCGGCGGAAATCGGTGAGGTAGCGCGCCGTCACCGCGGGATCGGTGGTGTAGAGTTCCGCCGGCAGCCTGCCGAGAACCTCGTCGATCCGGTCCATGCCTGCCTCCGCTTCGTCCTGCACCGCCCGCGCCCGCCGTTCCCGCCATGGCCTGTGGCCCACGGGCGCGCCGGAAGGACTGATCGGCTATCGGGCGGGCGGGGTCCGGTCAAGGGGCCGGCGGTTGCGCCGCCGCCGGCCGTGCCCGCGGCCGTCGCCGCACGTTCCCGCGACCGCCGCCGGCCGTGCCCTGCGGCGCGGCTTCCGGGCCTCGCCCGATGACGGCACCTCGCGCGGGGCCGCGCGGGGGGCTTGGTGCGCGGGGACCGCGGATGGGCGCATCGTGCGCGGGGCCGCGCAGGGCGATTGCCGCCGGCGGTGGGCGCGGCTAGGTTCCGCGGCCATGGCCCGTGCTCCTCATCTCCCCTTCCGCCCATTCGCCCGCCGCTTCCGGCTCGCTGTCGCCGTGACGCTGGGCCTCGGCCTTTCCGTGGTGCCGCTGGCGGCGGAAGAGGCGCCGGGCGCCGCGACGGCGGCCGCCCCGGCCGGCTTCGTGCGGGCGCAGGGCACCCGCTTCGTCAACCCGGACGGCAGCACCTTCCACATCAAGGGCATGAGCTTCGGCAACTGGCTGCTGCCGGAAGGCTACATGTTCAAGTTCAAGGTCCAGCGCTCGCCGCGCGAGATCGAGAGCGTCATCGCCTATCTCGCCGGGCCGGAGGCGGCGGCGCGGTTCTGGACCCGGTTCCGCGAGGTCTATGTCGGCGAGGCGGACGTCGCCTTCCTCAAGGCGGCCGGCTTCACCACGGTGCGGGTTCCGCTGCACTGGAAGTTCTTCATGGACCCCGCCGACCCCGAGAGGGTCGACCCGCAGGGCGAGGGCTGGGCGCTGCTCGACCGGCTGATCGGCTGGTGCCGCAGCCATGGCCTCAAGGCCATCCTCGACATCCACGCCGCCCCCGGCGGCCAGACCGGGGTGAACCACGACGACGGCGTCGGCTATCCCCTGACGTTCTACATCCCCAAATACCAGCGCGCGACCATCGCCATGTGGCAGGCCATCGCTCGCCGCTACCGCGACGAGACCGCGGTGCTGGCCTATGACCTGCTCAACGAGCCGATCTCGCCCTATCACGACCAGGACTACCTGAACCCGCGGCTGGAGCCGCTCTATGCCCGGATCACGCAGGCTATCCGCGCGGTGGACCCCAACCACCCCGTGATCCTCGCCGCGGCGCAGTGGAGCACCAATTTCGGGGTGTTCGGCCCGCCCTTCGACGGCAATGCCGGCTACACCTACCACAAGTTCTGGGCCAGCCCGGAGCGGCGCGAGGTGCAGGACTATGTGAACTTCGCCCATCGCTGGCAGGTGCCGCTCTTCCTCGGCGAGACCGGCGAACTGACCGACGACTGGAACGCCAAATACCGCGCGCTCAACGAATCGTTCGGCATCGGCTGGAGCTTCTGGACCTACAAGAACCTCGATTCCGCCTCCACCGTGGTCTCGATCGAGAAGCCGGTCGGCTGGGACGCCATCGCCGCCTTCGGCAGCGCGCCGCGGCGCGACTGGGCCGGCATGGCGAAGCCGCCGCAGGCCGAGGTGGTGGCGACGCTCGACGCCTATCTGGAAGCCGCCCGCTTCGCCAATGGCCACGTCAATGCCGGCTATGTCGCCTCGCTGGGGCTGAAGGTGCCGAAGGCGGCGCCCGCCCCGACGCCTGCGCCCGCTGCCACGCCGGCCCCGCCCACAGCGCCCGCCCCTGCCGTGCCGACCCCCTGAGAGAGTGCGCCGTTCCATGGCCAACCACCTGTTCGACCTGATCCGCGCCGGCATCGCCGACCCCGCCCGGCTGTTCGCCGAGACCGCGGACGGCCGGCGTCACAGCTATGCCGACATGCTGGAGCGCTCCGCCCGCTATGCCGCCGCCTTCGCCGCGCTGGGCGTGGCGCCGGGCGACCGGGTGGCGCTGCAGGTGGAGAAGAGCCTGGAGGCGGTGTTCGCCTATCTCGGCGCGGTGCGGGCGGGCGCGGTGTTCCTGCCGCTCAACACCGCCTACACCCCGGCGGAGATCGACTATTTCCTCGGCGACGCCGAGCCGGCGGTCTTCGTGTGCGATCCCGCGCAGCGGGCGGCGCTGGAGCCGGTGGCGGCGGCGCGCGGCGTCGCCCGGCTTCTCACCCTCGACGCGACGGGGCGGGGCACGCTGGCGGAGGCGGCGGACGTCGCGGCGCCGGTGGCGGCCGACATGCCGCGCGGCCCGGACGATCTCGCCGCGCTGCTCTACACCTCCGGCACCACCGGCCGGTCCAAGGGGGCGATGCTCAGCCACGGCAACCTCGCCTCCAATGCGCAGGCGCTGGTGGCGGAGTGGCGCTTCACGCCGGACGACGTGCTGATCCACGCCCTGCCGATCTTCCACACCCACGGCCTGTTCGTCGCCATCAACGTGACGCTGCTGGCCGGGGCGGCGATGCTCTTCCTGCCGCGCTTCGACCCGGCGGCCATCCTTGGGCTGATGGGGCGGGCCAGCGTGCTGATGGGGGTGCCGACCTTCTACACCCGCCTGCTGAAGCAGCCGGGCCTCTGCGCGCCGGCCTGCGCCGGGATGCGGCTGTTCGTCTCCGGGTCGGCGCCGCTGCTGGCCGAGACCCACCGCCAATGGACCGCCGCCACCGGCCACGCCATTCTCGAACGCTACGGCATGACCGAGACCAACATGATCACCTCGAACCCCTATGAGGGCGAGCGGCTGCCCGGCACGGTCGGCTTCCCGCTGCCGGGGGTGAGCGTGCGCATCACCAGCCCCGACACCGGCCGCGAGCTCATCGCCGGCGCGGTGGGCATGATCGAGGTGAAGGGCCCCAACGTCTTCAAGGGCTACTGGCGGATGCCGGAGAAGACCGCCGCCGAATTCCGCGACGGCTGGTTCATCACCGGCGATCTCGGCGTCATGGACCTGACCGGGCGGGTGCAGATCGTCGGGCGCGGCAAGGACCTTGTCATCACCGGGGGCTTCAACGTCTACCCCAAGGAGGTCGAGACCGAGCTGGACGCGCTGCCCGGCGTGGCGGAGAGCGCGGTCATCGGCCTGCCCCATGCCGATTTCGGCGAGGCTGTCACCGCCGTTCTGGTGCCGGCGGAAGGGGCGGCGCCGGAAGAGGCCGCGGTGCTCGCGGCGCTGGAGGGACGGCTGGCCCGGTTCAAGCTGCCCAAGCGGGTGCTGCTGGTGGACGAACTGCCGCGCAACACCATGGGCAAGGTGCAGAAGAACCTGCTCCGCGACAGGTTCGCCGCGCTTTATCGGGAGTAGGGCCGCCGGCGCAGGCCGGTTCGCGACGGCGCTCGCCACCCGCGCCTGCCGCTGCGCAGCGCTTCACATGGCCGGGCCGCTCCGACCGGCGGTTCAGGGTGCAGGACCCCGACACGGGAGACGACGCCATGCCTTCGCTCGACCTCATGCTGGCCTGCCTGCTCACCACCGCGGTGTTCGCCTATATTCCCGGCCCGGCCATGCTTTACGCCGCCGCGCGCACGCTGGCCGGCGGCCGGCGGGCCGGGCTGATGGCGGCGCTCGGCATCCATCTCGGCGGCTATGCCCATGTCGCGACCGCGGCGGGCGGCCTCTCCGTGCTGTTCCACGCGGTGCCGGCGGCCTATCTCGCGGTGAAGCTGGCGGGTGCGGCCTATCTGGTCTGGCTCGGCCTCGGCCTGCTGCGGGCGCGGGGCAGGCCGGAGGTGGAGGGGCCTGCCCTGCCGGCGCCGGCCGGGGCGGGCCGGGCCTTGCTGCAGAGCGTGACGGTGGAGGTGCTGAACCCGAAGACGGCGCTGTTCTTCCTCGCCTTCCTGCCGCAGTTCATCGACCCTGCGGCAGGCTGGCCGGTGTGGGTGCAGTTCTTGGTGCTGGGCACGCTGGTGAACGCGATGTTCACCTCGGCGGATCTGGTCTGCGTGCTGCTGGCCGGGGCGGTGAGCGCACGGCTGCGCCGCTCTGCCCGGGTGCAGCGGGCGCTGCAGCGGGCCGGCGGGGCGGTGCTGGTCGGGCTCGGCACCCATCTGGCGCTGCAGCGCGGCTAGAGCATGTTCGAGCGAAGTGGAGTCCGGTTCGCGTGAAGAAAATGCGGCGAAACAACAGCCTGGCGCATATCCGGTGACCTTGGGTCACCGGATATGCGCTAGGTTGTGGCCACCCTATCCCTTCACCCGCCCCAGCACCTCGATCAGTTCGGTGACCTTGCGGCGCTGCTCCTCGGCGTCGCCGGAGGCGATGGCGTGCTCGACGCAATGGGCGACGTGGTCGCGCAGCACCTCCTCCTCCACCTTGCGCAGCGCCGCCCGCACTGCGGTGAGCTGGGTGACGATGTCGATGCAGTAGCGGTTGTCCTCGACCATGCGCGCAATGCCGCGCACCTGGCCCTCGATGCGGTTCAGCCGTTTCAGGCAGGCGGTGCGGGTGTCGGTCTGCATGCTGGACACATACCCCTGCCGGGTATATATGGCAAGTCTATATACCCCCTCAGGGTATGGAGGTGCACATGACCGGACGGGCTCAGGACGACGACAGGACGGAAGCGGCGCATTCCTGCTGCGGTGGCGCCGGCCACGGCACCGCCCCGGCGGCACCGGCGCATCATGCCGGCTGCTGCGGCGGCCGTCCTGATCATGATCAATCCCGCGGTCATGCTCATGCCGCCCATGATCACCGTGCGCACGCTCAACACGCGCACGACCACCACGCGCACGCCCATCATCACCACGCGCACGATCCCGCGGCCCACGCTCACCATGCCGACGCCCCTTCGCACGCGCCGGGCACGGCGGAGATGGCGACGGACCCGGTCTGCGGCATGACGGTCGATCCCCACACCGCCCGGCACCGCGCCGAGCACGGTGGCCGCACCTGGTATTTCTGCTGCGAGGGCTGCCGCGCCAAATTCCTCGCCGACCCCGCCCGCTATCTGGAAGGCCGCGCCGAGGCCGCGCCGGTGCCGGCGGGCACCGAATACACCTGCCCCATGCACCCCGAGGTCCGGCAGATCGGCCCCGGCACCTGCCCGCTCTGCGGCATGGCGCTGGAGCCGATGCTGGTCAGCCTCGACTCCGGCCCCAATCCCGAACTGGCCGACATGACGCGCCGCTTCTGGATCGGCCTTGCCCTCACCGCGCCGGTCTTCGCGCTGGAGATGGGCAGCCACCTCGTGCCGGCGCTGCACCATCTGGTGCCGCCGGGCGTCTCGGCCTCAGTGCAGCTCGTTCTGGCGACGCCGGTGGTGCTGTGGGCGGGCTTCCCGTTCTTCGCGCGGGGCTGGCAGTCGCTGGTGACGCGCAACCTCAACATGTTCACGCTGATCGCGCTCGGCACTGGCGTCGCCTATGGCTACAGCCTCGTCGCGGTGCTGGCGCCGGGCCTGTTCCCGCCCGCCTTCCGCGGCGCGGACGGCACGGTGGCGGTCTACTTCGAGGCGGCGGCGGTCATCACCGTGCTGGTGGCGCTGGGGCAGGTGCTGGAACTGGCCGCGCGCGAGCGCACCTCCGGCGCCATCCGCGCCCTGCTCGACCTCGCCCCGAAGACCGCCCGCCGGCTCACCCCGGACGGCGCCGAGGAGGACGTGCCGCTCGACGCCGTGGCGGTCGGCGACCGGCTGCGGGTGCGCCCGGGCGAGAAGGTGCCGGTGGACGGCGTGGTGGAGGAGGGGCGCTCGGCGCTGGATGAGTCGCTCGTCACCGGCGAATCCATGCCGGTGACCCGAAGCGTGGGCGAGCGCATCGTCGGCGGCGCGATCAACGGTTCCGGCGCGCTGGTGATGCGGGCGGAGCAGGTCGGGCGCGACACGCTGCTGGCGCGCATCGTCCAGATGGTGGCGGACGCCCAGCGCTCCCGCGCGCCGATCCAGCGCCTCGCGGACCGGGTCGCCGGCTGGTTCGTGCCGGCGGTGGCGGCGGTGGCGGTGGTGGCGTTCCTCGCCTGGTATCTTATGGGGCCGGAGCCCCGCTTCGCCCATGGCCTGATCGCGGCGGTGGCGGTGCTCATCATCGCCTGCCCCTGCGCGCTGGGCCTCGCGACGCCGATGTCGATCATGGTCGGGGTGGGGCGCGGCGCGCAGGCCGGGGTGCTGATCCGCAATGCCGAGGCGCTGGAGCGGCTGGAGCGGGTCGATACCCTGCTGGTCGACAAGACCGGCACCCTCACCGCCGGCCGCCCCGCCCTCACCGTGCTGGAGCCGGCGGACGGCTTCACCGAGGCCGAGGCGCTGGTGCTGGCGGCGGCGGTGGAGGCGCCTTCGGAGCATCCGCTCGCCCATGCCGTGGTCGCGGCGGCGCGGGCGCGCGGGCTGGAGGTGCCGAAGGTACGCGGCTTCGACAGCCCGGCGGGCAAGGGCGCCTACGGCCTGGTGCAGGGCAAGCGGGTGGCGATCGGCAGCGCCGGCTTCCTCGCCGAACTCGGCGTCGACGTCGCCCCGCTCGCCGCGCGGGCCGAGGCGCTGCGCCGGGAGGGTGCCAGCGCCATCTTCCTCGCGGTGAACGGCCGCCCGGCCGGGGTGCTCGCCATCGCCGACCCCATCAAGGAAACCACCGCCGGCGCCATCGCCGCGCTGAAGGCCGACGGGGTGCGGCTGGTGATGCTCACCGGCGACAACCGCACCACGGCGGAAGCGGTGGCGCGCCGGCTCGGCATCACCGAGGTCGAGGCCGGTATCGCCCCCGCCGACAAGGGCGCGGTGGTGGCGCGGCTGAAGCGGGAGGGACGGGTGGTCGCCATGGCCGGCGACGGCGTGAACGACGCCCCGGCGCTGGCCGCCGCCGATGTCGGCATCGCCATGGGCACCGGCACCGACGTGGCGATCGAAAGCGCGGGGGTGACGCTGCTGGGGGGCGATCTCGCCGGCATCGTCAAGGCGCGGAAACTGTCCAGGGCGGTGATGGCCAATATCCGCCAGAACCTCGTCTTCGCCTTTCTCTACAACGCCGCCGGCGTGCCGATCGCCGCCGGCCTGCTTTATCCCGTGCTGGGGCTGACGCTCTCGCCGATGGTGGCGGCGCTGGCGATGGCGCTGTCCTCGGTCAGCGTCATCGGCAACGCGCTGCGGCTGCGGGGCGTGCGGCTGTAAGGCTCAGCCGAACCGGGCGAGGCCGCGTTCGAGCCGCTGCCGCGCCGGCTCATAGCGCTCCGCCACGCGGCGGGGACCATCGGCGAGCGCGGCGACGCGTGAGGTTCTTATAAGAAAACGTTGTATAGTTTGCGTATCACCCTGTTCAAAGAATTCGTATTCTCTGGCCAAGATAGGAACGAATCATGGCATGGGCAGAGATTGAGTTTAAGCCTGAGGAGGTCAATGCGGCGGGCCGCAAGTTGGCCGCAATGAACTTTCCGGTCGATACCTCTGACGGGGTTGAGGCACTGAGTATAATTAACAATTGGCGTGCATCTCACGCTTATCCGCTTAATACATTTCAGGTGACATTGCGCCGAAAGGCGAAAAAAATCGAGAAAGAAATAATAGTTGCGCAGAGAATAAAACGATTAGAATCTATACATCGAAAACTTTCAGACAAGAAATCGATGCGGATGACCCAAATGCAAGATATTGCGGGGTGTCGCGTTGTTTTTAGAAATATATCAAGCATTAAAAAACTAGTTAATCTTTACAAATCAAGTCGATTTGAGCATGAATTTCGCGGAGAAAAGGACTATATTACTTATCCGAAAATAGAAGGTTATCGGTGCCATCATATTGTTTATCAATATAAAGGAACCGAAAAGACTAAAATCTACGACGGTCTCCGGGTTGAAATTCAAATTCGTACCCAGTTGCAGCACGCATGGGCTACGGCTGTCGAGGCGGTAGGCATCTTTACCCGGCAAGCGCTCAAATCCAGTCAAGGTGATCAGGATTGGTTGCGCTTTTTTGCCCTTATGGGTTCTGCGATCGCGGCCATGGAGGAGTGCAACCCAGTTCCGAACACGCCGACTTCAAAGGACCTTCTCGTTGCAGAGATTGCAGCTCTTTCTGAGAAGCTTCAAGTGGATCGAATGCTCCGAGTTTATAATGCAACTATCGAGAATATAGGGTCAGCGAAAGACGCGAAATATTTCCTTATCGAACTTAATCCGGATGAATCTCGTATACGCATTACGCGATTTAAAGCGCTTCAATCGGAAAAAGCTAATCGCGAATACACCAGGATGGAGGGGGCTCAGGCAGAGGGTTCAAGGGTTCAAATTGCACTCGTTTCGGTTGAGCACATCAATGCCTTGAGACGAGCGTATCCCAATTACTTTTTGGATACAGCTACGTTTGGCGGTCTAGTGTCGCGAGTTCTCAAGGGAGACTTTCCAGCTCCACTTTTGGGTCAAGCCAGTCCTGCCACAGATCAGCAGCCCCATCCACCGCGCGATTGACGTGGCGCCGCGATGAGTTTTCAACCGGCCTCTTCCAAAGGAGGGGCAGGGCGGGAGGCGAGGCGGTGCCGGGCGACGTCGCCGTCCTCCCGCCCGGCCTCAGGCCGCCTTCCGGGGGAAGGCGTGAACCGTCGCGCCGGCGGGGGTCTCGACCGGCATGGCGGCGGCGATCTTCTCCACGATCATCTCCGCGGTGACGCAGGACAGCGTCCAGCCGAGATGGCCGTGGCCGGTGTTGTAGAACACGCCCGGCAGCTTGCCGGCCTCCACCTTCGGCATCATGGAGGGCATCATCGGGCGCAGGCCCGCCCACGGCACCACGCGGGCGGTGCTGACGCCGGGGAACAGCTTGCGGGTCCAGTCCACCAGCGGGCGGATGCGGTCGGCGCGGATGTCGCGGTTCTCGCCGTTGAACTCCGCCGTGCCGGCGACGCGGAAGCGGTCGGCGCCGAGCCGGCTGGTGACGATCTTGGTCTTGTCGTCGAGCAGGCTGACCCAGGGCGCGGCCTTCTGGCTGGCCTCGTCGTCCAGCATCACGGTGATGGAGTAGCCCTTCACCGGATAGATGTTGACGCGGTCGCCGAGCCGGGCGGCGATGTCGCGGCTGCCGATGCCGGCGCACACCACCACGCCGTCGGCCACCAGCGTCTCGCGGGTGGGCTCGGCGGTCTCGTCCGCGGGAGCGACCGACCAGCCGATCCGCACGCCGGTGCCGATGTGCTCGACCATGTCGACGCTGGCCTCGTTCACGAAGCGCACGCCCTGGCGCACCGCCGCATCGGCGAGGCCGCGGGTGAATTTGTGGATGTCGCCGGTGGAGTCGGACTCGGTGTAGAAGCCGCCGTAATAGTCGCCATGCAGCGTCGGCTCGAGGGCGCGCATCTCGGCCGGGGTCACGGCGCGGCGCGGCAGGCCGCCGGCGGCGTAGAGCTTGCTCACCTCGGCGGCGCCGTCATAGCTCGCCTTGTCGCGGTAGATGTGCAGGATGCCGCGCGTCTCGTGGTTGAAGTCGATGCCTTCGCGGGCGGCGATCTCGAACATGTATTTGCGCGCCTGGATGGCGAGACGGGTGGTCTCGATGGTGTTGGCGCGGTAGTTCGGGATGTTCGCGAGGAATTCGGCCATCCAGCTGTATTTGTGCCAGGAGGGCTTGGGGTTCATCAGCAGCGGCGCGTCGGGGGTGAGCATCCACTTGATGCCCTTCAGCACGGTCGCCCAGCTGTTCCACACCTCGGCGTTGCTGGCGGAGAGCTGGCCGCCATTGGCGAAGGAGGTCTCCATCGCGGCGTAGCGCTGGCGATCGATGACGGTGACGGCGTAGCCGCGCTGGCGCAGCGCGTAGGCGGTGGTGATGCCGGTGATGCCGGCGCCGATGACGGCGAAGTGGCGCATGGGGTCTCTCCCGCGCTTGAGGACGACGAGGAGCGCGACCCCTGCGGGTCACGGCTCCGGCTGTCCCCAATCTGTCGCGGTACCTGAGAGCTCGCCCCGAGGAGGTAGGACCTGCGTCCCCTGTCTCGGGCTTCCCCTTCGGTGGGCGCCCGACCCGACGGCCGGCGCCTCTCTCCAGATCGTCCTGACCATGCGGTCCCTGGTGCCTGAGAGTTTCCTGGGGGGTTGCTCCGTCGGCGCCGACACGTGCCCGGGAGGACTGTCGATCTCTCCCGCATGGCTTATCAGACCGTCATTGCATCGCACAAAAGCATGCCGCATTCAAGGGCAGAAGCATCCATCGCGGTACAGCCATGCGGTATGCGCGGTGCTTCCGCTCCGTTGCGGGGCGCGATGCGCCGGTCAGCTCGGGTCGAAGCCGGTCAGCTCGGGTCGAAGGCGTCCAGCCCGAGGTCGAGGATGGGGGCGCTGTGGGTGATCCAGCCCACCGAGATCAGGTCGACCCCGCTCGCCGCCACCGGGCCGATGGTCTCGGCATTGATGCGGCCGGACGCCTCGGTGAGGGCGCGCCCGTCCACCAGCGCCACCGCCCGGCGCAGCGTCTCCGGGTCCAGGGTGGCGAGCAGCACGGCGTCGACCCCCTCGGTCATGGCCACCGCGAGCTGGTCCAGCGTGTCGACTTCCACCTCGATCTTCACCATGTGGCCGGCATGGGTCTTGGCCCGGCGGATGGCGGTGGCGACGCCGCCGGCCACCGCGATGTGGTTGTCCTTGATGAGGATGGCGTCATCGAGCCCGAAGCGGTGATTCGCCCCGCCGCCGGCGCGCACCGCGTGCTTCTCCAGCGCCCGCAGGCCGGGGGTGGTCTTGCGGGTGCACACCACGTCGGCATGGCCGTGGGCCCGGGCGATGCCCACCAGCCCGGCGGTGGCGGTGGCGATGCCCGAGAGCCGGCAGGCGAGGTTCAGCGCCACCCGCTCGGCGGTGAGGATGGAGCGCGCCGAGCCTTCGAGCCGCAGCACCACGTCGCCGGGGCGCAGGACGCTGCCGTCGGGACGCTCCACCAGCACGTCGAGCGCGGGATCGAACAGGTGGAAGGCCAGCGCCGCGACATCGGTGCCGGCCGCCACCCCGTTCTGCCGGCTGGCGATCACGGCGCGGAAGCGCTCGCCCGCCGGCACCACCGAATCGGTGGTCACGTCGCCGGCGCGGCCAAGATCCTCCAGGAAGGCGGCGCGCAGCACCGGCTCGACGAGAAGGCGCGGCAGCGGAGAAAGCGGGGTCATGGCGGCATCCGGTTCTGAACAGGGCGGCGGGGCGGGAACGGGCGGGCCATCGTCCGGTTGGCATCCGGCCGGGGCGGCTGCCGGGGCCCTTCCCGCACAAACGAGCAGCGGTGTTGCGAACGGACCGGCGTGACGGGACGGGCCCGGGTGATCGCCTACGACCCCGAGCAGGTGG
>CAZIXP010000083.1:0-8320 GCA_964543245.1 uncultured Starkeya sp.
GGCCGCGGAAAGAGGGCGGCGACGCCCGCACGGTCACGGTCAAGAAGAACGGCACCTTCGGCTTCGTCGACCAGTTCTACTACGGTGCCGACGAGGTGATCTACCACGCGACGTGCAAGACGCGGGCGGGCTATCAGGCCGCGATGTTCGCGACCTTCACGCTGTTCTGGACCGCGGCGCCGCTGCTGCTGCACGGCGCGCCGTTCCACCTCGACCAGCAGGGGATGGCGCTGTTTGCGCTGGCCGGCGCCGCCAGCGTCGTCATTTCCCCCGCCGCCGGGTGGCTGGCGGATCGCGGCCATGCCCATGCCGGCACGGCCGGTGCCTTCACCCTCGCCATCGCCGGCTTTGCCCTGACCTTGTGGGGGGCGGCGGCCGGGTCGCTGGCCATTCTGGTGGCGGGAGCCGTCGTGCTCGATCTCGCGGTGACGGCGAACCTGGTGTTCGGGCAGCGCGCGCTGTTCATGCTGGCGCCGGAGCTACGGAGCCGCCTCAACGCGCTCTATATCGCCATCTTCTTCTTCGGCGGCGCCCTCGGCTCGGCGCTGGCGAGCCCGCTGTTCGAAAGCGGGGGGTGGCTCGCCGTCACCGTGGCCGCGCTGGCGGCGCTGGGCGCCGCCTTCGCCTATTTCGCCACGGAGAAGAAGGCTTCATAAGGCCGCGCCGGCGCCCGCTCGGCTGGACAGGGCGCGGTGCGGATGGCATGGTCCGGCCGAGAAACGCTGGCATACGGGGTCCCCGTGAACGTCTCGACACTCCTCACCGAAATCTTCACCTGGTGGAACGGGCAGACCATGGGAACCCGCTTCCACACCTGGCGCCATGGCGAACTGGTGGGTGAAGACGAGTTCGGCAACAAATATTACCGGACCAAGGACGGTCAGATCGATCCCGCGCTCGGCTTCGAACGGCGCTGGGTCATCTTCAACGGCTATGCCGAGGCGACCGCCATTCCGCCCGGCTGGCATGCCTGGATGCACCAGCGCTCCGACGTGCCGCCGAGCCGGGAAGCCTATACCCCGCACCCCTGGCAGCTGCCGCATCGGCCCAATCCCACCGGCACCGTGGCGGCCTATCATCCGCCGGGTTCGACCCTGGCGCAGGGCCACCGCCCGGCCGTGACCGGCGACTACAAGGCCTGGTCGCCGGAGTGACGTCGGCGACCCGATCGGTCGCCGTCGGCGGGCGTTCGCCGGGAGCCGCGCCCTGCCGCCGCCTCATTGAGGTGGTGATGTCCACGTCCCGCCCGATCGCGATTGACTGCCCGTGATGTCCCGACTCTCTCCCCTGCCGCTCGCCCTTCTGCTCGCGCTCGCTTCTGCCGGTGCGGCCCACGCCCAGCAGGGGTGGCAGGGCGGCGTCGAGTCCGCGCCGCTGCCGCCGGCCAATGTTCCCGACGGGCCGGTGGAGAATCCCGACTCCGCCCCGATCCCTGAAGGCGTGCCGTCCATCATGGAGGAGCCGGCCCCGAGCCGCGCCCCGCAGCCACGGCCCGGCGCACCGGCGGTGGCGGCCCCGCCCGCCCAGCGGGCGCCGGCCGCTCCTGCGGCGCCCTCGGGCAACGAGGTCGAACTGACGCAGCCGCCCTCGCAGAAAATCGCCAACAAGACCGCGGTGTTCTCCGGTCTCGACAAGATCACCGGCCGCATCATCACCTTCGACGTCGCGGTGAACGAGACCGTGCAGTTCGGCGCCCTGCGCATCACGCCGCGGGTCTGCTACACCCGCCCCGCGACCGAGACCCAGAACACCACCGGCTTCGTCGATGTCCAGGAAGTGGAACTCGACGGCGAGGTGAAGAAGATCTTCGGCGGCTGGATGTTCGCCGCCAGCCCCGGCCTCCACGGCGTGGAGCACCCGATCTATGACGTCTGGCTGATCGACTGCAAGCAGACCGACCCGGTGATCGCCTCCCCCGGCGGCCAGCAGTAGAAATCCGCGTCACCTTCGAGGGCTTTCGCCAGCAGGTGGTGGTAGCTGCGCCGCGACACCTCGACGGCGCCGAAGCTGCGCAGGTGGTCCGTCACGAACTGGGTGTCCAGCAGGGTGAAGCCGCCGCGCTTCAGCCGGGCCACGAGATGCACGAGCGCCACTTTCGAGGCGTCGCGGGTCCGGTGGAACATGCTCTCGCCGAAAAAGGCCCGGCCGAGCCGCACGCCGTAGAGCCCGCCGACCAGCTCTCCACCCTCCCAGGCCTCGACCGAATGGCCATGGCCGCGGGCGTGGAGATCGAGATAGATTTTCCGGATGCGGGCGTTGATCCAGGTCTTGGTCCGTCCCTCCGCCGGCTCGGCGCAGCCGTCCAGCACCGCCTCGAAGGCGTGGTCGATACGGATCTCGAAACGGTCGGAGCGCACGGTGCGGGCGAGGCGGCGGGAGATGGCGAAGCCGTCGAGCGGAATGACACCGCGCCGCTCCGGCTCGATCCAGTAGAGGCCGGGATCGTCCGCACTTTCCGCCATGGGAAATATGCCGCAGGCATAGGCCTTCAGCAGCACTTCCGGGGTGATCTCGACCTGATGCTCGTGCGGGCGTGACATGACGCGAGCATGAAGCAGAAGAGCCGGGCTGTGAAGGCCCGGCTCCTGGTTGGTGACGGCGAACGGCGTCGACGTCGGGCCTCAGCGCCCGGGTTCGCCCTCGGCCAGGAAATGCTCCAGCCAGTGGATGTCATAGGCGCCGCGCACGATCTCCTCGTTGCGGGCCAGCTCGCGGAACAGCGGCAGCGTGGTCTCGATGCCTTCGACCACGAATTCATCGAGCGCCCGGCGCAGCCGCATCAGGCATTCCGCCCGGGTCTTGCCATGGACGATGAGCTTGCCGACCAGGCTGTCGTAGAAGGGCGGGATCGAATAGCCCTGATACACCGCCGAATCGACCCGTACGCCCAGCCCGCCGGGCACGTGCCAGTAGCCGATCTTGCCGGGGGACGGGCGGAAGGTCCGCGGGTGTTCGGCATTGATGCGGCATTCGATGGCGTGGCCGTTCAGCACCACATCCTCCTGCCGCAGCGACAGCTCTTCACCCGCCGCCACCCGGATCTGCTCGTTGATGAGGTCGATGCCGGTGATGGCCTCGGTCACCGGATGCTCCACCTGGATGCGGGTGTTCATCTCGATGAAGTAGAACTCGCCGTTCTCATACAGGAACTCGATGGTCCCGGCGCCGAGATATTTCAGGTCGCGCATCGCCTGGGCGACGGTCTCGCCGATGCGGTGGCGCTGCTCGGGGGTGATGATGGGGGAGGGGGCCTCTTCCCACACTTTCTGGTGCCGGCGCTGCAGCGAGCAGTCGCGCTCGCCCAGATGCACCGCATTGCCCTTGCCGTCGCCGAGCACCTGAATTTCGATGTGGCGGGGGGTGCCGAGATATTTCTCGAGATAGACCGCGTCGTCGCCGAACGCGGCCCGGGCTTCGGAACGCGCGGTCGAGAGCGCGGCGGAGAGTTCCTCGGCCGAGCGCGCCACCTTCATGCCGCGCCCGCCGCCGCCGGCGGCCGCCTTCACGAGCACGGGGAAGCCGATCCCGCTCGCCACCCGCATCGCCTCCTCGTCGGAGGTGATGCCGCCGTCAGAGCCGGGCACGCAGGGAATGCCGAGGCGCCGGGCCGTCTTCTTGGCCTCGATCTTGTCGCCCATGATGCGGATGTGCTCGGGCTTGGGCCCGATGAACTGCACGCCGTGATCGATCAGGATCTCGGCGAAGCGCGCATTCTCGGCGAGGAACCCGTAGCCGGGATGCACCGCATCCGCGCCGGTGATCTCGCAGGCCGCGAGCAGGGCGGGAATGTTGAGGTAGCTGTCCTTGGCGGGCGGCGGGCCGATGCACACGCTCTCGTCGGCGAGCTTCACATGCATCGCGTCGGCGTCGGCGGTCGAATGCACCGCCACGGTGGCGATGCCGAGTTCCTTGCACGCACGCAGGACACGGAGCGCGATCTCGCCGCGATTGGCGATCAGAATCTTGCCGAACATGGCCCGTTCCTCACTCGATGATCAGGAGGGGTTCGCCATATTCGACCGGCTGGGCGTTCTCGATGAGGATGCGCGTGACGGTGCCGGCGCGGGGGGCGGGAATGGCGTTCATCGTCTTCATCGCCTCGACGATGAGGAGGGTCTGGCCCTCCTTCACCACGGAGCCGACGTCAACGAAGTACTTCGCGCCCGGCTCGGGACCGAGATAGGCGGTGCCCACCATCGGCGAGGTGACGACGCCGGGATGCTTGGCCGGGTCGGCATTCGCGGCCGGAGCCGGTGCTGCCTGCGCGACCGCCACCGGGGCGGCGACGGCCGGGGCGGCCACCGCGACCGGTGCCGGTGCCACGAAGGTCGGCGCCGCGCGGACCACGCGGATGCGCAGGTCCTCGTGCTGCACCTCGATCTCGGTGAGGTCGCTCTCGGAGAGCAGGTTGGCGATCTCGCGCACCAGCGCGGGGTCTATGGCGGGCTTGTTGGTTTTCATCATGATCCCGTGACGGTCGCGGACCCGTCTCCCTCAATTGACGCGGCTGGAGGCGAGCGCGTCGATCGCGAGCCGGTAGCCCTCGATCCCCAGGCCGCAGATCACCCCACGGGCGACCGGCGAAATGAAGGAGTGGTGGCGGAAGGCCTCGCGGGCGAAGACGTTGGACAGGTGCACTTCGACGACATTGAGGCCGACCGCCTTGATGGCGTCGGCCAGAGCGACGGAGGTGTGGGTGTAGGCTGCGGCATTCAGCACCACGCCGAGGCTGCCGGCCGCCTGCTGAAGCAGCGTCACCAGCTCGCCCTCATGGTTGGTCTGGCGGAACACCAGCTCCAGCCCGTGGCGGCTGCAGGCGGCGCGGCACGCCGCTTCGACATCGGCAAGCGTCGCGCGGCCGTACACCGCCGGCTCGCGCGTGCCGAGCAGGTTGAGGTTCGGTCCGTTGAGAACGTGGACGGTGGTCGACGGGTGATCGGGCATCGCGTCTCAGGTCTGCGCTCGCCCGGCCGATGCCGCGCGGACGCGCGGTTTATAGGCAAACCCAGCGGTTCCGCCAAGAGGGCACGGCAGCCAACACGCCGCCGTCCCCGTCAAAGCCGCTGCGGGCGCCGGTTTCGCGGCGCCCGGACCTCAGCACTGGGTCTTGCCGCAGGCGCGGACCGAATCAATGGCGCCCTTGAGCTGGTCGTGCCCGACCGCGCCGATCACCAGCTCGTCGCCGAGGATGTAGCTCGGCGTGCCGTTGATGCCGAGCGTGTCGGCGATCTTGAGGCTCTCTTCCAGCGCGGCACGCACTTCCGGCTCGGCCATGGCCTTCTCGACCTTGTCGGGGTCGACCCCCACATCCTTGGCCGCCGCCAGCGCCTTGGCGCGATTGGCCTGGCCGCGGTCGCCGAGCAGCTTCTGGTGGAATTCGAAATACTTGTCCGGGGCAACCAGCCGCACCGCCACGGCGACCTGCGCCGCCTCCACCGAGCCCGGGCCGAGCACCGGGAATTCCTTCAGCACCACCCGCAGCTTGGGGTCGTTCTTCACGAGGTCGACAAGGTCGCCCAGCGAGCGTTTGCAGAAGCCGCAATTGTAGTCGAAGAACTCGACCAGCGTGACGTCGCCATTCGGGTTGCCGACCACGATGGCGTGCGGCGAGTTGTAGATCTCCGTCTTCATCGCCGCGATCTGCGTCTTGCGGCGCGTGGCCTCCGCCGCCTCCTGCCGCTTCTGCAGCTCGCCGATGGCCTCCTGGATCACCTCGGGATTCTTGATGAGGTAATCGCGAATGAGGGCCTCGAACTCGGCGCGCTGGGCGTCGTCGAGCGCCGCAGCCGGGGCCGGGGCCATCGCGAAGGCAAGGCCCGCGGCCATGACGCCGGCGGCGAGGACGCGGGGGAGGGAAAGCAGCATCGAAGTCTCCGGGTCGGGAAGGGGGGTGGTCGGGCCGCCCCTCAGGAAGGTTTCTTTCTTACCGGGCGCGGCGGCGGCTTCAAATTGACGATGTCGTCAGCCTTGAGCCAGCCGGGCGAGCCGAGCGGAAACTGCTGGCGGGCGCGTCCCGCCAGTTCGCGCGCGAGCTGCACGTCGCCGGCCGCCAGCGCGGCCTGGGCGGAGGCGAGGTCGGCATTGGGGATATCGCCCTTCTGGCCATAGGCCATGGCGAGGTAGCGCCACGCCGCCGGTGTGCCCCCGCTCTGCTGCAGGCTGACGTTCAGCTCGCGGATCGCTTCCTCGGTGGAGGATTTGTCGCCGGCGGCGACCAGAGCCTGGCCGAGCATCATGCGGATCAGCGCGTTGCCACCCGACAGCGTCGAGGCCCGGCGCAGCGGCGCTACGGCCTCGCGCGCGCGGCCGGACTCCAGCAGCGCCTGACCCTTCAACTCCTGGAAATAGGGGTTCGACGGGTTCTGGGCGATCAGCGCGTCGAACTGGCGCACCGCGTCGTTCACATTGCCATAGCGATAGGCCGAGATGGCGCGCGCATAGCGCGCCGGCAGCGAGGTGTCGGAAAGCGGGTAGCGCCGCGCCATGGAATCGGGCGGCTCGGTGAAGGCGATCAGCTTGGCCCGCATCATGTCGTGCCGCGCCTGCAGGGCGGGCGGGTCCTTGACGTCGCGATACGGGCTCTTGGCGACGAGGTCTTCCAGCGCCGCCACGCGCTCGCGCGCCATGGGGTGGCTCAGCACATAGGGGTCGACACGCTGGCTGAGGAACAGCTGGTCGTTGGCGAAGCGCTCGAAGGTCTTCATCATACCCATCGGCGACTGTTTGGTGGCGGTGAGGTAGCTCACCGCGGCGCGGTCGGCCGACTGCTCCTCGCTGCGCTGATACGCCAGCAGCGAGCGGCGGGCCATCTCGCCCGGCGCCATCAGCGCGCCGGCGGGGTTGCCCATATTGGTGCCGCTGGCCGCTCCGGCGGCAACGCCGGCGCCCGCCAGCAGCATGCCGACGACGGCGAGGGTCTGCACCGTCTCCAGCTGCTCGCGCATGCGGGCGAGGTGGCCGCCGGCGATATGGCCGGTTTCATGCGCCAGCACGCCGATGATCTCGTTCGGCGTCTGCGACTGGGTGAGGGCGCCGACATTGAGGAAGATGCGCCGCCCGTCCATCACGAAGGCGTTGAACGAGCGGTCGTTGATGAGCACGACCTCGATATTCTGCTGCTGCAGCCCCGCGGCGCGGAAGATCGGCCGGGTGTAGTCCCGCATCAGGTTTTCGGTTTCCGCGTCGCGGATGATGGTCGGGCGGCTGCCGGGAACAGCCTCCTGCGCACGGGCCGGCGCCGGCCCGCCGAGCGGTGCCGCGAGGCCCTGCATCGCCACGGCCGCGGCGGAGAGCCACGTCGCCAGCCGGCGGATCGGTCTTAAGGGCTTGTCAACGGAGAGCAGAGGCATCATGCATCGTTTTTCGAAGCGCGCGACCGGACCATGACGGCAGGAAGCGCGGCGGGTCAAGCGACGGTCGTTGCGGAGTCGGCACCAGAAGACCAACCGCAGAATACGGCATCAGGACGGCAGCCCGCGCTGCGTCACCATGGCTGCGCCAAGGGAGTAGTGAGCGGCATGACCTCTGCGCTGATCCAGACCGCGGCCCTCGCCCGCGCCCGGGCGGGCTTCCAGGCCGCCGGTGGCGCCGTCACCCCGTCCCGCCGCAGCGAGGTTGCCCCCTTCATCGTCATGGATGTGCTGGCGCGGGCGGCGGAGATCGAGGCGGCCGGCCGGCGGGTGGTGCATATGGAGGTTGGCCAGCCGGCGGCGCAGGCGCCGCTGGCGGCCCGGCAGGCGGCGGCCCGGGCCGCCATGGAAGCGCCGGTCGGCTACACCGCCGCGCTCGGCATTCCTTCCCTGCGCGCCCGCATCGCCCGGCATTACGCCGATCAGTATGGTCTCGAGCTTGATCCCGGCCGCATCGTGGTCACCACCGGCTCGTCCGGCGGGTTCATCCTGGCGTTTCTCGCGCTGTTCGAGCCGGGCGACCGTGTCGCGCTCGCCAGCCCCGGCTATCCCCCCTACCGCCATATCCTGCATGCGCTGGGCTGCGAACCGGTGCTGATCGAGACGAATGCCGCCTCGCGCTGGTCTATCACCCCGCAGGCGCTGGCGGAGGCGCATGCCTCGGCGCCCCTGAAGGGCGTGCTGGTGGCAAGCCCGGCCAATCCCACCGGCACGATGATGACCCCCGAGGCGCTGGCCGCGCTGGCGGCGACCGCGGGCGATCTTGGCATCCGCTTCATCTCGGACGAAATCTATCACGGGCTCGACTACGCCTTTCCCGCGGTGACCGCCGCCAGCCTGTCGCCCGCCGTCACCGTCATCCCTTCCTTCTCGAAATCTTTCTGCATGACCGGCTGGCGGGTGGGGTGTTT
>CAZIXP010000083.1:8330-8987 GCA_964543245.1 uncultured Starkeya sp.
ATGGTCCTGCCGCCGTCCATGGTGCGGGCGGTGGAGCGGCTGCAGCAGAACCTCTCCATTTCCGTGCCGACGCTGTCGCAATACGCCGCCGAGGCCGCCTTTGACGGGATGGCGGAGATGGAGGCGGTCAAGCACGGCTACGAGGCCAACCGGCTGATCCTGGGTGCCGGCCTGCCGGAGGCGGGGCTACCGGAATTCATGCCGGTCGACGGAGCCTTTTATCTCTATGCCGATGTCTCGCGTTTCACGCAGGATTCGGCGGGCTTCGCGCGGCGGCTTCTCGACGAGGCGGGCGTGGCCGCGACCCCGGGGGTCGATTTCGATCCGGTCCGCGGGCACCACTATCTGCGGCTGTCCTATTGCGGCTCGGAGGCCGACATGCGCGAGGGGGTGGAGCGCATCACCGCCTTCCTGAAGCGGGGCTGAGCCGCCGGGCCCCATCCGACCCGGCATCCGAGGCGAGAAGAAAGAACCCCCGGAAGCGGCGCTTCCGGGGGTTCTTGTTTCAGCCGAAAATCTTGCGCTGCCACCAGCCGGTCCGCCGGGGCCGGTTGTCGTCATCGCCCGGTCCGTCCTAGGACGACCCGGCCGCGCCGCTGCCGGTCTCCGGGGTGGACGGGGCATCGCTGGCGCCCGGCACGGCCTCCGGCGAAGCTT
>CAZIXP010000083.1:8998-9501 GCA_964543245.1 uncultured Starkeya sp.
GTGTCTAACGCCGCCGGCGGCTCGGCGATCGGTTCGGCGGGTGCCGAACCCTCGTCGGCGGGCACCGCACCCTCGTCGGCAGGAGCCGGCGCTTCCGTGGCAGGAGCTGGCGCCGCTTCGGCAGGAGCCGATGCTTCCGCGGCAGGGGCGTCGGGGGACGCCGCTTCCGTCTCGACGGGAGCGGTCACCGTCTCCTCCGCGACCACGAGCGGGGCCGGCTCGCGCACGGTGGAGCGGCGGCGGCGCGGCGCCTTCTTGACCTCGGTGGTCGCGGCATCAGCCTCCGGAGCGGCGGCGGCCTCGGGTGCCGCTGGCGCGTCGCCTTCGGTGGCGGCAGGCGCCGCTTCCGACGCCTTGGCCTTGCGGGTGCGCGGCTTGCGGGCGGGCTTCTCCGCAACCACGGGCTCGGCGGCCACCTCAGGCACGGGAGCCTCGCTCGACGGCCCGGTCACACCCTCGGCAGCCGTCGCTTCGGCGGAAGCGGGCGCCTCGGTGGCAGCCGC
>CAZIXP010000083.1:9511-10136 GCA_964543245.1 uncultured Starkeya sp.
CGGGTCGTCGCCGCGCTCCTCAGCGCGTTGCCGGGCATGGGTTCGATCGCCACCCTGCTGATCCTGGTGCTGTACGTGGCTTCGGTGATGGGTACCAAGCTGTTCGCCGAAGTCTCCCCCGATTACTTCGGCAGCCTCGGCGGAAGCTTCGACCGCCGCGTCCGGCGCGAGATCGAGCGCGGCCTCCGCGGCCTCACCCGTCACCGGAGCTGCGGCGATGGGCTGGGTCTCGCCCTCGTCGCCGGTGCGGGCGTCGGTCTCGTCGGTGTCGGCGTCACCGTCCTCCTCACCATCCTCGAACGCGCCGTTCTCGCCGCCGTTCTGGCCGTTCTGGCCATTCGCGCCGGCCTCGCCGCCGCCACCCCGCCGCCGCCGACGGCGCCGGCGCCGCCGCCGACCACCTTCGCCTTCGCCGCGGGCGGATTCCTCGCCGGATTCGCGGGAGTCCCGCGCCGGCGGCGCGGAAGCCTCGGCTTCCGCCTTCGTCTCGCCCTCGGCCTGCCCCGGGTCTACCACGCGCCGCCTGACTTCTCCGGAGCCGACTGGTCCCTGAGCAACAACGCCCTGGCCAAGCTGTACCGCTGCTGCTGGCGGACGGTCGGCTCGAAACCGCCGCCGGCACGCG
>CAZIXP010000083.1:10146-11831 GCA_964543245.1 uncultured Starkeya sp.
GGCCTCCAGCTCGGCCTCGTCTTCGGCCTCGACGATCTCGTCTTCCGGCTCGTCAGCGATGTCGGTGGTGATCTCGGTCATCCGCGGCAGCGGGATCGGGTTGGGAACCGCCTCGCCCTTGTCGATGGCGAAGGGCGTCAGACCCGTGAGGCTCTGGTCCGCGGAGATGGTGATGGCGACGCCGAAACGCTCTTCCAGCTCATGCAGATGGGCGCGCTTGTGGTTGAGGACGTAGAGCGCGTTCTCGGCGCGGGTGCGCACGATGAGGTTGTGCGTGTTGGACTTCAGCAGCAGGTCCTCCACCCCGCGCAGCAGCTGCAGCGCCACCGACGAGGACGAGCGGACATGGCCGGTGCCGCCGCAATGCGGGCACACCTCGGTGGAGCTCTCGAGCACGCCGGTGCGGATGCGCTGGCGGCTCATCTCCATGAGACCGAAATGAGAGATGCGGCCGAGCTGGATGCGCGCGCGGTCGTTCTTCAGGCAATCCTTCAGCTTGCGCTCGACCGCCCGGTTGTTCCGCTTCTCGTCCATGTCGATGAAATCGATGACGATCAGCCCGGCGAGATCGCGCAGACGCAGCTGGCGGGCCACTTCCTCGGCGGCCTCCAGATTGGTCTTGAGCGCGGTGTCCTCGATATTGTGCTCGCGGGTGGAGCGGCCGGAGTTCACGTCCACCGACACCAGCGCCTCGGTGGGGTTGATGACGATGTAGCCGCCCGACCTGAGCTGGACGATCGGCGAGAACATCGCGTCCAGCTGGCTCTCCACGCCGAAGCGGGCGAAGACGGGCTGGGTGTCGCGATAGGGCTTCACGTTCTTCGCATGGCTCGGCATCAGCATGCGCATGAAGTCCTTGGCCTCGCGGTAGCCCTCCTCGCCGCCGACGAGGACTTCGTCGATGTCCTTGTTGTAGAGGTCGCGGATCGAGCGCTTGATCAGCGAGCCTTCCTCATAGACCAGCGATGGCGCGGTCGAGGCGAGGGTGAGCTCGCGCACGTTCTCCCACAGCCGCAGCAGATATTCGAAGTCGCGCTTGATCTCCGCCTTGGTGCGGTTGGCGCCGGCGGTGCGCAGGATGACGCCCATCCCCTCCGGCACTTCCAGATCGGAGGCGACTTCCTTCAGCCGCTTGCGGTCTTCGGCCGAGGTGATCGTGCGCGAGATGCCGCCGCCCCGGGCGGTGTTCGGCATCAGCACGGACTAGCGGCCGGCGAGCGAGAGATAGGTCGTCAGCGCGGCGCCCTTGTTGCCACGCTCCTCCTTCACGACCTGCACCAGCATGATCTGCCGGCGCTTGATCACTTCCTGGATCTTGTAGGAACGGGCACGGCGCTGCGGCTGACGCTCCGGCACTTCCTCCAGCGCGTCGTCGGAGCCGACCTGCTCCACCACTTCTTCCTCGGCGTGGACTTCCTCGACGCCACCGCCTTCGTCGTCGGCCGAGGGGCGGCGGGTGCGACGGGAGGGGCCGGAATCATTGTCGTCTTCCGCGGCCTCGTCGCTTGCGCCTTCGGTGGCGGTGTCATCGGTGCGGCGGGCGGGGCGGGCACGGCGGGAGCGGCCGTTCGGCTTGTCCTCGGCCTCGTCCTCGGCCTCGCGCTTCTGCTGCCGCTCTTCCTCGGCGAGCAGCGCCTGCCGGGCGGCGACCGGAATCTGGGAGTAGTCGGGAGGTATCTCGCTGT
>CAZIXP010000083.1:11841-17770 GCA_964543245.1 uncultured Starkeya sp.
TGCGATGGCGCGAGCGGCGGCGGTGGGAACGGTTCTCGTTCTCCTCCTCGGCCTCGCGATGGGCGCGTTCGTCGGCCTCGATCAGCGCCTGACGGTCGGCGACCGGGATCTGGTAATAGTCGGGATGGATTTCGCTGAAGGCGAGGAAGCCGTGGCGGTTGCCGCCATACTCGATGAAGGCGGCCTGAAGGGACGGCTCGACCCGCGTTACCTTCGCGAGATAGATGTTGCCGCGCAATGGCTTGCGGTTGGCAGCCTCGAAGTCGAACTCTTCGACCCGGCTGCCGCGCACCACCACCACCCGGGTCTCCTCCGGGTGGGTGGCGTCGATGAGCATCTTGTTGGCCATGGAACTCTCATATGCGGACAGCCCCGCGCGGGCGCACGCAGCGCCGGTTCGCAGGGGCCATGTCCATAAGCGGTGATCGGAAACGGGTGAGGGGGGCTAACGGGTCCGCCAGCCGGGCCTGAGCCGGGATGCGCCAGAGCCGGGCGACAGTCGCGGAGCGTCCGGAACTTCCGGTGACGCCCCTGATCTGCACGTGCCGGCGGACGCTTCATTGCTTGCTGCCGTCTATCCCTCGACCGAACATGGAGACCGCGATCCTCGGATCCGGTCCTCGGCATCCGGATGCACACTGCGCGGCTGGCCATTGCATGGCCGGTCCTCAACGCCGGATGACCTGATGGGGATGTCGGCGGAAGCAGCCCCGGGCGAAGGCGACACCGACCGGGTCGCGCTGCGCGCCGCCGCGCCGCCATGAAGGGCCGGCACGACAGCAGGCGGACGTGCCATTACTGGGAATCCGCACCGCCGGGACGCGAATGCCGGACACCGCGCGGGCGATCCGAAATGCGATCCATTTGCTTGCTCTTAATAACGGCATGCGCCTCCTTTTGGCAAGGTCGCAATGACCGTTCGGTCAGGTCGCCGGGTTCCCGCGTCCCGGGCGGCATTGTGCAGCGGCCGTCAAGATACGGTTAACCCGCGCGGCCTATTCCGTTAGAACTGAGTGCCCCGCGGCCGGGGCGGTTCGATAGCCTTCTCCAGAGGTGGCAAGCGCGGGAGACCGGATGAGCTGGCGCATCGTTCTGTGGGTGCTCCTGATGGGCCTCGCCGCCGGGTTTCCGGCCGCGCGAGCCGGTTCGGCGGACGTCGCTGCGGCGACGACCCCGGCGCAGGTTCCTGCTGCGATCATGCCGGCGGCTGCGCCGGAAAGCGGCGGCGCCAACCCCGCGGTCGCGACCGATGCCCGCCTCGCCGGCGACGGCGAGCGCACCCGGCTGGTGATGGACCTCTCCCGCCCGGTCGCGCTCGGCGCCTTCACCCTTGCCGATCCCTACCGCGTCGTCGTCGATATTCCCGATGTGGCCTTCGCCCTGCCCGCCGCGGCGGGTCGGGAAGGGCGCGGTCTCGTCTCGGCCTACCGCTTCGGGCTGTTCGCGCCGGGCAAGGCGCGGCTGGTGATCGACCTCACCGGGCCGGTGAAGATCGACAAGGCCTTCGTCATAGACCCGATCGACGGTCAGCCCGCCCGGCTGGTGGTGGACCTCGTCAAGACCGATCGGATCAGCTTCATGAAATCGGTGGCGGCGCCGGTGCAGCGGGCGCAGGCGGCGCCCGCCCTGGCGCCGCCGCCCGCGGCGCCGGATGACGGCCGGCCCGTGATCGTGCTCGACCCCGGCCATGGCGGCGTCGATTCCGGGGCGGTGAACGCCAACGCCAGCATCAACGAGAAGGACGTGGTGCTGCAGATCGCGCGCACCCTGCGCGCCAAGCTCGCCGCCACGGGACGCTACCGCATCGTGATGACCCGGGAGAGCGACACCTTCGTTCCGCTGGGCGACCGGGTGAAGATCGCGCGCGACCATCAGGCGCAGCTCTTCATCTCGCTCCACGCCGATTCGCTGGCCGCCCGCACCGGCGAGGTGCGGGGAGCGACGGTCTATACCCTCTCGGACCGCGCCTCCGACGCCGAAGCCCAGCGCCTGGCGGACGACGAAAACCGCGCCGACATGATCGCGGGTCTCGATCTCTCCGACGAACCGACCGACGTCGCCGGCATCCTGCTCGACCTTGCCCAGCGCGAGACGCGGAATTTTTCCGCCCAGTTCGCCCGCACCCTCGTCTCCGGCGTCGACGGGGTGGCGCGCATGCACAAGTCGCCGATCAAGTCGGCGGGCTTCAAGGTGCTGAAGGCGCCGGACGTGCCCTCGGTCCTGTTCGAGCTCGGCTATCTCTCGAGCGCGAAGGACCTCGAGCTCATGACCTCCGACGCCTGGCAGTCGAAGGTCACCGACGCCATGGTGACGGCGATAAACGCCTATTTCTCGCTGCGCGAGCGTGCCGGCTCGGTCCCGGTGGCCATGCCCTGAGACGGCCGCGACCCGGCGGGAAATCCACGGCGCCGGCCCAGCGCATCCACGTGACAAGACCCTCGCCGTCGCGATACGGCCATAGTTCGCCCCCAGACGGTACGGCAGGGCGATGAGATTCACCGCGCCGGCGCAGTGTCACCCGACCGCGCCGGGCGACAGGATGCGGGGTCGGGCCGGCATGCGGCTTTTTCTGCGTTTCATGGGCTTCATGTTTGCACTCGGCACGATCGTGTTCGTGGTCGCCGGTGCGGGCGCGAGCTATTTCATCTGGAAGTTCTCCCAGGACCTGCCGGACTACTCGCAGCTGCAGAACTACGAGCCGCCGGTGATGACGCGCATCCACGCCGGCGACGGGTCGCTGCTGGCGGAATATGCCAAGGAGCGCCGGCTCTTCCTGCCCATCCAGAACATCCCCAAGCTGGTCATCGACGCCTTCATCTCGGCCGAGGACAAGAATTTCTATTCCCATGGCGGCATCGACATCACCGGCATCGGCCGCGCCGCCTACGCCTTCCTGCAGAACTACGGCTCCGGCCGCCGCCCGCAGGGCGCCTCGACCATCACCCAGCAGGTGGCGAAGAACTTCCTTCTCACCAACGAGGTGTCGCTCGACCGCAAGGTGAAGGAGGCGCTGCTGGCGCTGCGCATCGAGCGGGCCTATTCCAAGGACCGCATCCTCGAGCTGTACCTCAACGAGATCTATCTCGGCATCGGCTCCTATGGCGTCGCCGCGGCCTCGCTGCTCTATTTCGACAAGTCGGTGAACGAGCTCGACATCGCGCAGGCCGCCTATCTCGCCGCCCTGCCGAAGGGCCCGAACAATTATCACCCGTTCCGCGAACGCGAGGCGGCGATCGCCCGGCGCAACTGGGTGATCGATCGCATGGCGGAGAACGGCTACATCACCCAGGCCCAGGCGGAAAAGGCCAAGGCCGAGGATCTCGCCGTCACCGTCCGCCCGACCGGCGCCCACATCTTCTCGGCCGAGTATTTCGCCGAGGAGGTCCGCCGCGAGATCGCCGAGCGCTATGGCGAGGACAAGCTCTATGGTGGCGGCCTGTCGGTGCGCACCACCCTCAACCCCAAGTTGCAGCAGATCGCCAAGAAGGCGCTGCTGGACGGCCTTACCCGGTTCGACGAGCAGCGCGGCTATCGCGGCCCGGTGACGGTGATCGAGCCCACGGGCGACTGGGGTGGCCGGCTCGTCTCGGTGCGTTCCTTCAACGATATCCCCTGGCGCCTCGCCGTGGTGCTGGAAACCGGCAACGATGCCGCCAAGATCGGGCTCCAGCCGCAGCGCGACAAGTCCGGCGTCCTCCAGACCCAGCGCGAGGTCGGCATCATCACCCCGGACGGGGTGAAATGGGCCCGTCGCGGCGGCAAGTCGGGCCTCGTCAATGTGCTGAAGCCCGGCGACGTCATCTATGTCGAGGCCATCGATGGCAAGCAGGGGCAGTGGCGCCTGCGCCAGCAGCCGCAGATCGAGGGCGCGCTCATCGCCATGGACCAGTGGACCGGCCGCGTGCTGGCGCTGGCGGGCGGCTTCTCCTTCGACGAGAGCCAGTTCAATCGCGCCACGCAGGCCTATCGGCAGCCCGGTTCGTCCTTCAAGCCGTTCGTCTATTCCGCGGCGCTGGACAATGGCTACACGCCCTCCAGCATCATCATGGATGCGCCGTTCGAGCTGAGCCAGGCGGGGCAGGCGACCTGGCGGCCGGAAAACTATTCCGGCAAGTTCTACGGCCCGCAGACGCTGCGCTTCGGCCTCGAACAGTCGCGTAACGTGATGACGGTCCGGCTCGCCAACGACCTCGGCATGCCCACCATCGTTGAATATGCCCGCCGTTTCGGCGTCTACGACAATCTCATGCCGGTTCTGTCGATGGCGCTCGGCGCCGGCGAGACCACCGTCATGCGCATGGTGACGGCGTATTCGGAACTGGCCAATGGCGGCGTCAAGATCAAGCCGACCCTGATCGACCGCATCCAGGACCGTTACGGCAAGACCATCTACAAGCACGACGAGCGCGAATGCCGCGGCTGTGACGCGGCGAACTGGCAAAATCAGCCCGAGCCGACGCTGGTCGATCGGCGCGAGCAGGTCATCGACCCCATGACCGCCTACCAGATCACCTCGATGATGGAAGGTGTGGTCCAGCGCGGCACCGGCACGGCGCTCAAGGAGCTTGGCAAGCCGGTGGCCGGCAAGACCGGCACCACCAATGACGAGAAGGACGCCTGGTTCATCGGCTTCACCCCGGACATGGTGGTGGGTGTCTATCTCGGCTACGACACGCCCAAGCCGATGGGCAAGGGCTCGACCGGCGGCCTCATCGCGGCGCCCGTGGTGCGCGACTTCATGAAGGTTGCCCTGGCCGACCGCCCCGCCGTGCCGTTCCGCGTGCCGCCCGGTATCAAGCTGATCCGGGTCAATCCTAAGTCGGGCTTGCGGGCGGGCCCTGGCGAGAACTCGATTCTCGAGGCGTTCAAGCCCGGCACCGCGCCGCCCGACAGCTATTCGGTTGCCGGTTCCGGAGGCTCGGCATTGCCGGGCAGCGTGACCCCGGAAGCGGACCGCGCCGTCGGCACGGATGGCACCGGCGGGCTCTACTGAGCCTTCGCCGGCGGCCGCCGGGGCGCGGGGGCCGGCTGCGCGGCGACGCTGCTGCCGGCGGCTTCGCCGCCTGAAAGCGGCACGCCGTTTACAGCGCCGCGCTTCGCCTCTATTTTCCGCGGCCTTCCGACCAATCGAGAGTGACCATCATGCGCGCCGAGCTCGCCGCGAGCGTCGACGAAATCAAGGAAGCCGCGGGCCTGCTGCGGCAGCACATCGATTTCGACCGTTCCAAGGCCCGCCTCGCCGAGCTGAACGCGATGGCCGAGGACCCGAATCTCTGGAACGACCCGGAGCGGGCGCAGAAGCTGATGCAGGAGCGCGGCACGCTGGAGGACGGGCTGGGCGCGCTGGAGCGCATCGAGCGCGACCTTGCCGACAATGTCGAGCTGATCGAACTCGGCGAGGCGGAAGGCGATGACGGCGTGGTGGCGGAGGCGGCGGCCTCGCTCGCACGGCTAAAGGCCGAAGTGGCGCGGCGCCAGCTGGAGGCCCTGCTCTCCGGCGAGGCGGACGCCAATGACAGCTATCTCGAAGTCCACGCCGGCGCGGGCGGCACCGACAGCCAGGACTGGGCGCTGATGCTGCTGCGCATGTACACGCGCTGGGCCGAGCGCCGCGGCTTCAAGGTGGAGATGGTGGACGAGTCCGGCGGCGAGACCGCGGGCATCAAGTCGGCGACCATTCTCGTGAAGGGCCACAACGCCTATGGCTGGCTCAAGACCGAGGCCGGCGTCCACCGGCTGGTGCGCATCTCGCCCTTCGATTCGAACGCGCGGCGGCAGACCTCGTTTTCCTCGGTCGACGTCTATCCCGTGATCGACGACCGCATCGTCGTCGACATCAAGGAAAGCGACCTGCGGATCGACACCATGCGCTCCGGCGGCGCGGGCGGCCAGCACGTGAACAAGACCGAATCGGCGGTCCGCTTCACCC
>CAZIXP010000084.1:0-17427 GCA_964543245.1 uncultured Starkeya sp.
GCTTTAGTCGAGATCCGCACCCATGGCGTGGGCGACCCCGTCGATCCAGCCGCGCTGCGGGCCGACCAGCGTCGCCCCGGTGACGCCACCGCAGCCGCGGGCGCCGCCGGCAGCGGTGGACCAGCCGATGATGCCAACCACCACCCCGTCCGCCAGCGCCGGCCCGCCGCTGTCGCCGGTGCAGCCGCCGGCCGCGGCGGCGGCGCGCGACAGCCGGATCATGATCCCGCCGGTGGTGCCGACCATCGGCAGGTTCACCAGGCGCAGCGTGCCGGCCGACGTGCCGTCGCCGTCGCGCACCACGCCGAAGCCGGCCAGCGTGAAGCCGGTGCCGCGCGCCGGCAGGGCCGGATCGGCCGAGAGCCGTGCCGGCACGAAGCGCGGCGGCAGCGGCCCGGCCAGCTGCATCAGCGCGAGGTCCGGCGTCGGCCGGCGGGTGCTGAAGGAATCCGGGTCGAAGCCCGGATGCAGCGCCACCCGGCTGGCGGGCAGGATGCGCGGGCCTTCCGGTTCGATCACCGCGACGGCGTAATCCGCCTTGGGCTGGACGCAATGCGCCGCGGTGAGCACCACCGAGGCGCTGAGCACCACGCCGGTGCAGACCGCGCCGCGGGTGGAGACGATCATCACCGTCTGCGCGGCCAGGGTGCCGCCCGCCGGCTGGCCGCCGACGATGGCGGCGGCGGGCGGGGCGGCGCTGATGCCGGCGGCGAGCCACAGCAGGCAGGCGGACAGGGTGCGGCGCGGGGCTCTCATCGGGCTCTCCTCCGCCCCCTTCTGGCCGCCGGCCGCCGCCCGGTCAACCCGCCCGGTCCCTCCGCACGGCCAACCCGGGCGCCCTCTACGCCCGCACGGCCGCGCCGCCCTCTCACCTTTGCGGCCGCGCCGCCCTCTTCACCCGCGCGACGCGCCGTCCCCTTGCCCGGAGGCCACTATGCCTGCCCTTCTCCTCGCCGGCCCCGCCGCCGAGCCGCTGACGCTCGCCGAGGCCAAGGCGTTCCTGCGCATCGACCACGACGCCGAGGACGCGCTGGTGGCCTCCCTCATCACCGCCGCCCGCGCCACGGTGGAGGCGCTGACCCGCCGGGTGCTGATCGACCAGCAATGGCGGGTGGTGCGCGACGCCTGGCCGGCCTCCGGCCTGATCCGCCTGCCGGTGAACCCCGCCCGCGCGCTGCTCGCCGCCCATGTGGTGGATGCGGCGGGCGCGGAGGTCGCGGTGCCGCTCGCCGCGCTGCGGCTGGACGGCGCGCGGCTGCCGGGGCTGATCCGGGTGGAGCCCGGCGCGGTGCCGGCCCCGGGGGTGCGGCCCGGCGGCATCCGCATCGACCTCAGGGCCGGCCACGGGCCGACGGCGGCGGATGTGCCCGCCCCGCTGGTGGCGGCGGTGCGGCTGGTGCTGGCGCATTTCTACGAGCATCGCGACGTGCCGGCGGCGGCGGGCGCCTTTCCCGCCAGCCTCGACGCGCTGGTGGCGCCCTGGCGGGTGGCACGGCTGTGAGCGGCATCGGCGCGTTCCGCCATCGTCTCGTGCATGAGACGCCGGTGGAAACTGCGGACGGCATGGGCGGCGTCACCCGCAGCTTCGTCGCGGTCGACCTGCTGTGGGGCGCCCTCGAGACCACCGCCGCGCCGGCCGAGGTGGCCGACCGCCCGGTGGCGCTGGTGCAGCACCTCGTCACGGTGCGCGCCCCCGCGGCGGTGGAGCCGGGCGACCGGCTGCGCCTCGGCAGCCGCCGCCTCACCGTGGAGAGTGTGATCGACCCCGACGGGCGCGGCCGCCTGCTGGCGTGCCGCTGCCGCGACGAGCGGCCCTAGGCGGCCGCCGACGGTCGCGTCCGGCCGCCACGCCCGGCCGGCCCCGGCGGCGGGTGGTGGGGATGTTTTAAGCCGGCAAAAGGAGTTTCCGATCCATGTCTTCCGGCCCTCTCTTCGCGGCCCGCCTGAAGGGCCTCGAGCCGCTGCTGCGCCGCCTGCGCGCGGCCGGCGACCTGCAGCTTGCGCCGGTCCCGGCATCGGCCCTCGCGACCGCCGACGGCGGCGCGGACCGGCGCATCAACGGGGCGGCCGACCTGGTGCCGGCATCATGAGCCCGGCGCCCACCTCCGCGCCCGCCCTCGCGCTCCGCGCGGCGGTGCATGCCGCGCTCGCCGCCGACACCGCGCTGCTGGCGCTGCTGGGCGGACCGCGGGTGCATGACCTGCCGCCGCCCACCCCGGCTTTTCCCTATGTCACGTTGGGTGAGGCGCAGATCACCGACTGGTCCACCGCCACCGAGCGCGGCCAGGAACACCGCCTCACCCTCCACGCCTGGTCGCGGCAGGGCGGGCACCGCGAGGTTCATGCGGTGGCGGAGGCGGTGCAGCAGGTGCTGCACGACGCGGCGCTGGTGCTGGAAGGCTGCCGGTTGGTGAATTTCCGGCTGTCCTCGGCGGAAATCCGCCGCGAGGCCGGCGGCACGCTGTACCACGCGCTGATCCGCTTCCGTGCCGTGCTCGAAACCAGTTGAAGCGGCGCGGCCGCGTGAGAAAAGCCGGCTAACCGATTCCGCCGACTCCGCATTCCCCCGCCGGCTGAACCTTTGTCTTAGCCCGCTTACGCCGATTTCCTGAATCACTACATGAGCCTGGAGCCGCCGCGGGCGCTCCGGCGCGGGGCCGGCACCTCACAACAGGGTACCGGCGAATGGTTAATCCACGCCTAACCGGAAAGGGGCCGCGCCATGGCCGCGCAGAAGGGCAGCGAGCTGCTTCTCAAGATCCACGACGGCACCGCCTTCGTCACGGTGGCGGGGCTGCGCTCCCGGCAGATCGCCTTCAACGCCGAGTCGGTGGACGTCACCAGCGCCGAGAGCGCCGGGCGCTGGCGGGAACTGCTCGCCGGCGCCGGGCTGAAGCGGGCCTCGATCTCGGGCTCCGGCGTGTTTAAGGACGCCGCCTCGGACGCGCTGATGCGCCGGGCCTTCTTCGAGGGCACCGCGCTGCCGGCGCAATGGGTGGTGCCGGATTTCGGCACGGTCGAGGGGCCTTTCGTGCTCTCCAGCCTGGAGATCGCCGCCGAGCACGACCGCGAGGTGAGCTTCACCCTGGCGCTGGAAAGCGCGGGGGCGCTGACCTTCGCCGCGCTCTGAGGAGGACGCTATGGCCAACCGGCACCGCGGGGAGATCGCCGCCGAGATCGGCGGGCGGGTGCGCACGCTGGTTCTTACCCTCGGCGCCCTTGCCGAGCTGGAAGACGCCTTCGGCGCCGAGGACCTGCTGGCGCTGGCCGAGCGGTTCGAGCGCGGCCGGCTTTCCGCCCACGACGCGCTGCGCATTCTCGCCGCTGGCCTGCGCGGGGCGGGCGAGGCGGTGACCGACGCCGAGGTGGCGGCGATGACCGTGCCCGGCGGGGCCGCCGGCTATGCCCGGCTGGTCGGCGCGCTGATGGCCGCCACCTTCGGCACCGCGCCGGATGGCGTCACCACGCCGGTTGATGCCGGTGCGGGGGAGACGGCCCCGGCCGGGGTGCCGCGCCCTTTCCCGCCGGGGACGGCCACCGCCGCGCCGCCGCCGCCGGCCTGAGGCCCGGTCCAGGTGCCGGCCCGAGGTCCGATCACAGCGTCATTCCGCGGCCCGGTTCCGGCGCGGGTCTGAGGCCGGACGGCGCCGGTTCGGCCGGCGGTGGCGGAGGTTTCCGCCCTGCCGGCAGCGCAGCGGCGCGGGCGCCCGCCGCCTTCCCCTGGGAGGAGGCGATGGCGTTCGGCTTCGGCCATCTCCGCCTCGCCCCGGAGGTGTTCTGGCGGATGACCCCGCGCGAGCTGGCCGCCGCCCTGCGCGCCGCCGCCGGCCCGCCGCGGCCCCGGCTCGACCGGGCCGGGCTCGCCGCGCTGATGGCGCGGTTTCCCGATGCACCGGCTCCCCCGCCGCGCCCGGCGGACCCGGCCTGACCCGCGGGGCCTTACTCCCCTCGGCCGGTCCGCGACCCCCGGCGCCGAGGCGGCCCCGGCGGGTCCGGCCGCCCCATCCGGCGCGCAGCTGCGAACGCGCGCCGCACGGCAATCTGGCCTCCGCGCGCTCGCAGCTGCGCCGATCCCAGTGCGCTCACCACCGCGCGAGGCGGTCCGGACCCTCCCGGTCCGGCCGCGCCGCAGCGCGCCGTCCGCACCCGGCGGTCTTGCGTTCTCCTCGTTGCCGGGCGGAGCGCAGCGGGGGCGGGTTCGGCGGCGGGAAGGGCGTGCCCGCCACGGACTCGATCGTTGCACCCGCCGATACGCCTCTCCCGGGCGGGGGAGGGCGGACCCGGGACGAGGGCAGGGCGCTCCGCCGGTCCCGGCCCTCCGGCGGCCGGACGTGTCGGCGGCCGGTGGTGCCGGGCGGGCCTTGCCGCCCAACCTCGCCCCCCGCAAAGCCCTCGCGTGCTCCGGCGCCGTGGCCCGGCCCTACAAATAACCTGCCCGGGCACATGACCTGCCCTAGCGCACGACCTGCCCGGGCACATGTCCCGCCCGGGCCCTTGTCCTGCCCGGAACGGTGTCCGCCCCGGCCGCCGTCTCCGGCGGAACCGTCGCGGCGGGCGCGCCGGTCGGAGCCGCCGCATCGCGGGCTCGGCTGTGCCGCCATCCCGGCGCCGGGAGGGCCGGCCGATCCTTCCTGCCGTCCGCCGCATCGGCTGGCGGTGTGCCAGCGCCCCGCGCCGTGCCGCCGCTCCCCCCGCGGCGCCGGGGCGCGGCGGGGCGCCTTCTCCCCGGGCGCCCCGCCATCCCTTTCCACAGGAGGCCGCCATGGCCGAGACCACCTCGCTCGATGTCGAGATCACCGCCGACACCACCGCCTTCCGCCGCGAGATCGCCGACACCGAGCGGCTGGCGCGCGGCTTCGGCCGTTCGCTGGGCGATGCACTCAGCAGCGCGGTGGTGAAGGGCCGCGACGCCGGCGACGTGATGGCCGCGCTTGGCCAGCGGCTCTCGTCGCTGGCGCTCGACGTCGCGCTGCGCCCGGTGCAGCAGAGCCTCACCGGGCTGCTCGGCAGCGTGCTGGGGGAGGCTTCCGGCTTTGCCAAAGGCGGGGTGTTCGCCGCCGGTCTCGCCGGCCGGGTGACGCCCTTCGCCGCCGGCGGGGTGGTGGCGGCGCCGACCTATTTCCCGATGGACGGCGCCGTGGGCCTGATGGGCGAGGCCGGGCCGGAGGCGGTGCTGCCGCTGCGGCGCGGCGCCGATGGCCGGCTCGGGGTCGGGGCCGGCGGCAGCGGGCGGGCGATGAACGTCACCGTCAATGTCGCGACGCCGGATGCTGCCTCGTTCCGCCGCTCCGACGCCTATCTCTCCGGCCTCATCGCCCGCGCCGCTGCCCGCGGCCAGCGGGGCCTGTGACGGCGACGCCGCGACCGCCCGTGAGGGAGGTCTTCGCCAGTCGGAGATACGGCAGGCGGCCCGATTAAAAAGGGCGGGACAGCCGCTCCCGCCCGCCCGGGTTCCCGACCCGCGGCGTAGCGAGCGACCCGCGGTCGTCAGGAACCGTCAAGGAGCGGCGCCCCGCCGTGCAGGTCAATGTGGGGTTCCCACGGGGCGGGCGGTGCCGCCTGACGGGGGCCGCGCGACGGTCCGCGACGCCGCGCGGCGGGGCGTCCCTGTCGGTCGCCGCGGCCGTCCTCGTGTCCCGTCCGATGCCTTCGATCAACCCACCGCAGGGACGGCGCGCACCAGCCCCGCCCCCGCCCGGGCTTTGGCCCCCTGCTGCAGTTTCGGCCCGGCGCCTTTCGCGGTGCCCCACACCCCGCCCACCTCTCGCGCCGACCCCAGGAGCCCCGCATGGCCGCCTTCCACGAGGCGCTGTTTCCGCTCGACGTCGCGCTGGGCGCGGCGGGCGGGCCGGAGCGCGTCACCGAGATCGTCACCACCGCCACCGGGCGCGAGGAGCGCAACACCCGGCTCGCCCATTCCCGCCGGCGCTGGGATGCCGGCTATGGCGTGCGCTCGCTGCCCCAGCTCGCCGCCGTGGTCGCCTTCTTCGAGGAGCGGCGCGGCCGGCTCTATGGCTTCCGCTGGCGCGACCGGCTGGACCACGGTTCCGCTGCCCCGGGGGTGGCGCCGGGTCCGCTCGACCAGGTGCTGGGGGTGGGCGACGGCGATGCCGCTGCCTTCGCGCTGGCCAAGACCTATGGCGGCGCCCACGCGCCCTATGTCCGCCCCATCGTGAAGCCGGTCGCCGGCTCGGTGCGGGTGGCGGTGGGCGGGGCGGAGGTGGCGCCGGGCGCCTTCACGCTCGATCCGGCCGAGGGCGTGGTGCGCTTCGCGCCCGGCCATCGGCCGCCCCCCGGCGCGGCGGTGACGGCGGGCTTCCTGTTCGACGTGCCGGTGCGGTTCGACACCGATTTTCTCGAGGTGAACCTTTCGGCCTTCGAGGCCGGCGACATTCCGCGCATTCCCATCCTGGAGATACGCCCGTGAGGACGCTGCCCCCCGCCTTCGCCGCCGCGCTCGCCGGCGGGGTCACCACGCTGGCGCGCTGCTGGCGCCTCACCCGCACCGACGGGGTGGTGGTCGGCCTCACCGAGCATGACGAGGACCTGACCGTCGACGGCACGCTGTTCCGCGCCGCCGGGGGTGTGGCGGGCACGGAGAGCCGCGCCGCGCTGGGCTTCGCGGTGGACGGCTCGGAGCTGTCGGCCGCGCTGTCCGGGGACGCGCTGGACGAGGCCGACCTCGCCGCCGGCCGGTTCGACGGCGCCGAGGCCGAGCTGCTGCTGGCGGACTGGTCGAGCCCCGCCAGCTTCGTGCGGCTGCGCCGCGGGCGCATCGGCGAGGTGCGGCGCGAGGACGGCGCCTTCGCCGCCGAGCTGCGCTCCCATGCCGACCGGCTCAACGAGACCCGCGGCCGCCGCTTCACCGCCGGCTGCGACGCCGATCTCGGCGATGCCCGCTGCGGGGTCGATCTCGCCGCGCCCGGCCGCACCGGGCTCGGCTGGGTGGCGCAGCCGGAGGGGGAGGGCGGGCTGCGCGCCGGCGGGCTGGAGGGCTTCGCCTCCGGCGTGTTCACGCAGGGCCGGCTGGTCTTCACCGGCGGCGCCAGCGCCGGCTTCGCCACCGAGGTGAAGGTCCACCGGCTGGAGGCCGGGGTGGTGCGGCTGGAGCTGTGGCAGCGCCCGCCCGAGCCGGTGGCGGCGGGCGAGACGTTCCGCGTCACCGCAGGCTGCGACAAGAGCTTCGCCACCTGCCGCGACCGCTTCGGCAATAGCGTGAATTTCCGTGGCTTTCCGCACATGCCGGGCAATGACCGGGTGCTGAAGGTCGCGCGGGCGGGGGGCTGAGCCATGGCCGGCGACGCGGCTTCGCTTTCGTCCGTCCCCGCGGAATCCTCCGCCGCCGCGGAATCCCCCGGCACCGCCGGGTACTCCCCCGCTGCCGGGGCCGCGGCCTCGGTCCTGCGCGCGGCGCTGGTGGCGGAGGCGCGCGGCTGGATCGGCACGCCCTATCTCCACCGCGCCTCGCTGAAGGGTGCGGGCGCCGATTGCCTCGGCCTGGTGCGCGGGGTCTGGCGGGCGGTGATCGGGGCCGAGCCGGAGCCGCTGCCGGCCTATGCCCCGGACTGGGCCGAGGCGACCCGCGCCGAGCATCTCGCCGAGGCGGGGCTGCGCCACCTCGTGCCGGTGCCGGTGGAGGCCGCGCGGCCGGGCGACGTGCTGCTGTTCCGCTGGCGCGCGCACCTGCCGGCCAAGCACGCCGCGATCCTCACCACGCCGGACCGCATGGTCCACGCCCATGACGGCGCTGCCGTCGCCGAGGTCAGCCTCGCGCCGTGGTGGCGCCGGCGGCTGGCCTTCGCCTTCGCCTTTCCGGGCGCCTGAAGCCCCCAGCACGGGAGACGACCCATGGCGACACTCCTGCTCGGCGCGGCCGGCGGGGCGCTCGGCGGCGCGCTGTTCGGCCCGGTCGGGGCGCTGGCGGGGCGCGCGGCCGGCGGCCTCGGCGGCGCGGTGCTGGACAACGCGCTGCTCGGCGGCGGCGGAAGCACCACCCGCCAGGGCCCCCGCCTCGGCGACCTGCCGAACATGACCTCCACCGAGGGCGCCGCGATGCCGCGGCTCTATGGCCGGGCGCGGCTCTCCGGCCAGGTGATCTGGGCGCGGGATATCGAGGAGGTGGTGTCCACCACCACCCAGTCCTCCGGCGGCAAGAGCTCCGCGCTCGGCGGCGCCTCCACCACCACCACGACCTACAGCTATTACGGCTCCTTCGCCGTCGGGCTGTGCGAGGGGCCGATCAGCCGGATCGGGCGGATCTGGGTCGATGGCGACGAGCTGGACCAGCAGGGCCTCACCGTGCGGCTGCACCATGGCGGCGCCACCCAGGTGCCGGACGGGCTGATCGAGGCGGTGGAGGGGGCCGGCAACGCGCCGGCCTATCGCGGCCTGGCCTATGTGGTGTTCGAGCGGCTGCCGCTGGCGGATTACGGCAACCGCCTGCCGCAGGTGAGCGTGGAGGTGGAGCGCGCCATCGGCGATCTTGAACCGCGCATCCGCGCGCTGACGCTGATCCCCGGCGCCACCGAATTCGGCTACGACACCCGCGAGGTGGTGCGTTCGGCCGGGGCCGGCAGCTACGAGGCCGAGAACCGCCACGTCACCACCGCCGACACCGACGTGGCGGCCGCGCTCGACCAGATGCTGTCGACCTGCCCGAATCTGGAGCGGGTGGCGCTGGTGGTGGCGTGGTTCGGCGACGACCTGCGCGCCGGCGCCTGCACCGTGCGCCCCGGGGTCGACCGCCGCGACAAGATCACCCGCGCCAACGGCGCCCTCGCGCCGTGGCGGGTGGCCGGGCAGGACCGCGCCGCCGCGCATCTGGTGAGCCGCTATGACGGCGCCGCCGCCTATGGCGGCACCCCCTCGGACGCGGCGGTGCTGAACCTCATCGCCGCGCTGAAGGCGCGGGGGCTGAAGGTGACGCTCTATCCCTTCGTGATGATGGACATTCCCGCCGGCAATGCCCGGCCGGACCCGTGGAGCGGCGCGCCGGATCAGCCGGCCTATCCCTGGCGCGGGCGCATCACCTGCCACCCCGCGCCGGGCCAGCCGGGTTCGCCGGACGGCACGGCCGCGGCGGCGGCGCAGGTGGCGGCGCTGTTCGGCACCGCCGCGCCGGGCGATTTCGGCGTTTCCGGCGGGCTGCCGGCCTATGGCGGGCCGGCGGAATGGGGCCTGCGCCGCATGGTGCTGCACTACGCGAAGCTCGCCGCGCTGGCGGGCGGGGTGGAGAGCTTTGTCATCGGCTCGGAGCTGGCCGCGCTCACCCGGGTGCGTGCCGGCCCCGGCATCTACCCCGCCGCCGCCCAGCTCGCGACGCTTGCCACCGACGTCAAGGCGATGGTCGGGGCGGACACGGTGGTGACCTATGCGGCGGACTGGACCGAATACGGCGCCCATGTCCGCGACGGCGGGGCGGAGCTGCGCTTTCCGCTCGACCCGCTCTGGGCCTGCCCGGCGATCGACGCGGTCGGCATCGACTGGTACCCCCCGCTCGCCGACTGGCGGGACGGAAGCGCCCATCTCGACGCGGCGCTGGCGCCCGCCATCCATGACCGCGGCTATCTCGCCGGCAATGTCGCCGGCGGCGAGGGCTATGACTGGTACTACGCCGACGAGACCGGCCGGGCTGCGCAGCAGCGCCTGCCGATCACCGACGGCGCCTATGGCGAGCCGTGGGTGTTCCGGGTCAAGGACCTCGCGGGCTGGTGGTCGAATGCCCATCACGAGCGGGTGGAGGGGGTGCGGCAGCCGGGCCCGACCGGTTGGGTGCCCGGCTCCAAGCCGGTGCGCCTCACCGAGATCGGCTGCGCCGCGGTGGACAAGGGCGCCAACCGGCCGAGCACCTTTCCCGACCCGAAATCGGTCGAGAACGGGCTGCCGCCCTTCTCGAACGGTGCGCGCGACGACCTGATCCAGCGCCGGCATCTGGAGGCGAGCTTCGACGCCTTCGCCACCGACCGGGTGAACCCGCCGGCGCCCGGCCTGCCGGGCGGCCGGATGGCGGACCCCGGCGCGCTGTTCTGCTGGACCTGGGACGCGCGGCCCTGGCCGACCTTTCCGCTGGCGCAGGCGGTGTGGGCGGACGGGGCGAACTGGTGGTCCGGCCACTGGCTCGGCGGGCGGCTCGGCGCCGCGCCGCTGGAGGAGCTGGTGCGGACCCTCGCCGCCGATTCCGGCATCGCGCTGGCGACGCAGGGGCTGCGCGGGGTGGTGGACGGCTATGTGCTCGACCAGCCCACCAGCATACGGGCGGCGCTGGAGCCGCTGGCGCGGGCCTTCGCCTTCGACCTTGCCGAACGCGGCGGCGAACTGGTGGTGATGGCGCGCGGCGGCGCGCCGGTGGCGACGCTCACCGATGCCGATCTGGTGGCGGCGGGCAGCGACCCCGCCCTGCAGCTGGTGCGCGGGGCCGAGAGCGAGCTGCCGCGCGCGGTGACGCTCGGCTTCCTCGACGCGCTGGCCGACTACCGGCAGGCCGCCTGCGCCTCCCGGCGCCTCGCCGGCGCCGCGCGGGAGGAGGCCGGCGCCGACCTCGCCGTCGTCACCCATCAGGGGGTGATGCAGGCCGCCGCCGAGATGTGGCTGCAGGACCTGTGGGCGACGCGGGAGACGGCGCGCTTCGCACTGCCGCCCTCCCGGCTGGCGCTGGAGCCGGGCGACATCGTGCGGCTGGAGCGCGACGGGCGCCGCCGGCTGCTGGAGATCACCGGCATCGAGGATGCGGAGAGCCGCGCCGTCACCGCGCGCAGCGTCGACCCCGCGGTGTTCGATGTCGCGGTGGGCGGCAGCGGCCGCAGCGCCGTCGCCGTGCCCCCGCCCGCCGGCCCGCCGGAGGCGTGGCTGCTGGCGCTGCCCGCGCTCGCCGCGGCCGATCCGCTGCCGCTCGCTCGTGTCGCCGCCTTCGCCGCGCCGTGGCCGGGCCGGCTGGCGGTCTGGCGGGCGGTGGACGGGGCGAGCTTCGAGCGCGCGGCGACGCTGGCCGCGCCCTCGGTGATGGGGCTGACCACCGGCGAGCTCGCCGCCGGCCCGCTCTGGCGCTGGCAGCGCGGGGCGAGCCTCGAGGTCGAGCTGTTCGGCGGGCTGCTCGCCGGCGCCAGCACGACCGCCGTGCTGGGCGGGGCGAATGCGGCGGCGCTGGTCGATCCCGACGGCACGGTGGAGGTGATCCAGTTCACCGAGGCCGAGCTGGTGGGCCCGCGGCGCTGGCGGCTTTCGGGCCTGCTGCGCGGCCAGCTCGGCACCGAGGCGCGGGCCGCGGCGCTCTGGCCGGCCGGCAGCCGCTTCGTCCGGCTCGACGGCAATCTCGCGACGGTGGCGGCGGGCACCGACCTGATCGGCCGGGCGCTGGCGCTGCGGGTGGGGCGGGCCGACCGCGACCATGGCGACACCGCCGTCACCGCGCTGGAGGGCGTGGCGAGCGCCCGGGCGCTGCTGCCCTTCGCCCCGGTGCGGGCCCACGCCCGGCGCGGCGTGGAGGGGGTGCGGATCGGCTGGACCCGCCGCACCCGGCTCGGCGGCGATGGCTGGGACGGGCTCGACGTGCCGCTCAGTGAGACCGCCGAGGCCTATCGCGTCGACATCCTCGGCCCCGGCGGCGCCACGCGGCGCCGCATCGAGACCGCGGCGCCGACGCTGCTCTACGCCGCGGCGGACGAGATCGCCGATTTCGGCGCGCCGCAAGCCGGCCTGGCGCTGCGCATCGCCCAGCTGTCGCCCGAGGCGGGAGCGGGCGCCGCGCTCGCCGTGACGCTCGCGACCTGAACCACCCGGCCCGCGCAACGCGCTGCGAAAGGACCCGCCATGACCGACACCACCCCGCTGCTCGGCCTGCCGCTGCTCGCCGCGGCGCAGGCGCAGAAGCACGTCACCCACAACGAGGCGCTGGTCGCGCTCGACGCGCTGACCCAGCTCGCCGTGCGCGACCGCGACCGGACCGCCCCGCCGGCGGCCCCCGCCGCCGGCGACCGCCATCTGGTGGCGGCGGGGGCGGCCGGCGGCTTCGCCGGGCCGGACGGCGCGATCGCGCTGTTCGACGGCGATGCGTGGCGCTTCCTCGCCCCGCGCGCCGGCTGGCGGGCCTATGTCGCCGCGGAGCGGCTGACCCTGCTGCATGACGGCACCGGCTGGCGCGACGCGCTGGCGGCCGGCCCGCTCGGCGGGGCGGTGGCGCTGCGGGTCGCGGAGGCCGAGGTGACGCTGGCCGGCGCCACCACGGCGGCCGGGCTCGTCATTCCCGACCGCGCGCTGGTGCTGGCGGTGGCGAGCCGGACGGTGACGGCCGTCACCGGCGCCGCCTCCTATGGCGTGGGCATTGCCGGCGAGCCCGGCATGTTCGGCAGCAGCCTAGGCATCGCCGCCGGCAGCACGAATATCGGCGTGATCGGCCCGCGGGCTTTCTATGCCCCGACGCCGCTGCTGGTGACGGCGGCCGGCGGCGGCTTCACCGGCGGGCGGGTCCGGCTCGCGCTCAGCTTCCTCGCCTTCGAGGTCCCCACCGCGTGAGGCGGTGGCCGGGGCAGCCGCCGGCGCGCGGCGTTCCCGGCCCCGGCAAGCGCCGCCAACCGACCCGCCGCCAACCCACCCGCCGCCAACCCACCCGCCGCTGGCTCCGCATCGTCCCGGTGCGCGCCGCATCTTCAAGGAGACGCCGATGCCTTACGACCCCAGCAAGGATCCCTGGCAGGGCGTCTCGGTGTCGCCGGTCAGCCTCGGGCGCAGCGGCGCCCTGGTGAGCCCCAGCGACACCGAGGACCTGCCCCGCTATGCCCGGCTGCTCGTCTTCGTGCCGGCCGGCGCGACCGCGAGCGTGCGGCTGCTCCCGATCGAGAATGGCGATGACGCGCCACTGACCCTGCCGCTGCCGGCGGGCCAGGCGAGCGTGCCGCCTTTCCTCGTCCGCCGCGTGTTCAGCACCGGCACCACCGCGGGCCTGACGATCCACACGATCGACTGAGCCCCGCGCACCCCCTTCCGCGCCCCGTGCCCCCGGCAGACCGGCCACGGACCCGGCGCGGCTGTCCCGAGATGCAATCAATAGTTGCATTTCTTTCCTCCGGCTTTGCCGGGACAACTCCAAGGACATTCAGATGACCGACCTTTCCTGCCTCGCCAGCCTCTCCGACCCGGCTTCCGACGCCTTCCCGGTGACCCCCTCCGACACCGCGATCATCGCGGCGCGGGCGCTCTATGTCGGCACCGGCGGCAATGTGACCCTCACCACCGTGCAGGGTGTCGACGTGCTGTTCGCCAACGTGCCGGACGGCACCATCCTCCCGGTCCGGGTCAAGCGGGTGAAGGCGACCCTCACCGCCGCCAGCAACATCGTCGGCCTCGTCTGAGCCGTCACCCCAGGAGGCTCGGATGCCCCTTTCGCTCGGGATCGGTCTCGGTCTCGCCACCATCCAGAGCCCGGCCGGCGGTCCCCCCGCCGGCTACGGCTTCCTGCTGCTTGCGGGCAGCTTCCTGACGCTTGGAAGCGAGCGTCTCATGCTGGAGACAGCCTGACATGGCCAATATCGACATCACGTCCCCCGGGGCGAGTGACGCCAGTCTCTCCGCCGCCATCACCGCGCTGCAGGTGGGCGGCTGGAAGACGGTCGCCACCACCACCGAGCGCGACGCCATCGCCGCCGGCCGGCGCAGCGTCGGCATGGTGGTGCTGGTCACCGCCACCAACACCCCCTACCAGCTGGTCGGCGGCGTCGCCAACAGCAACTGGGCGCCGCTCGCCATCGACGGCTCGCCCAAGGCGACGGCCAAGCGGCTGCTGGCCCGCGCCAACCCGCAGCCTCTGGCGCCGACGCTGATGGCGAGCCCGCCCACGGTCTCCGTGGGCACCGCCAACGCCAACTCGCTGGTGGAGACCAGCCGCGCCTACAACGCCCCGCGCATCCTGCCGACCGACAGCCGCATTCAGGTGGTGAGCGGCAAGATCACCCTCTCGGGCGGCAACTACGCCCCCTCGTGGATCGATGGCGGCTCGGCCGGCGCGCAGATGGGCTTTTGCTACCGCTTCGCGACCGACGCCCCGCAGTTCGACATCGCCACCCGCGACCTCGCCACCTCGGGCTTCGCCTTCCGGGTCAATGGCGAGTGGGTGTCGTTCACCCCCACCGTGCCGCCGACCACGAGCGGCAGCAACATCTACTATGTGAAGGTCGACTTCGGCTCGTCGGCCTTCCGCAACATCGACGTCTACTGCCTCGCCTCGACTCAGATCCGCGGCTTCAACATCGGCAGCGGGACGAGCACCAACAACCTCTACAAGATGTATCCCTTCACCGCGCCGGCGCCCGTCAAGGTGCTGATGTTCGGCGACAGCTACACCTATGGCGTCGGCGCGACCTATCCCCGCGGCTCCATCGTCTACCGCATCGGCGACATTCTCGGCGTCGATGCGATTGTGGGGTCCGGCTATGGCGGCTCGGGTTACCTGAACCCCGGCCCATCGCCGTTCCGCACTTTCGGCACCCGCATCAACGACACCACGGTGTTCGGTGCGCAGGACCTGGTGATCGTCTCCGGCGGCATCAACGACAAGACGCTGGGCGAGGCCGACCCCGCCGCGCTGCAGGCGGCGGTGACGAGCTTCTGGACCTCGCTCAAGGCGCTGCACCCCAACGCCCTGCTGGTGTGCGTGGGGCCGCTGGTGGCACCTTCGCTCAGCACCGGCGCCACCACCGCCAATGCGATCAAGGCCGGGTTCAACGCGGTCTATGATGCTTCGCGCATGCTCTACATCAGCCCCTATGACGAGGCGTGGAGCAACGGCACCGGCGATTCCGGGCAGAAGGTGACGGCGGCGGCGATCGTCAGCGGCGGCAGCGGCTATGCCGTGGGCAACACGCTGACGCTGGTGCCGGCGACGGCGCCGGGCCAGACCACCTATACCGTGGCCTGCACCCTGACCGTTTCCTCGGTGAGCGGCGGTGTCATCACCGGCGTGACCATCGCCAATGCCGGCCGCTATGACAATCTGATCTACCCCACCAACCCGGTGGCGGTGACCGGCGGCGCCGGCACGGGCGCGACGTTCAGCCTGACCTGGGCGAGCGACGCGACCGGGGATGGTAATGCCGACCTCTATATCGGCCATGACCGCGTGCATCCCAATCAGGCCGGGCACAACTATCTCAGCCTGCGCATCGGCCAGTCCATCCTGCAGTGGCTGCTGACGCTGGCGACGGCCTGACCGCCGGCGGACGCCGGGGCGGGGCTTACGCCCGCCCCGGCGCCGCACCCGGCTTTGCCGTGCTGAAGATCGCGTGGCCCCGGCGCGGGCCCTTCGGCTTTCTCCACGCCGTTTCTCCTCCCCACCGTTCTCCTCCACGCGCCGGGGTGTCGCCGCACCCCGGCGCCTTTTTCCGAGGCATCCCATGAGCCGCCATGTGAATCCCGAGGGTCTCGCCCTGATCCAGCAATGGGAGGGGCTGCGCCTCACAGCCTATCGCGACCCGGTCGGCGTCTGGACCATCGGCTACGGCCATACCGATGCCGCCGGCCCGCCCACCGTCCTTCCCGGCCTCGCCCTCACCGCGGCCGAGGCCACCGACCTCCTGCGCCGCGATCTCGCGCGATTCGAGACCGCAGTGGAGGCGATGGTCCGTGTGCCGCTGACCGACAACCAGTTCGCCGCGCTGGTGTCGTTCGCCTACAATGTCGGCACCGGCAACCTGTCGAAATCGACCCTGCTGAAGAAGCTCAATGCCGGCGACCACGCCGCCGTGCCGCACGAGCTGGCCAAATGGACCAGGGCCGGCGGCAAGGTGCTGCCGGGCCTCGCCAACCGCCGCGCAGCCGAGGCGGGGCTCTGGGCGAAGGGCGCCTTCGTCGCCTCGCAATATGTCGAGCCGGCGCCGGCGGTGAAACTCGGCGGGCTGGCGGGCAACGGCGCGGCGGCGACGCTCGCCGGGCTGGTCGGCGCCGGCGCGACGCAGGCGGCCGGGCAGCTGCTGCCCTTCGCCTCGACCTCCAGCCTGGCGCAGCATCTCTTCGTCGCCCTCTCCCTGCTGGGCACGGCCACCACGCTGGTCGGGGTGTGGCAGAAGGCGCGGCAGGAGGCGGGGCTGGCGTGAGGCCGGCGGGCGTGAGGCCGAGGGGGCGGGGGGCGCGCGTCGGGGCCGCCATTCCGGTGCCGGCAAGGACCTGGGTGTCGCCGGTCTTTCCCGATGGCGGTCCCGCCGACAGGGCCCTCATCATGGCAATGCCGAAATCGAAACCTCACGCTAGCTGGGCCATTAGCGTCCGATTTCAGTTTGCCCATTGCACCGCTCCCGAGCCTGAGGCAAACATTTTGCGTCACGTTTTGACGGCATTCGGCGTTAGGGAAGATGCCGGCGCAGGCCATGGAGCCGCTGATGACGCAAGCAGAGCGTAACAAGAAAATCCTTCAAGCGATTGAGGCAAAGACCAAGCGCGTCGTCGTATCGAAAGACGCGGCCCGCGCCGCGCTCGTTGACGAAGGCATCTATACGAAGAAAGGCACTCTGCGTGGCGAGTTCGGCGGGAAGGAGCCCAAGAACGACGTCGAGGCCGCTTGAGCCGACTCGCCACCTCTTTTGTGCTCGGATATCATGGCTGTGACGCGGCCGTCGCCCGTCGTGCCGTGCTCGAGGGCATCGGGATACTGCAGAGCGACAGGGATTACGACTGGCTCGGGCCCGGCGCCTATTTCTGGGAATCCGACCCGGCCCGCGCCATGGAGTGGGCGGAATGGAAGGTTTCAACCGGCCGCTATGAGAAGGCTGCCGTCGTTGGAGCCATCATCGATCTGCGGAACTGCCTTGATCTCGTCTCCAGAGAAGATATCGAACTGGTCCGCGCCGCGCACAATTCGTTTATCCGCTTACAGAAGAAGGCCGGATTGCCCATCCCGAGGAACCGCAATCCGAAAGGATCCACCGACAAGGACAGGGTCCTGCGATTTCTGGATTGTGCCGTTCTTCGACATCTCCATGAGGTGATCAAGGAAATCCCTGCCATTCCCGCGTTCGATACGGTCCGCGGCATGTTCGTTGAAGGCGGTAAAGCGTTTGCGGGCAGTGGCATTTACCGGAAGAGCCACGTGCAGATTGCCGTGCGCAATCCGTCTTGCGTCAAGGGTCTATTCTACCCGACGGCGATCTGAGGCGCTTACCGCTCCCGCCCCGACCTGACATCCGCCGCGTGCGGTGGCATTCTCCCGGCGGCTTTCCGTGATCTCTGGGGGAAAACACGTGCGCCTGCTCGTCGTGGAGGACGATCCCGATCTCAATCGCCAGATCTACGAGGCCCTGACCGACGCGGGCTATGCGGTCGATCGCGCCTTCGACGGCGAGGAGGGCCACTATCTCGGCGAGAACGAGCCCTATGACGCGGTGGTGCTCGACATCGGCCTGCCCAAGCTCGACGGGCTCTCGGTGCTGGAATCCTGGCGGCGGGGCG
>CAZIXP010000085.1:0-17134 GCA_964543245.1 uncultured Starkeya sp.
CGCCGCAGCGCGCGGCGTCAGCCCCACGGGCCCGGCGCTCCAGCCCGCCGAGCTCGGCGACGAGATCGGCCAGCCGCTCGGCGGCGTCGGGCCGGCCGAGCCGGCGCGCCGCCGCGGCCATGGCCGCCAGCGGCTCCGGGCTCGCGGCCACGCGCTCCAGCTCCGCCGCCAGCCGTTCCGGGGTGAACGTGCTCTGCGGCACCAGCAGCGCCCCGCCGGCATCGGCCAGCGCGGTGGCGTTGGCGAGCTGGTCCTGGTCGAGCGCATGAGGCAGCGGCACCAGCAGCGAAGGCCGGCCGATCGCGCAGAGCTCGGCCACGGTGGACGCCCCCGAGCGACCGACGACGAAATGCGCCTGCGCCATGCGGGCCGGCAGATCGGCGAAGAAGGGCGCGAGTTCCGACCGGACGCCGAGCCCGGCATAGTCGGCCTCGACCCGGGCAAGGTCTTCCTGCCGGCACTGCTGCACGATGGAAAGCCGCGCCCTGAGGGCGGGCGCCAGCCGCGCCACCGCCGGCGGCACGATCTCGCTCATGATGCTGGCGCCTTGGCTGCCGCCGAAGACCAGCAGATGGAAGGTGCCGTCCGCCACCGGGGCAAACGGAACCCCGGTGACCGCCAGCACGGCGGGACGGACGGGATTGCCGGTGTGCCGGGCCTTGGCCGCCAGCGCCGGCCGCGCGGCGAGGATGTCGGGATAGCCGGTGGCGATGGCGCTGACGCGGGGAGCCAGCAGCGCATTGGCCCGCCCTAGCACCGCATTGGCCTCGTGGATGAGGGTCGGCCGGCCCGCAATGACGCCGGCAAGGATCGGCGGCACCGTGGGGTAGCCGCCAAACCCGACCACCACCGCCGGCCGCAGCCGGCGCATCAGCCCGACGCCGCGGGCGATGCCGGTGCCGAGCGACAGCGCCGTGCGCGCCAGTGCGAGCGGGCTGCGCGAACGCACCGTATCCGCGGGGAGGATGTGGACATGGCGCGCGGGGAAATGCCCGGCATAGCGCGCCGCGCGCTCGTCGGTCGCGTGATCGACGTGGATACCGCGCGCCGACAGCGCGCCGGCCAGCGCTTCGGCCGGGAACAGGTGTCCGCCGGTGCCGCCGGCGGCGAGAAGAACGACCGGGGCCGTCCCCGGCTGCGACGATGCGCTCATGCCCGCCCTCCGCTCATGCCGCCGGGGCCGGGGCCGGGATGGCGGGCGGGGTCGAAGCCGCCGCCGAGGCCGCCGCCGAAGCTGCGGCCTTGGCCCGGGCCCGCCCGGCACTGTGGCGCTCGAGCTCCGCCAGCGTGGCGCTGCGCGGGCGCCGGCGCGTCAGCGCGATCAGCATGCCCATGCCGTAGGCCAGCGAGATCAGCGAGGAGCCACCATAGGAGACGAAGGGCAGGGTCATGCCCTTTGCCGGCATCAGGTGGAGATTCACCATCATGTTGATGGCCGATTGCAGCCCGAACAGGATGGCAAGGCCGGAGACGGCGAAGCGTACGAAGGGGTCCTCGTCCCGCAGGGCGTGGGACAGCGCCCTCAGCACGATGAAGGCGAACAGACCGAGCAGCATCAGGCAGAGCAGCGCGCCGAACTCCTCCGCCGCCACCGCGAAGATGAAGTCGGTGTGGCCATCGGGCAGGATGCGCTTGTAGGTGCCCTCGCCCGGCCCCTGGCCGAGCCAGCCGCCATGCAGGAAGCTGTCGGTCGCGACGTCGATCTGGTAGGAGCTGCCGGAATCCGGGTCCATGAAGCGGTCGATGCGCTTCGCGACATGCGGCACCGTGTGATAGGCGATGAGAAGCCCCACGGCGCCGATGCCACCCAGCGCGAAGACCGCCGCGATCCGCAGTCCGGCGAGGAAGAACAGGCTTCCCCAGACCAGCGAGATCAGGATGGTCTGGCCGAAGTCGGGCTGCAGCACCAGCGGGGTGATGACCACGCCGAGCAGCCCGAAGGCGATGAGCTGGCCCGGCATCTCGGGCCGCCGCACGCTCTCGGAGAACAGCCAGGCCGCGATGATGACGAAGGTCGGCTTCAGGAATTCCGAGGGCTGCACCGTGATGCCGGCGATGTTGAGCCAGCGATGGGCACCCTTCACCTCGGGCCCGGCGACGAGGGTGGCGAACAGCAGCGACAGGAACACGAAGAACAGCACCAGCGCCAGCCGCCGGATGCGCCGGGGCGAAAGGAACGAGGTTCCGATCAGCACGACCAGCGCCGGCAGCAGGAACACCACCTGGCGGTTCACGAAGTGGAACGGGTCAGCGATTCCAAGCCGCGCCGCCACCGGCGGGCTCGCCGCCAGCGCCAGCACGATGCCGATGATCATGAGCGCGGCGAGCGCCCCCAGCAGCAGGCGGTCGACGGTCCACCACCATTCGCCGACCACCGTCCGTTCGGCACGCGAGATCATGGACGCCCTTCTCCGATCGAGGCTACGCAGCTTCGCCGCAGTATCGGACGGTTAAGGTTGACGCGGCCTTAATAGGGGCGGCGTCCAGCCCCGGCTGGGGAAAAGCGGGCGGCGTTCAGCCCAGCGCCTGTGCCAGCGCGCGGAAATGGTCGCCGCGCACCTCGAAATTGGGGAACTGGTCGAAGCTCGCGCAGGCGGGAGAGAGCAGCACCACCGCCGGCTCGCCGGCCGCAGCCGCATCGCGGGCGGCCGCGGCCACCGCGACCTTGAGCGTGCCGCTCATCTCGTGCGGCACGGCATCGCCGAGCGTCGCCGCGAATTCCTCCGCCGCGACGCCGATGAGGTAGGCCTTGCGGATCCGGCCGAACCAGGGCGCCAGCGGGGCGATGCCGCCGGCCTTGGGCTTGCCGCCGGCGATCCAGAAGATGTTCTCGAAGCTCGCCAGCGCACGCTCCGCCGCGTCGGCATTGGTGGCCTTGGAGTCGTTGACGAAGAGCACCTCGCCGATGCGGCGGACTTCCTCCATGCGGTGGGCAAGGCCGGGAAAGCTGCGCAGGGCGTGGACAATCACCTCCGGCGCGAGGCCGAGCGCCCGCGCGGCGGCGAAGGCGGCGGCCGCATTCTGGGCGTTGTGGGTGCCGCGCAGCGAGCCGATGCCGGCCAGAGACACCGTCTGCACCCGGCTTCCGCGCTCGCTCACCACCAGGAGCCCGTCTTCGAGGAAGATGCCGTCCGCGAGCGGCCCGCGCATGGACAGCCGCACCACATGGGTGCCGGCCGCCTCGATCCGGTCGGCAATGGCGGCGCACCAGTCGTCGTCGACCCCGATGACGGCGGTGCCGCCGGCCTCGATCCCCGCCACCAGCCGTTCCTTCACCTCGGCGTAGTGGGCCATCGTGCCGTGGCGGTCGAGATGATCGGGCGAGAGGTTGAGCAGGATGCCGACGGAGGGATCGAGCGACGGGGCCAGATCGATCTGATAGGACGAGCATTCGATGACATGGACCCGCCCGGGCCGGGACGGTTCCAGCGACAGGATCGCCGGGCCGAAATTGCCGCCGATCTGCACATCCCGCCCGCCGACCCGCATGAGATGGGCCAGCAGGGCCGTCGTCGTCGACTTGCCATTGGTGCCGGTGATCGCCGCGAAGGGCGCGCGGCGCGGAACCCGCCGCCGCTCGCGGCAGAACAGCTCGATGTCGCCGATCACCTCCACCCCGGCGGCCTGCGCCAGCCGCACGCTCCAGTGCGGCTCCGGGTGGGTCAGGGGAACGCCGGGCGCCAGCACCAGAGCGGCGAGCGAGGACCAGTCGAGCCCCCTGGGGTCGGCGGTCGGAATCCCCTCAGCCGCCGCCCGCGCCACCGAGGCGGGGGAATCGTCGAAGGCGACGACCCGCGCCCCGCCGGCCATCAGCGCGCGCGCGGTGGCAAGGCCGGAGCCGCCCAGTCCGAACAGGGCGACGGAACGGTCGTTCAGGGAAGTCACGGGAATCATGGCGATCAGGTCCAGCCGCTGCGTGACGCCTTGGCTAACCCATTTTCAGACGGCGCGGAATGCGCCCGCGGCACGCGCCGGCGCTTCACGCCCGGGCCGGCCGCTGTATGCTGCTTTCCGGCGCGCGGAAGGATGGGACCCATGGCAATGATCGAACTCGGCAGCACGATGCGCGTGCTGGAGCCCTATCCCGGCATCTTCGCCTTTTATGACGGGCGCATCCCCGGCCTGCGCGCCTGGTCCGAGGCGCCGAACTGGCTGGACGACGGCGCTTTCGCCCTCGGCTGCGCATCCTATGCGCTGGTCGACGGCGAGGAGGCGCTGGTCTACGACACCCACATCTCGCTCGCCCATGCCCGGCTGATCCGGCAGCGGCTGGAAGCGGCGGGGGTGAAACGCATCCGCGTCGTGCTCAGCCACTGGCATGACGACCATGTCGCCGGCAACGAGGTCTTCGCCGATTGCGAGATCATCGCCCACCGGCTGACCCTGGAGGCGCTGGTGGCCAATCGGGCCGCCATCGAGAGCGCCGATCCCCCGATCCGGCCGCTGGTGCTGCCGACCCGCACCTTCGAGGAGTCGCTGACGCTTGAGGTGGGCGGGATGGTGGTGGAGCTGCACCACGCCGACATCCACAGCCATGACGGGGTGGTGCTGCTCGTTCCCGCGCACGACCTGCTGCTGGCGGGCGACACGCTGGAGGAGCCGATCACCTATGTCGCCGAGCCGGAGCGGCTGGAGGCGCATCTGGCCGACCTCGCCCGCATGCGGGGCCTGCCGTTCCACCGCATCCTGCCCAATCACGGCGCCGAGGCGGTGATCGCCGGCGGCGGCTATGGCCGCGAGCTCATCACGGCGACGGAACTCTATGTGCGCCGCCTGCTGCTCTGCCGCGCCGAGCCCGACCTCGCGACCCGCACGCTGCGCGACTTCGCCCCCGATGTCTTCGCCCTGCCGGGCATCGGCTATTTCGAGCCCTATGAGGCGGTCCACGCCGGCAATGTCGCGAAGGTGATGGCCCGGTGCGGGGCGGTCAGCGCAGCTTGAGCGTGGACAGGCCGATCAGCGCCAGCACGACGGCGATGATCCAGAACCGGATGACGATCTGCGGCTCGGTCCAGCCGAGCTGCTCGAAATGGTGGTGGATCGGCGCCATCTTGAAGACGCGCTTGCCGGTGAGCTTGAACGAGATCACCTGCACGATCACCGACACCGCCTCCAGAACGAACAGGCCACCGATGATGGCGAGCACGATCTCGTGCTTGGTCGCCACGGCGATGGTGCCGAGAAGGCCGCCCAGCGCCAGCGAGCCGGTGTCGCCCATGAAGATCTGCGCCGGCGGGGCGTTGAACCACAGGAAGCCGATTCCCGCCCCGATGATGGCGCCGCAGATCACCGCCAGCTCGCCCACCCCCGCCACGTAGTGGATCTGGAGGTAGTCGGCGAACAGCACGTTGCCGGAGAGATAGGAAATCACGCCGAAGCTGCCGGCGGCGACCATCACCGGCACGATGGCGAGGCCGTCGAGACCATCGGTCAGGTTCACCGCGTTGCCGGCGGAGACGATGACGAAGGCGCCGAAGATGACGAAGAACCAGCCGAGGTCGATGACGAGGTCCTTGAACAGCGGGAAGGCGAGCGAACTCGACAGCGGTGCCCGGCCGGCATGCATGATCACCACCACCGCGGTGCCGGCGATCAGCGCCTCGATGGCGAGCCGCGCCCGGCCCGACAGGCCGTTATGCGTCTGCTTCGTCACCTTGAGGTAGTCGTCGTAGAAGCCGATCAGCCCGAAGCCGATGGTGACGCACAGCACCACCCACACATAGACATTGGCGAGGTTGGCCCACAGCAGGGTCGCGACCATCAACCCCGAGAAGATCATCAGCCCGCCCATGGTGGGCGTGCCCTTCTTGGTGAGCAGGTGCGACTGCGGCCCGTCGCTGCGGATCGGCTGGCCCTTGCCCTGCTTCAGCCGCAGCAGGGTGATGATCGCCGGTCCGCAAAGGAAGACGAAGAGCAGCGCCGTGATGATGGCGCCGCCGGTGCGGAAGGTGATGTAGCGGAAGACGTTGAGGGCCGGCAGGCTCTCGTGGAACTGGGCAAGCCATTGCAGCATCGGTTCAACCTTCCGCGCCCACGCCGCCCTCGGCGTGAAACCGTTCGATCAGCGCCTGGGCGAGCGCGCCCATGCGGCTGCCATTGGAGCCCTTGACCGTCACGACGTCGTTGCCGCGCAGCGCGCCCGCCACCGTCGGCACCAGGGTGGCGGCATCGGGCGCCCAGCCGCCGCGCCGGTTGGGCGGCAGCGCCTCGTAGAGCGCCTGCATCAGCGGCCCGGCGCAGAACACCAGGTCGGCCGCCTCCGCCGCAGCGGCGGCGAGGTCGAGGTGCAGGCCCTCGCCCGCCGCGCCGAGTTCCAGCATGTCGCCGAGAACCGCGATGCGGCGGCCGCGCGCGCCGACCGGGGTATTGCCCAGCACCGCCAGCGCCGCCCGCATGGAGGCGGGATTAGCGTTGTAGCTCTCGTCGATCATCAGCGCGTCGCCGCCCTTCACGTGGAGAAGGGTGCGCACGCCGCGCCGGGGCGGCGGCGCCAGGGCGGCAAGGCCCAGCGCGGCGAGGGCGAGATCGGCCCCGGCGAGCTTGGCGGCGGCGAGCACCGCCAGCGCGTTCTGCACGATATGACGGCCGGGCAGGCCGAGCTTGAAGCTCACCGTCTCGCCCAGAATGTCCGCGGTCGCGGCCGAGCCCTCCGGCCGCAGCGCCACGCTCAGCAGCCGGGCCTCGGCCCCCTCGGCCTCGCCGAAGCTGACGATCTGGTCGACACCGGCGGCGCGGGCGGCGCGCTCCAGCCGGCCGAACTGGGGGTTGTCGCGATTGAGCACGGCGGCCCCGCCCGGCTCGACACCGGTGAAGATCTCCGCCTTGGCGTCGGCGATTCCCTCGATGCCGGAGAAATGCGCGATATGCACCGGCTCGATCGTGGTGATGATCGCGATGTGCGGGCGCACCATCGCCGTCAGCGGCGTGATCTCGCCCGCATGGTTCATCCCCAGCTCGAACACGCCGTAGCGGCTGTCCGCCGGCATGCGCGCCAGCGACAGCGGCACGCCCCAATGGTTGTTGTAGGAGGCGGCGGAGGCGTGGGTGGCGCCGTCCGCCGCAAGCGCGAGGCGCAGCGATTCCTTCGTGGTGGTCTTGCCGACCGAGCCGGTCACGGCGACGATGCGCGCCGCGGTCCGGGCGCGGGCGGAGCGGCCGGCGGCCTCCAGCGCCGCGAGCACATCCTCGACGACGAGGAGCGGCGCCCCCGCGGGCAGCGCGGCGGCGATGCGGTCCCGCCCTTCCCGCGACACGACGCACAGCCCGGCGCCCCGCTCCAGGGCGGCGGCGACATAGTCGTGCCCGTCGGAACGCTCGCCGGTGATGGCGAAGAAGACATCGCCGCTCTCCAGCGTGCGGGTGTCGATCGAGACGCCGGACAGAACCTGCGCACCCTGGCCGGCGCGCTCGCCGGCGGTCGCGGCGGCCAGCGCCTCCGGCGTCCAGAGGCCGGAAGCGGCCACGCCCTCGCCTGTCCTCGCCATTCTCACTCCCTCCCGAGCGCCGCCACCGCGCAGTCGCGGTCGGAGAACGGCAATGTCTGTCCGCCGACGATCTGGCCGGTCTCGTGCCCCTTGCCGGCGATCAGCAGCACGTCGCCCTCGGCGAGGAGGTCGACCGCGGCGCGGATCGCTTCCGCGCGGTCGCCGATGTCCCACGCCCCGGGCGCCGCCGCCAGTATCTCCGCGCGAATTGCGGCGGGATTTTCACTGCGGGGATTATCGTCGGTGACGATGACGATGTCGGCGTCTCGGGTGGCGATCGCGCCCATGATCGGACGCTTGCCGCGGTCGCGGTCCCCGCCGCAGCCGAAGACCACGATGAGCCGGCCGCGGGCATAGGGCCGCAGCGCCGCCAGCGCATTGGCGAGCGCGTCCGGCTTGTGGGCGTAGTCTACGAACACCCCTGCACCGTGGCGCGTGCCGACCATTTCCAGCCGGCCGGGCACGCCCTCCAGCCGCTCCAGCGCCGCGAAGGCCTCGGCTGCCGGGGTGCCGGTCAGCACGGCGAGGCCGGCCGCGACCAGGGCATTGGCCGCCTGGAAGGCGCCGACCAGAGGAAGACGGAGGGTATGCCGGCGGCCCTCATGCTCCACCAAGAGCCGCTGGCCGAGGCCTTCGTCGGCGCGCTCCAGAAGCGCGATGCCCGCGCCGGTCGTCCCGATGCCGAGCACCGCCAGGCCGTGATCGGCGGCGACATCGGCGACATGCCCCCCTTCGGCGGTGTCGACCCAGATCGCCGCCCCGCCCCCGCGCGGGATCAGATCGTGGAACAGCCGCAGCTTGGCCGCCAGATAGGCTTCCATGGTGGGGTGGTAGTCGAGATGGTCGCGCGACAGATTGGTGAACGCGCCCGCCGCGATGCGCACCCCGTCGAGGCGGTGCTGGTCGAGGCCATGGGAGGAGGCTTCCACGCACAGATGGTCCACCCCCTCCCCGGCGAGACGGTCCAGCGTGCGGTGCAGGGCGATGGGATCAGGCGTGGTCAGCGAGCCATAGACCGCGCCCGATGGCGCCACCACGCCCAGCGTGCCGAGGCTGGCGCTGGCATGGCCCGCCGCCTGCCAGATCTGCCGGGTGAAGGCCGCCACCGAGGTCTTGCCGGAGGTTCCGGTGACGGCAGCGATGATCCGGGGCTGCCGCGGAAAGGCGCGCGCCGCGGCAAGGGCCACGGCACGGCGGGCATTGCCGACGCGCACGAAGCCGATGGCCGGATCGAGCCCCGCCGGCCGCTCACCCTCGGCCACCACCGCCACCGCGCCGCGCGCGGCGGCATCGCCGATGAAGCGGGCACCGTCGAGCTTTTCCCCCGCAAGGGCGAAGAAGACGTCGCCGGGCTGCACCGCGCGGCTGTCGAGCGCCGGCGCCCGCACCGCGCAGGTGGGATCGGCCCCGGCATAATCGGCGTCGTCGCCGATCAGCCCGGCCAGCGTTGCCGCCGGGCCGGCGGCCGGTGCTCCGCCGCTGACTGCCTCCGCCATGACCTGTCACCCCCCTCGCCGCGGGCGCGCCCGGTCCCCGCGAGCGGGAGGCGGCGGCCGGCGAACCCTGCGCAATCTCGACGTCGTGGACGCATTCCCGGCGCGGCGGCAGCGGTCGCCGCCGAATCGCTACTGACCCTGCGCCACCTTGTAGCCGCTCAGCAGGCTGTCAACCGGCGGCACGCTGCTGCGCGGCATCTCCCCCAGCAGCGGCGCGATCCGGCTGATGATCTTGCCGGTGGTGGGCGAGGCGTTCCAGCCGGAGGTGGCGAAGCCATAGGTGCCCGGCACCGCCTGCGGCTCGTCCAGGATGACCAGCACGAGATAATGCGGGTCGTCCATCGGGAAGACGCCGGTGAAGGTCGTCAGCAGCCGGGTCTTGGAGTAGCGGCCATTGATGACCTTTTCCGCCGTGCCGGTCTTGCCGCCGGGATAATACGGCCCGGCGATCTCGTTCATCTTGCTGGCCGACCCCTTCTCGGCGTTGATCCGCAGGAGGTAGCGCATCTTGGCGCTGGTCTCCGGCTTGATCACCCGCTGCGCGATCTCCTGCGCTTCTTCGGGGGTGCGCTTCATGAAGGTCGGCGGAATCAGCCAGCCGCCATTCACCAGCGCGTTCACCGCCATGACCGCCTGAAGCGGCGCCACCGCCAGGCCATGGCCGAAGGCGATGGTGGCGGTGTTCAGCTCGCCCCAGTTGCGCGGCACGATGGGCGCCGCGCTCTCCGGCAACTCGGTGCGCAGCCGGTCGAGCTGGCCCATCTTCTTCAGGAACGCCTTGTGGGCGTCGACCCCGCACATCAGCGCCATGCGGGCGGTGCCGATATTGGAGGAATAGGTGAACACCTCGGGCACGCTCAGCGCCCGGTTCTGGGCGTGGTAGTCGTGAATCTTGAACCGGCCGAAGGTCAGCGCGCCGCGCGCGTCGACGAAGCTGTTCAGCGTGATCTTGCCGCTGTCCAGCGCCATGGCGAAGGTCAGCGCCTTGAAGGTCGAGCCCATCTCGAACACGCCGGTGGTCAGGCGGTTCAGGTTCTTGGGGTCGAGCGCCATGGCCGGCTGGTTGGCATCGAAGTCCGGCAGCGACACCATGGCGAGGATCTCGCCGGTGCGCACGTCGACCACGGTGCCGGCGGCGGCGATGGCCTTGAACTTTTCCTTCGCTTCCGACAGTTCGTCCCGCATCACGTGCTGGACCCTGAGGTCGAGCGCGAGCTGCACCGGCTGCTGCTGGCGGTCGGTTGCGAAGCCGGCGAGGTGCAGCTCGGCGAGGCCGCGGCTGTCGACCCACTTCTCGATGCCGGCAATGCCCTGATTGTCGATGTTGGTCGTGCCCAGCACGTGACCAGCCAGGCTGTTGCCGGGATAGACGCGGCGGTTCTCGGTCATGAAGCCGATGCCCGGCAGGCCGAGGCGGTGGACTTCCTGCTGCTGCTGCGGCGTGATCTCGCGCTTCAGCCACACGAAGCCGCGCTTCGAATCGAGGCGATCGCGCAGCTCGCGGGCGTCGAGGTCCGGCAGGACCGCGGTGAGGGCCTCGACCGCCTCGTCGACATCGATCAGCCGGTTCGGCTCGGCATAGAGCGAGGCGGTCTTCACGTCGGTCGCGAGGGCAAGGCCGTTGCGGTCGACGATGTCCGGCCGGGCGGACGCGACCGCGTCCGAATTCACCATGCGGCGGCCGAGCTGCCCGTCCGATGCCGAGGCGAACACCGCCAGCCGGCCGGCGATGACCACATAGACCGTGCCGAATACCAGCATGCACACCACGATACGGGCGCGGGCAACGGCATTGGCGTCGGGCCGTCCGCGATTCGAGGCGTTGCGCAGTGTCTCGCGCAGGCCGGTCCACAGCCGGCGCGGCAGGGCGCGCAGCCACCGCCCGGCAGCGCCGGGCGCCTCGGCAAGGCGGGTGCCGAGGCGCGACAGGCGGGCTTTCAGGGCGCTGAACATCACGGAACTCCCGACAGTCTCACTCGCCCACGCTGCCGGGGGGCAGCAGGGGAACGGCAGAGGTCACCGGCGCGGTCATCAGCGGTCCGGCGGCAGGGGCGGGCATGCGGCCGATCCCGCCCGGCGCCATCACCCCGGCGGGAGGAACGGCGGAGAGCGGCAGCGGGGCGCGCACGGCTCCGGCGCTGGCCGGGCGAGCCGCCACCGGCTTCTCGGCCGGCTTCTCCGCGGCCCGGTCGCCGCCCTTCGGCAGCGAACTGGTGACGATGGGCCCGTCCACCAGCGCCTCGATCATGCCGCCCAGCGCGTCGCCATTGGCTGCGGCCTTGGCGGGGAGCTTGTCGAGCGTATCGAGGTGGTCGACGTCGAGCGGCTGCATGTCGAGGTGATGCTCGGCCAGCGACTGGATGCGCTCCGGCGAGGTGCGCCTCGCCCATTCCGCGTTGAGGATGGCGATGCGGTCGCGCTCGGCGCGGATGTCGTCGCGCAGCTTGGCGATCTTCTGGGCTTCGAAGGCGGAAGAATACTTCACCTGGTAGACGGCGCCGGCGGCGGCGAGCAGGGCGAGCACGGAGACGACGTTCAGGATGCGGAACATGGCGCAGACCTCACCGCCGGGCGTCGGGATCGGGGAGCGGCGGCAGCAGGCCTGCGAGGTCGGCGATGTCGCGCGCCGGCGCGTCGAGCCGCTCGGCCGCGCGCAGCTTGGCGGAGCGGGCGCGCGGGTTGGCGGCCGTCTCCTCCGCGCCCGGCTCGACCGCGCCCTTGGCGACGAGCCGGAAGCTCGGCGGCGCCTGGCGCAGCTCGGGCAGATGCCGCGAGCCGGCGGCGGGCCGGGCCCGGGCATTGAGGAAGGTCTTCACGATGCGGTCTTCGAGCGAATGGAAGGTGACGACGACCAGCCGCCCGCCGGGCTGCAGCGCCCGCTCGGCGGCGCCCAGGGCCCGGGCGAGCTGGCCGAGCTCGTCGTTCACCGCGATGCGCAGCGCCTGGAAGGTGCGGGTGGCCGGGTGCGGCTCGTGCGGCTTCGCCCACACCACGCCGGCCACGATCTCGGCGAGCTGGAGCGTGCGCTCGATCGGCGCGCTCGCCCGCGCCTTCACGATGGCCCGGGCGATGGCGCGGGAATGGCGCTCCTCGCCAAAACGGAAGATCAGGTTGGCGAGCTCGGTCTCGGAAAGCTGCGCCACGAGATCGGCGGCGGAGATGCCGGAGCCGGACATGCGCATGTCGAGCGGCCCGTCGCGGCGGAAGGAGAAGCCGCGCTCGCCCTGGTCGAGCTGCATGGACGAGACGCCGATGTCGAGCACCACGCCGTCCACCGCCGCCGCCCCCTGGGCGGCCGCGACGGTGTCGAGATGGTCGAATTCGTCCTCCACCACCACGAGCCGGCCGGGATGGGCCAGCACCAGCGGGGACGAGCCGGCGATCGCCGTGGGGTCGCGGTCGATCGCGATCACCCGGCAGTCGGCCGCCTCGAGGAGAGCCCGGGTGTAGCCGCCCGCGCCGAAGGTGCCGTCGACATAGGTGCCGGCAGCCGTCGGCGCGAGATGGGCGACGACTTCGCGCAGCATCACGGGCAGATGGCGAGCCGGTCCGCCGGCGGGTTCCGTTTCCGGATCACCGCGACCCGCCATCATGCCTCCTTTTCGCGGAACACCCGCGTCGCCCCCTGGTCGCCGAGCGCCTGCTGCAGGGCGCGTACCTTGGCAGTGGCCTCCGCCAGGTAGGCCCGGAAGCGCGCCGGCTCCCAGATCCGAAAACTCGACCCCAGTCCCACCAGCGCGACCTCGTCCCGGATCGCCGCATGGGCCTTCAGCGCCTCGCCCAGCACAACCCGGCCCTCCGGGTCCAGCTTCAGCATCTCGATGCCGCCATAGAGCGCCGCGGCAAGCTCCTCGCGCTGGTCCGAATAGGGAGGATGGCGTTCGACCAGACGGTCGATCCCCGCCATCAGCTCCCGCCCCCCGGCGTCCAGCGCCGGGCAGCCCAGCGCGGGATGGCAGTAGAGATGCTCCAGCCCGTCCCGCGCCAGCAGCGCACGCCAGGCCGCCGGCACCGAGATCCGCCCCTTCGCGTCCAGCCGCGCCATATAGGTCGAGACGAAGCGATGCATGGCGGGGAAGGCCGTCTCCCGGGATGCCCGCCACGGCACGACCCACGCCGGGCGCCGCCTTGCGGCAGCCTTCCCAGCGACGATCGAACTCTTGAAACGGGATGATCTGGGATAGCATGGGCCTGCTTGGGCGTCAATGAAACGGCGGGGCGGCGGGACCGCGACGCGGCGCCGCGATTCCCTCGCCCCAGGCCGGATTAACGCTCTCTGAACCTTAAGATTCGGTTGAACGCCGCGGCGCGGGGGATTAGCTGCGCGGGCGCAGACCCCTTGCAGGCACCCCGCATGACCCTGACCGATGGCGGCTTCGCGCCGGACTCCCCGCTGGCCGCCGAATGGCGCGCCTCCCCGAACCATGGCCCGCGGCAGGGCGACGCCCCCGACATGCTGCTGCTGCACTACACCGGCATGGCCTCGACCGACGAGGCGATCGACTGGCTGTGCGATCCCGCCCGCGCCGTCTCCGCCCATTACGTGGTGCGCGAGGATGGCCGCATTCTGCAGCTGGTGCCGGAAGAGCGGCGGGCGTGGCACGCCGGCGTTTCGAGCTGGGCGGGCGCGCAGGACATCAATTCGCGCTCCATCGGAATCGAGATAGCCAATACCGGCCACGAACACGGCTATCCCCCATTTCCACAAGTACAGATCGCCGCCCTGATCGCGCTGTGCCGGGACATCGTGACCCGCCATGGGATCGCCCCGGCGCGGGTGCTGGCCCATTCCGACGTCGCCCCGCTGCGCAAGAGCGACCCCGGCGAGAAATTTCCATGGGATGCCCTGCACCGCGCCGGCATCGGCCATCTCGTCGCGGAGGAGGCCCCGACCGACGGGCGGTACTTCATGCGCGGCGAACATGGCCAGCCGATCGAGGCGCTGCAGGCCCTGCTGGCCTTTTACGGCTATGACGTGCCGGTGAATGGCAGCTTCTGCGCTCACACCGAGGCGGTGGTGACAGCCTTCCAGCGCCATTTCCGCCGGTCGCGCGTGGACGGGATCGCCGACGTCTCCACCCTCGCCACGCTCTACCGGCTCTGCGCGAGCCGCCCCGGCCCAGCGCCCTTAGGTCCAGGTTAGCGGCAGCCCTCCTGCCGGGGGCCCGCCATCCGGGGCGGGTCCTGGGGTTGACGCGAACGTCCAACTCCCCCATTGCTCCCGCGCCAGCCGGCCGGACGGCCGCGTCGCCCGCAAGGGCGCCGAGGAAAGTCCGGGCTCCACGGGGACACGGTGCCGGATAACGTCCGGCGGGGGCGACCCCAGGGAAAGTGCCACAGAAATCAGACCGCCACGGGTGCGCCCGCGGCAAGGGTGAAACGGTGCGGTAAGAGCGCACCGCGCGTCCGGCAACGGAAGCGGCAGGGCAAACCCCACCGGGAGCAAAGTCGTATAGGGGTGGCACGAGGCTTCGCCTCAGGTCCCGTCTCCGGACAGCCGCCCGGGTTGACTGCTCGAGGCGCCGGGTAACCGGCGTCCCAGAGGAATGGCCGTCACGCGGGAGCGATCCCGCCTTACAGAACCCGGCTTACAGGCCGGCTGGCACCCGACTTTCTGGCTCCCCGCGCTGCCCGCGGCATCCGCCGCCGCACGCTCCGCTGCATGGCCGCGCCGACGGAATGGATCGCGCGTTCTCCGCCCCGGAATCGCAGGATGATCGCCCGGACCGATTCAATCCGGCGGGATCGCCCTCTAGACTGCGCGCCTTGCCCAGGGAGTCGTCCATGACCATCCGCATTCTTCTCTCCGGCGTCACCGGCTGGACCGGCAGCGCCCTCGCCCACGGCATTCTTGCCGCCCCCGATCTCGAACTGGCGGTGGCGGTGTCGCGCAGCGCCGCCGGGCGCGATCTCGGCGAGGTGCTGGGCGTGGCGCCGAACGGCATCCCGGTCGTCGCCACCCTTGCCGAAGCGCTCGCCGTGCCCTCCGACGTGGTGATCGACTACACCCGCCCGCATCTGGTGAAGGACCATGTCGGCGCGGCGATCGCGGCGGGCCGCCACGTGGTCGTCGGCACCTCCGGCCTCGGCGCGCAGGATTACGACGAGATCGACGCGCAGGCGCGGGCGAAGGGCGTGGGCGTCCACGCCGCCGGCAATTATTCCATCACCGCCACGCTGATGAAGCGCTTCACGCTGGAAGCCGCCAAATATGTCGATGATGTCGAGGTCATCGACTACGCCTATCAGGGCAAGCCGGACGCGCCGTCCGGCTCCGGCCGCGAACTGGCGGAGGCACTCGCCGCGGTGCGCCGCCCGGCGACCAGCGTGCCGGTCGACCAGGTGACCGGCATCCGCGAATGCCGCGGCGGCGCGATCGGCGAGGGTCCGCGGGAGGTCCGCATCCATTCGGTGCGGATGCCCTCCTTCGTCTTCTCCATCGAATCGATTCTCGGCGCGCCGGACGAGCGGCTGCAGATCCGCCACGATGCCGGAAGCTCGGCCCGGCCTTATGTCGCGGGCACGCTGCTCGCGGCCCGCAAGGTCTCGGGCTGGACCGGCGTAAAGCGCGGGCTCGACAGCGTGCTGGACTGACCGCGCCGACAGCACCCGGCGCGCGGGGCCTCAGCCCTCGCGCGCCGCCCGCGCCAGCGCGTGGGCGACCAGCCGGTCGAGAAGCTCGGCATAACCGATGCCGCTCGCGGCCATCGCCTTGGAATACATGCTGATGTCGGTGAAGCCGGGAATGGTGTTCAGCTCGTTGACGAGGATACGCTCCGGGGTGACGAAGAAATCCACCCGGGCCATACCGTCGCAGCCGACCGCGCGGAAGGCCGCCGCAGCCATGGCCCGGATGTCGCTCTCCAGCGCCGGCGGCAGCTCCGCCGGCACCTTGAGCGCGGCCCCGTCGGCATCGATATACTTGGCGTCGTAGGTGTAGAAGCCGTGGCTTTCGGCCGGCACGATCTCGCCGGGACGCGAGACGAACAGGCCTCCCTCCGGCTCCTCCAGCACGCTGCACTCGATCTCCCGGCCCGGAACGTACTCCTCCGCCAGCAGCTTGCGGTCATGGCGGAACCCTTCCGCCAGCGCGGCGGCATAGCCGGCCTCGTCGCTCACCTTGCTGACGCCGACGGAAGAGCCCTGCCGGGCCGGCTTGACGAACACCGGCAGACCCAGCGCCGCCTCCAGCTCCGCAAGGGAAGGCGTCGCGCCGGGGTGCAGCGTCATGGCACGGGCGACGGGAACTCCCGCCTCCCCCAGCAGCCGCTTCGCCACGTCCTTGTCGAGCGCGGCGGCCGAACCGAGGATGCCGCAGCCGACCAGCGGCACCCGGGCGACCTGCGCCAGCCCCTGCACCGCGCCATCCTCGCCGTGCAGCCCGTGCAGCACCGGGAACAGCAGGTCGATGCCGGCCCGCTCGCAGGGTGCGCCATCCGGCGGAACCGCCAGCAGCCGGCCCCGGCCGCCCGGCAGCAGGCAGAGTTCGGTCTCCTCCGCCGGCAGCGACAGCCCGCCCTCGGCGAAGGCGCATTCCAGCCAGCGCCCCTCCCGCGTGACGAACACCGGCACCACGTCGTAGCGGGCGGGATCGAGCGCCCGCACCACATTGGTGGCGGAGAGGACGGAGACATCGTGCTCGGCCGAGCGGCCGCCGAACAGGACCGCGATGCGACGTCTCTCGGGAGCGGGATTCATGAGCCGATATCCGGTGTCGGGGAATGAAGGGGAGGCCGGGCGGTCGAAGCGGTCAATCCTCGCCGGCGACGGCTTCCGGCGGCTGGATCGGGGCGATGAAGCTGAACGGCTTGCGCGCCGGGCTCGCCTGCGCCCCCCGCGCCGGAACCTCCTCGGCATAGCCGCGCGCGGCCCCCGCCACCGAGCCGGTCACGAGGGGGTCGGCGCCGCCGCGGTTGCGCACCATCGGCACGCCGGCGGGCGGCAGCGGAACCCCGTTGGGCGCCGGGCGATAGGCCGGCACCGGCGCCTGCTCCGGCGGGCGATAGCCGGAGGGATAGGCGGGATAGGCCGGCGGGGCCGGCCGCGCCTGCGCCGCGGGCGGCGGATAGGCCGGCTGGCCATAGGCAGGCTGCGGCGACGCATAGTTGGGATCGACGCCGTGGTTGCCCTCGGCCTCGCCATCCCCGTCGGACG
>CAZIXP010000086.1:0-5312 GCA_964543245.1 uncultured Starkeya sp.
ATATTCATGGTCGTTGACCAGCTTCAGCGCCTCGTCATAGCGCTCCACCCGCACCACCGAGAGCACCGGCCCGAAGATCTCTTCCTTGTAGATCTTCATGTCCGGGGTGACGTCGTCGAACAGGGTGCCGCCGAGGAAATAGCCGCCCTCATAGCCCTGCAGCCTGAGGTCGCGGCCGTCGACCACCAGCTTCGCGCCGGCCGCGACGCCCTCATCAATGTAGCCGCGCACCTTGGCGAGGTGCTCGCGGGTGACGAGGGGACCCATCTCGCTGTCCGGGTCGAGGCCGGGGCCGACCTTCAGCGCCCGCACCTTGGGGGCCAGCCGCTCGATCAGCGCATCGCCAACCCCGCCGACCGCGACGGCGACCGATACCGCCATGCAGCGCTCGCCGGCCGAGCCGTAGCCGGCGCCCATCAGCGCGTCGACGGTCTTGTCGAGGTCGGCATCGGGCATCACCACCAGGTGGTTCTTGGCGCCGCACAGCGCCTGGGCGCGCTTACCGTGGGCGCAGGCGGTGCGGTAGACATATTCGCCGATCGCCGTGGAGCCGACGAAGCTGACCGCGGCGATGTCGGGATGGCTCAGCAGCGCGTCCACCGCCTCCTTGTCGCCTTGCACCACGTTGAAGACGCCGGCCGGCAGGCCGGCCTCCAGCAGCAGCTCGGCAAGCAGCAGTGCGGTGCTGGGGTCTTTCTCGGAAGGCTTCAGCACGAAAGTGTTGCCGCACGCCAGCGCGACCGGGAACATCCACATCGGCACCATGGCGGGGAAATTGAACGGGGTGATGCCGGCGACGACGCCGAGGGGATGGCGGGCGGAGAAGACGTCGACACCTCGCGCCACCTGGTCGGTGAAGTCGCCGCGCAGCAGATGGGGAATGCCGCAGGCGAATTCGACCACCTCGATGCCGCGCGTGACCTCGCCCTTGGCGTCCTCGAGGGTCTTGCCGTGCTCGCGGGTGATGGCGGTGGCGAGCGCGTCCATGTCGCGCTCGAGCAGGGCCTTGAACTTGAACATGATGCGCGCCCGCGTCAGTGGCGGGGTGTCCGCCCAGGCGGGAAAGGCGGCAGCGGCAGAGGCCACCGCATCGGCCACGGTGGCGGTGGACGCCAGCTCGACCTCTCCGCTCTGCGCGCCGGTGGAGGGATCGAAGACCGGCCCGGTCCGTCCGCCCCTGCTGACGGGCTTGCCGCCGATGAAATGCCCGATGACCGCCATGGAATCCGTATCCTCCGTTCGCGACTGTGTCGACGCTTCTGCGCCCTCATTCCTCGTCACCGCGGCGGAGCCCGTCAAGACGCCTTCCGGCGGGGGTGCGGATCAGAGGGCGAGAGTTGCCAGGAGGTTGCGCAGGCGCTCCGTCTCGGCCCGGACGAAGACGGCATAGGGCTCGCCGCCGAGATAGGCGCTGATCCAGTTGTACTGGTAGAGCTTCGATCGCCAGGCGAGGCCCGACGCCATGCGGTCCATCGCCGCCAGTAGGGCCTCATAGGCGGCCGGGCCGATGCCGGGCGGGGCGAAGAGGCCGCACCAGTTCGGCATGCGGCAGTCGACGCCATATTCGAACAGGGTCGGCACGTTGAGCCCGGGCAGGCGCTGGGGCGCGGCGACCGCGAGCGGCCGCAGCAGGCCGGAGCCGAGATAGGGCACCAGGTCGCTCAGATTGGCCACGCCGCATTCCGCGTCCCCCGCCAGAACATCCTTCAGCCCCGCCGCATTGGTGATGCAGGGCCGGTAGAGGACGCTGCCCGCGGGCAGGTTCAGCTGGCGTCCGATCGAGACCGCCAGGATATGGCTGGTGCTGCCGAGCTTCGCCCCCGTCCACCGCACGCTGGCGGGCGCTGCGACCCAGGCGGCGGCCAGTTCGCCGAAGCTGGCGACGGCGCTGTCGCGGCTCACCACCACAACCCCGTAATCATTGAGCAGGCGCACCAGCGGCCGCGCCGCGGACAGGGAGGGGGTGGCGTTCTGGTACAGCAGCATGCCGATGATGGCGCTGCTGGCGATCAGCACCGTCGCCGAGTGGTCGATCTGCGCCGCGATGAGCCTCGCCACGGCGTCGCCGGCTTCCCCGCCGGGTGTGACGTGGAGCCGGGCATGGATGCCGTCCTGGCCCAGGCAGTCGACGAGCGCGGTGCCGACCAGGCCGAGGCCGGTTCCCCCCAGGGTGGGTACCAGAATATCCAGGCTTCCCGGTTCCGGCGCGGCTGTCTCGGCCGGGGCGGCGAGGATGGCGGAAGGCGCCGCGGCGAAGGCGGAGAGGCAGCCGATGGTGAAGTGGCGACGGTCAAGCCTGCGCATGGACATGCCGGGCGAAAGGGCGCGCCGATCCGGCGAGGGACTGCTTTCTGTATCTGCGTCTTCCATTACCGCTCCCCAGCGGAATGGAAACAATTTATGTCATCTATATCCGCAATCTCTGAGTATATGAAACCGCTTCGTCAACTTTTGCAATATGACGCGCCGGGATCGACTGGCACAATCAGGTTCCTGACGGGCGCCGCGTCGTCTCCAGGAAGCGCACGAGCGAATCGCAGGCGCCCAGAATGTGGGCCCGCGTCAGTTCGGCGGCCTGTTCGCCGTCGCGGGCGATGCAGGCCTCCAGTATCTGCTGGTGCTCGCGGCGGGCGCGGTCCATGCCCGCCGTCAGCACGAGCTGGGCGCGCAGATAGCGGTCCACCCGGTCCAGCGCCGCGCGAATGGTCTGGAGATAATAGGGCCGGCCGGCCTCCTCATAGAGGCGGTAGTGGAACTGGCGGTTGAGGTCGCCCCATTTGGCTGAATTTTCCTCGGTCGCAAAGGCTTCGGCAAAGCCACGCGCCTCCGCCAGCGCCGCGTCGGAGATGCGGCCGATCGACAGCCGCAGCACTTCCGGCTCGATCAGCGCGCGGAACTCGAAGACCTCGCGGATTTCCGCGATGGAGAGCGAGGCCACCACCGCGCCGCGATAGCGCTGCGTGGCGACGAGCCCCTGCTCTTCCAGCCGGGTCAGCGCCTCGCGCACCGGGATGCGGCTGACATTGAACATGCGGGCGATGTGGTCCTGCCGCAGGACCTGGCCCTCCCCGATATCGCCACGGGAGATGGCCTCCCGCAGGGCATCGAAGATCACGTCCGAGGCCGACGCCATCTGCGCGATGTTGGTCGCGTTGATTCTCACAGGGTCCTCCGTCGGAAACGCTAAATTCGATATTGCAAATTGGATCCAAAAAACACAAGCTCATCCGAGATCGCGATCCGCTCCACCATGACCGCAGGGGCGTCGCTGCGCCACCCGCTCGTCCGGCGAACCGCCGTCAAGGAGAAGACCATGTGGACAGGTGTCCTTCCCGCCGTCACCGCCAAGTTCAAGGAAGACGGCAGCCTTGATCACCGGGAGATGGAGCGCTGCTTCGCCTACCAGATCGAGGCGGGCGTCGACGGGCTGATCGTCAACGGCTCGCTCGGCGAGGGCTCCATGCTCTCCCATGACGAGCGCATCGCGGTGCTGAAGACCGCCCAGTCCGTCGCCGGCAAGAAGCCGGTGCTGATGACGATCGCCGAAGCCGCCACCCGCGACGGCGCGGCGCTGGCCGCGCGTGCCGCGAGCGAAGGCGCCTCGGGGCTCATGGTCGTGCCCAGCACGATCTACCACACCAACCCCAAGGAGACGGTGGCCACCATCCGCGCCGTCACCGAGGCCGGCGACCTGCCGGTGATGATCTATTCCAACCGCGTCGCCTACCGCGTCGACGTCACGCTGGACATCCTCGGCGAGCTGGCCGCCGACCGCCGCATCTGCGCCATCAAGGAGTCGTCCGACGACATCCGCCGCAGCATCGACGTGATGAACGCCTTCGGCGACCGCTTCAACGTGCTGACCGGCGTCGACAACCTTGCCTATGAGGCGCTGGCGGTCGGCGCGGTCGGCTGGGTGGCCGGCCTGGTCGTCGCCTTCCCCCACGAGACGGTCGCCATCTACCGGCTGATGAAGGCCCGCCGCTTCGACGAGGCGCTGAGCATCTACCGCTGGTTCCGCCCGCTGCTCGATCTCGACGTCTCGACCTACCTCGTCCAGAACATCAAGACCGTCGAGGCGATGGTGATCGGCACCACCGAGCATGTGCGCGCGCCGCGCCTGCCGCTGGAAGGCGAGCAGCGCGCCAAGGTCGAGAAGATCGTGCGCGAGGCCCTTGCCACCCGGCCGACGCTTGCCCTCGCCGCCTGAGGCCCGCCTGTGCCGGCCGCCCCGTGGCGGCCGGTTTCTCCCTTCGGTCGTGCTGGCGTGAGCGTTCAGGATGAGTGACGTGATCGCGGTGGTCGGTGCCGGCATCGTCGGCCTTGCCATCGCCTGGCATCTCCAGCAGGACGGACATGCCGTCCGGCTCATCGAGCGTGGTCCGGTGGCCGAGGGCGCGAGTTACGGCAACGCCGGCGCCTTCGCCTTTTCCGACGTGCTGCCGCTCGCCTCGCCCGGCATCCTGCGCCAGGCGCCGCGCTGGCTGCTCGACCCGCTGGGGCCGCTGTCGATTCCCCCGGCCTATCTCCCGACCATCGCGCCCTGGCTGCTGCGGTTCTGGCGGGCCAGCCAGCCCGACCGTTTTGCCGCGAGCCTCGCCGCGCAGTGTGAGCTTATGCGCCTCGCCTCCCGCGCCATGGAAGCCATGGTCGCCGGCGCCGGGCTGGCCGGCCGGGTTCGCAGCGACGGCAATCTCCAGCTCTATGAGAGCGAGGCGGAACGGCGCGCGGCGCTGCCGGGCTGGGCGGCGCGCGAGCGCGAGGGCATCGCCTTCGAGCATGTGCGCGGCGAACGCCTCGCCGAGCTGCAGCCGGGGCTGGCGCGCCGCTTCGTCGCCGGCACCTTCACGCCCCACTGGCAGACGGTCGACGACCCCTATCACTTCGCCATGGCGCTGTTCGACGTGGTGATGGCGCGTGGCGCCTCGGTCGAGCGCGGCGATGTCGTGCGGATCGACCAGGGCCGCTCCGGCGTGCGGCTCCAGCTGTCGGACGGGCGCTTCATCGACAGCGACGCCGCCGTCGTCGCCGCCGGCGCGTGGTCGCGCCCGCTGGCCGCCGCGCTCGGCGACGCCATTCCGCTCGAAACCGAGCGCGGCTACAACACCACGCTTCCCGTCGGCGCCTTCGACCTGCGGCGGCAGCTCACCTTTGGCGGCCACGGCTTCGTGGTCACGCCGCTGTCGACCGGCATCTTCACCGGTTCGGCGCCCGCCATCGGCTGCGGCTGCCGACTGTCGTCGGCCACCAGCACCTTCAATTGCGGAAAAAGCAACGCAACGCTGTTGATCAGTCGCTCGACGCTCTGCTGG
>CAZIXP010000086.1:5322-16973 GCA_964543245.1 uncultured Starkeya sp.
CGGTGGAGCTGGGCGGCCTGAGGCGTCCGCCGAACTTCGCCCGCTCAAAGGCGATGCTGGACAAGGCGGCGGCCTTCCTGCCCGGGCTGCGCACGGAAGGCGGGCGGCAGTGGATGGGGTTCCGGCCCTCGCTGCCCGACACGCTGCCGGTCATCGGCCCGGCGCGCGGCTCCTCGCGCGTCTTCTACGCCTTCGGGCACGGCCATTCCGGCCTGACCCAGAGCGCCGCCACCGGCCGCCTGATCGCCGATCTGATCGCCCGCCGGCCTCCGGCCATCGCGCTCGGACCGTTCCGGCCCGACCGCTTCTGACTTCCGGCACATCTGCCGACCACCGAGGAACACGCCATGGCGCGCCACAGCTTCTTCTGCATCGACGGGCATACCTGCGGAAATCCGGTCCGGCTGGTGGCGGGCGGGGGGCCCCAGCTTCAGGGCGCCACCATGATCGAGAAGCGCGCCCATTTCCTCGCGGAGTTCGACTGGATCCGCCGGGGTCTGATGTTCGAGCCGCGCGGCCATGACATCATGTCCGGCTCCATCCTCTACCCGCCGACCCGGCCGGATTGTGACGTCGCCATCCTCTTCATCGAGACGTCGGGCTGCCTGCCCATGTGCGGACACGGCACCATCGGCACGGTGACCATGGCCATCGAGCACGGACTCATAACCCCGAAGACCCCGGGCACCCTGCGGCTCGACACGCCGGCCGGCCTCGTCGTGGCGCAGTACCGGCAGGAGGGCCAGCATGTGGAAGAGGTGCGCATCACCAATGTGCCGGCTTTCCTCTATGCCCGCGGCCTCACTGCGGAATGCCCCGGCCTCGGCGAGGTGACGGTGGACATTGCCTATGGCGGGAATTTCTACGCGATCGTCGAGCCGCAGCCGGCGTTCCGCGACATGGAAGACTTCTCGGCCGGCGACCTCATCCGCATGAGTCCCGCGCTGCGTGCGGCACTCAACGCGAAATACGAGGTCGTACACCCGGAGAAGCCGGAGATTCGCGGGCTTTCCCACATTCTGTGGACCGGCGTGGCGCGGCATCCCGAGGCGCATGCCCGCAACGCCGTGTTCTACGGCGACAAGGCGATCGACCGTTCGCCCTGCGGCACCGGCACCTCTTCCCGCATGGCCCAGCTCGCCGCGCTGGGGCGGCTGAAGGTCGGCGACGACTTTGTGCATGAGAGCATCATCGGCTCGCTGTTCCGCGGCCGGGTCGAGGCGGCGACGAAGGTGGGCGAGCGCGAGGCGATCATTCCCTCCATCGGCGGCTGGGCCCGGATGACCGGCTACAACACCATCTTCATCGACGACGGCGATCCCTTCGCGCACGGCTTCATCGTCGCCTAGAGCGTATCCGGTGAACCCACGTTCACCGGATACGCTCCAGGTTGTTGTTTTGCCGCATTTTCTTCACGCGAACCGGAATCGACGTCGCTCGAAAATGCTCTAGCTCCGTGCCGGCTCCCCCTCCTTCCGCAGGACGACGCCCATGAAGATCACCGGCATCAAGGCCTGGCAGGTCGACCTGCCGCTCCGCGAGGGGCGCTACAGCTGGTCGAACGGCAATTTCGTCGAGGTGTTCGATTCCACCGTCGTCGCGATTGAAACCGACGCCGGCGTCACCGGCTATGCCGAATGCTGTCCGCTCGGCTCGGCCTATCTGCCGGCCTATGCAGGTGGGGTGCGGGCCGGTCTCGCCGAGCTCGGGCCGAAGCTCATCGGCCTCGACCCGACCGATCTCCACGTGCTGAACCGGCATATGGACGCGGTGCTGCGCGGCCACCCCTATGTGAAGGCGCCCGTCGACATCGCGTGCTGGGATATTCTCGGCAAGGTCACCGGGCTGCCGGTCTACACCCTGCTCGGCGGGGCGGCGCAGGAGCGCGTCGCGCTCTACCGCGCCATTTCGCAGGAAGCGCCGGAGGTGATGGCGCGGAAGATAGCCGGCTACAGGGCGGAGGGCTACACCCGCTTCCAGCTCAAGGTGGGTGGCGACGCCGACACCGACATCGCCCGCATCCGCGAGACCCGGGCGGTGCTCGGGCCGGGTGACGTCCTCGTCGCCGATGCGAACACCGGCTGGACCCGGGCCGAGGCCGCCCGCATCGTGGCGGCCGTCGCCGATCTCGACGTCCATATCGAACAGCCCTGCCCGACCTATGAGGAATGCCTCTCGGTCCGCCGCCGCACCGCGCGGCCCTTCATCCTCGACGAGGTGATAGGCGGGCTCGACACGCTGCTGGCGGCGCTGGCCGACGACGCGATGGACATCATCAACCTGAAGATCTCCAAGGTCGGCGGCCTGACCAAGGCGAAGCTGATGCGCGATGTCTGCGTCGCCACCGGCACGCCGATGACCATCGAGGACACCTGGGGCGGTGACATCGTGACGGCGGCGATTGCCCATCTCGCCCGCTCGACGCCCGAGGAGTTCTGTTTCTCCGCCACCGACTTCAACAGCTACGGCACGGTCGACATCGCCGAGGGCGCGCCGCGCCGCGTCGAGGGCTTCATGACCGCCGCGGAGGCGCCGGGCCTCGGCGTGGTGCCGCGCTTCGACGTGCTCGGTACCCCGGTTCTCTCCATCGGCTGAGGCATCCCATGCGCACCACCCGGGTCATCCATGTCGTCGGCTGCCATGCCGAGGGCGAAGTCGGCGACGTCATCGTCGGCGGGGTCGCGCCGCCGCCGGGCGAGACGGTGTGGGCGCAGTCGCGCTTCATCGCCGCCGACGGCACGCTGCGCAACCTGGTGCTGCAGGAGCCGCGCGGCGGGGTGTTTCGCCATGTTAACCTGCTGGTCCCGCCCCGGGACCCCCGCGCCGTGGCGGCCTGGATCATCATGGAGCCGGAAGACACCCCGCCCATGTCGGGCTCCAACGCGATCTGCGTGTCGACGGTCCTGCTCGACACCGGCATCGTCCCGATGACCGAGCCCGAGACGCGCATGGTGCTGGAGGCGCCGGGCGGGCTGATCGAGGTCACGGCCTATTGCCGGAACGGCAAGGCCGAGCGGATCCGGGTGCGCAACCACCCCTCCTTCGCCGACCGGCTCGACGCACGGCTGGAGGTGGAGGGGCTCGGCACGCTCACGGTGGATACCGCCTATGGCGGCGACAGCTTCGTCATCGTCGACGCCGCCGCGCTTGGTTTCGCCATCCGGCCCGACGAGGCGAAGGACCTCGCCGAGACCGGCATGCGCATCGTGAAGGCGGCAAATGCCCAGCTCGGCTTTCGCCACCCGGAGAACCCGGACTGGGACCATATCTCGTTCTGCCAGTTCGCCGCGCCGCTCACCCGCGAGGATGGCGTGGCGGCGGGGGCGAACGCCGTCGCGATCCGCCCCGGCAAGATCGACCGCTCGCCCACCGGCACCGGCTGTTCCGCCCGGCTGGCGGTGCTGCACGCCAAGGGGGTGCTGAAGGTCGGGGACGGCTTCATCGGCCGCTCGATCATCGGCTCGCGGTTCGACTGCCGGATCGAAGCGGAGGCGCTCGTGGGCGGCCAGCCCGCCATCGTGCCCTCGATCATGGGCCGGGCCTGGATCACCGGCACCTCGCAGCTCATGGTCGACCCGGACGATCCCTGGCCGACCGGCTACCGGCTCAGCGACACCTGGCCGGTCTGGCAGGGCTGACCGCGCCGCGGGCGGCCACCCCGTTCAGCGGGTGTGATGGCGGCAGGTGCCGTGATCGGCCAGCGTCTCGATGACGCGGCACTCCCCCACCACGCCGTGGGAGCAGCCCTCGACCATGCGCCGCAGCTCCTCGCGCAGCGCCTCCAGCGCCGTGATGCGCCGCTCCACCTCTCCCAGCCGCTCGCGGGCGAGCGCGTCCGCCGCCGCGCAGGGCTGGTCGGGGTCGTCCTGCAGCTGGAGAAGGTTGCGGATGGCCTCGACCTCGAAGCCGAGCTCGCGGGCATGGCGGATGAAGGACAGCCGGCGCACGTCGCCGGCGTTGTAGGCGCGTCGCCCGCCCTCGGTGCGCGGCGGCGCCGGCAGCAGGCCGATCTGCTCGTAATAGCGGATCGTCGGCACCTTCACCCCGCTGAGGCGGGCGGCATCGCCGATGGAGCGAATGGCGGTGGCGGCGGTCGTCATGGGGCTTGCTCCTCTAGTCGCTAGAGGATGTAGCCTCGACTCAACGTCATGCAAGAGCCGGCGTCGGAAGACGCTGCGCCGGTGTCCGGGTGTCCCATGAGCCAGACCGCCGAGAAGCTTCGCTACCGCATCGAGGGCATGGACTGCGCGTCCTGTGCCGCCAAGATCGACACCGCCGTCCGCCGCATCGAGGGCGTCGCCGAGGTCTCGGTCTCGGTCGCCGCCGGAACCATGACCGTGCAGCAGGAGGGCGCGGACCTCGCCTTGCTGGAGCGGCGCGTCACCGGCCTCGGCTACCGCATCGTGCCGTTGCCCGTCCGCGGCGGGGCGGCCGCCGATCCGGCCTCCGGCCCGCACGACCACGGGCACGATCACGCCCACGACCATGCGCACGCGCACGGCCACGATCATGGAGACGGCCACGGCCATGCGCATGATCACGACCATGGTTCCCACGATCACGCCGCCCACGACCATTCCTCCCATGACCATGCCCCCGACGCCCCCGCGGCCGGCGGCGTCGCCGCGGCGGCGGGTCTGCACGGCCATGACCACGGCCTTGAGGAGGGCCCGTGGTGGCGCACCGGCAAGGCCCGGCTGACGCTGGCCTGCGGTGCCGCGCTGGTGGTGGCCTATGGGCTGGGGCGGATATGGCCCGGCGCCGATCTCTACGTCTTCACCGCCGCCATGCTGGTGGGCCTGATCCCGATCGCCCGGCGCGCCTTCATGGCCGCCCGGCTCGGCACGCCGTTCTCCATCGAGATGCTGATGACCATTGCCGCGGCCGGCGCCGTCGCCATCGGTGCGGGCGAAGAGGGGGCCATGGTGGTCTTCCTCTTCCTCGTGGGCGAGCTGCTGGAGGGCGTCGCCGCCGGCCGTGCCCGCGCCAGCATCCGCTCGCTGGCGGCGCTGGTGCCGAAGACCGCGCAGCTTGTCGAGGGCGGCACCACCCGCGAGATTCCGGCCGAGGCGGTCGCGGTCGGCGCCCTGCTGCTGGTTCGGCCCGGCGAACGCGTTCCCGCCGATGGCGAGGTGGTGGAGGGCGCCAGCGACGTCAACGAAGCCCCGGTCACCGGCGAGAGCCTGCCGGTGCGGCGGGCGCCGGGCGATCCGGTCTTCGCCGGCACCGTGAACGGCGAGGCCGCGCTCACCATCCGCGCCACCACGGCGGCTTCCGACAACACCATCGCCCGGGTGGTCCGTCTGGTGGAGGAGGCGCAGGAGAGCAAGGCGCCGACCGAGCGCTTCATCGACCGTTTTTCCCGCTGGTACACGCCGTTCGTCGTGGTCCTTGCGGCGCTCGTGGCCGTGCTGCCGCCGCTGCTGGCGGGCGCGGCCTGGGACGCGTGGATCTATAAGGGCCTCGCCATCCTGCTGATCGGCTGCCCCTGTGCACTGGTCATCTCGACGCCGGCGGCCGTGGCCGCCGCGCTCGCCTCCGGTGCCCGGCGCGGCCTGCTCATCAAGGGCGGCGCGGTGCTGGAGCGGCTGCGCAGCGTCTCGGCGGTGTGCTTCGACAAGACGGGCACGCTCACTCTCGGCAAGCCGGTGGTGACGGACATCCTCGGGCTCGACGCCGCGGAGGGGGAGGTGCTGCGGCTCTGCGCGGCGCTGGAGGCCGGCTCGACCCACCCGCTGGCGCAGGCGATCCTCGCCCGCGCGGCGGAGCAGGGCGTGGCCGTGCCGCCGGTGCGCAACGCGGCGGCGATCAGCGGCGAGGGCGTTGCCGGCGAGGTGGAGGGCCGTCCGCTCTTCCTCGGCTCGCCCCGCGCGGCGGGGGCGCGCGCCGCCATGCCGGCCGCGCTCGACGAGGCCATCGCCGCGCTCAACGGCGCGGGCAAGAGCGTCGCCGTGCTGGTGGCGGACGGGCGCGCCCTCGGCGCGCTCGCCATTCGCGACGAGCCGCGGCCCGACGCGGCGGCGGCGCTGAAGCGCCTTGCCGCACGCGGCATCCGCACCCTCATGCTCACCGGCGACAACCGCCGCACGGCGGAGGCCGTGGGCGGGGATCTCGGCATCGAGGTCCGCGCCGAGCTGATGCCGGCGGACAAGAGCCGCATCGTGCGGGAGCTGCAGGCGCAGGGCCTGGTCGTGGCGAAGATCGGCGACGGCATCAACGACGCGCCGGCGCTGGCGGCGGCCGATGTCGGCATCGCCATGGGCGGGGGCACCGATGTCGCGCTGGAGACGGCCGACGCCGCCATCCTGCACGGCCGCCTCGCCGATGTGGAGGCGATGGTCGCGCTCTCCGCCCGCACCATGGCCAATATCCGCCAGAACATCGCGCTGGCGCTGGGCCTGAAGGCGGTGTTCCTGGTCACCACCATTCTCGGCATCACCGGCCTGTGGCCGGCCATCCTCGCCGATACCGGCGCGACCGTGCTGGTGACGGCCAACGCCTTGCGGCTGCTGGGCCGCCAGCGGGACTGAGCGGCCGGACCGGGCAGTCTCGGCCGGGCGGAGCCGTGTGGCCCGCCCGGCAAGGGCCGGCTTACTTCGCGAGCTGCTTCAGCCAGCGCTTGGCTTGCGCCCGCACATTCTTCGGCGCCGTGCCGCCATAGGACACCCGGCTGCCGACCGATTTGGCCACCGAGAGGACGCCGAACACCTCCGGCGTGATGCGGGGCTCGACGCCCTGCATGTCGGTCAGCGAGAGCCGGTGCAGCGGGACGCCCCGTCCCGCCGCCAGCGCGACGATGCGCCCGGTGACGTGGTGCGCCTCGCGGAAGGGCAGGCCGAGCACCCGCACCAGCCAGTCCGCCAGATCCGTGGCGGTGGAATAGCCCGCACCGGCCGCAGCCTTCATCTTCGCCTCGTCCGGCACCATGTCGCGCACCATGCCGGCGGTGGCGGCGATCATCAGCGACAGGGTCGAGAGCGCGTCGAACGCGCCTTCCTTGTCTTCCTGCATGTCCTTGGCATAGGCCAGCGCGAGGCCCTTCATCACCATCAGCAGCCCCGAGAACGCCCCGGCGATGCGGCCGATCTTGGCCCGCACCAGCTCCGCGGCATCGGGATTGCGCTTCTGCGGCATGATGGAGGAGCCGGTGGTGAAGCGGTCGGAGAGCTTCAGCAGCCCCACCAGCGGCGAGGTCCAGATCACGATCTCCTCGGCGAAGCGGGAGAGGTGCATGGCGCAGATCGAGGCCGCCGCCAGCGTCTCCAGCACGAAGTCACGGTCGGAGACGGAATCCAGCGAATTGGCCGTGGGCCGTTCAAATCCAAGGGCCGTTGCGGTAGCGAAACGATCGATCGGGAACGAGGTGCCGGCCAGCGCCGCGGCGCCCAGCGGGCATTCGTTGAGGCGGGTGCGGGCGTCGCGCAGCCGGCCGCGGTCGCGGCCCAGCATCTCGACATAGGCCAGCAGATGGTGGCCGAAGGTCACGGGCTGCGCGGTCTGGAGGTGGGTGAAGCCGGGCATCACCGTGCCGGCATGGTCCAGCGCCTTCTGCGCCAGCGCACGCTGGAGGTCGGCGAGCTGGGCGTCGAGCGTGTCGATGGTGTCGCGGACATAGAGCCGGAAGTCGGTCGCTACCTGGTCGTTGCGCGAGCGGGCGGTGTGGAGCCGCCCGGCGGCGGGGCCGGCGAGGGTGGCTAGCCGGGATTCCACATTCATATGAATGTCTTCCAGGCTGCGGGAAAAGGCGAAGCCGCCGCTCTCGATCTCTGACAGGATCGTGTCTAGACCGGCCGCGATCTTTTCGGCATCACTCGCTGCGATGATGCCCTGCGCCGCCAGCATCGCCGCATGCGCCTTCGAGCCGGCGATGTCCTGCGCGTACAGGCGCTGGTCGAAGCCGATGGAGGCGTTTATCTCCTCCATGATCGCGTCCGGGCCGGTCTCAAACCGGCCGCCCCACATCTTGTTGCTCATGCTGACTTTTCTCCGCGAGGCGGGCTCATGACCGAACGACCTGATGACCTTCCGGCGGACACGGCAACGCCGCCGGGCCGGGGGATCACGCGCGGTCGCTTCGCCCTGATCGTTTCCGCAGCGCTGGTGGCGGGCGTGGCCGTCGGGCTTGCTGGCGTATACGGGATGGGAGGGGAGGCGCGCAACGCCGTTGCGTCGGCACTGCCTCCGGCCGCCTCCTCCGCGGTGACTGGTCAGGCCGGTGAGGTGGATGGTGAGTGCGGCACGGCCAGCGAGACCGCCCGCCGGCTGCAGCCGCTGGTGCGCGGCGAGGTCGCCGCCTTCGCCCCGACCCTCACCCCCCGCCGGGTGCCCGACCTCGCCTTCGAGGATGCGGCGGGCAAGCCGATGACCCTCGCGGCGCTGGACGGCCGGCTGCGGCTGGTGAACATCTGGGCGACGTGGTGCGCGCCCTGCCGCAAGGAGATGCCGGCGCTCGACAAGCTGCAGGCCGAACTCGGCGGGCCGGACTTCGCGGTGGTGGCGGTAAATGTCGACACCCGCGACCCGCAGAAGCCGCACGCCTTCCTCGCCGAAGCCGGAATCCGCAACCTCGCCTTCTATGCCGACCCCAAGGCCCAGGCCTTCCAGGACCTGCGCGCGGCGGGGCGGGGATTCGGGCTGCCGACGACGCTGCTGGTCGACGGCAAGGGCTGCGAGATCGGCTTTCTCGCCGGCCCGGCGGACTGGGCGGGGCCGGACGCGCTGGCGCTGCTGCGCGCGGCGCTGAACCCCGCGCCCGGCGGCTGACCGGCGCCGGCCCGTGGCCGAACCGTAGCCGGCGAACCGTCGCCGGCTCTCTGGCCCCGCTGCCGGTTGGCCGGGGCTCCATCCGCCCGACCCCCCGGCGGCACACCTCCCACAAAACTCCCGCCCCAAAGCGCCCGACATCGCCCCGGCGGCGGGCCCCGCCCGACCCTGTCAGGCGGTGGTGCGGTTGCTGCGCCAGCGCAGGCGCCAGCGCTCCCGCTTCACCGCCAGCGTGGCGGGGGCGCTGCCCTCCTCCACCGGGCGATAGGCGGCGGAGCCGGCCGGCGGATAGGGCAGGGTGTCGGCGAGGCTGGTGATGTCGGAGCGGTGCAGATCTGGGAAGGGCAGGTTGCCCTCGGCCCGCCAGCGCTGCACCGCCTGCTCGGCGGAGGCCCGCTTTTCCGCATCGAGTGGCAGGTCGGCGGTGGCGTAGCCGAGCTCCGCCGGCAGGGCGAGCTGCACCCCGCACTCCTCGAGAATGCCGAGGATGCGCAGGTTGATGTCTTCCTGGATCGCGAGCTGCTCCTCCTCGCGGGTGGTGAGCAGGTTGGTGTCGATGTCGACATTGAAGGAATAGTCGCCGAAACCGACGAAGCGCACCCAGCAGGGCTCGTGCGCCACCTTGGGGTGGGCCAGCAGCAGCTTGCGCAGCTCCACCAGCACGAAGCGGAGCTGGTCGATCGAGGTGTCCTGCCGCAGCCGCAGCACGGTCTGGTAGCGCATACGGTCGGAGCGGGTGATGTTCTCCAGCACCATGCCGGCGAAATCCGAATTCGGCACCGCGATGAGGGAGCGGTCGCGCGAGCGGATGTGGGTGGAGCGCATGCCGATATGCTCCACCGTGCCGATGCGCTCGCCGAACCGGCACTCGTCGCCCACGCTCACCGGGCGGTCGGCATAGAGGGTGAGGCCGGAGAGGAAGTTCTGCAGCGTCGGCTGGGCCGCCAGCGCCACCGCGAGGCCACCGATGCCGAGGCCGGTGATGACGCCCTCATAGGGCACGTGCAGTACCTCCGCGAGCATCAGGAAGCCGATCAGCACCACGACGACCCGGGCCACCCCCGACACCAGCGAGATCAGCGTCTCGTGATAGCCCGCCAGCTTGTGGCGGCGGCGGTAGCGGTCCGCGATATCGCCGACGATCTGCCACAGCACCGGCACCGCGCCGACGACGATGCAGGCCCAGGCGAAGGCCTTCACCGGCGCACCGATGATGTCGGGCAGGCCGAGCGGGCGCAGCGCAATGATGAGGAACAGCCCGAGGAAGATGAGCCGCACCGACCACGCCACGATGCGCACGAAGCGCGCGGCGGGATTGTTGCCGCTCAGGCTCAGCAGCAGCCATTGCAGCAGCGCGTTGGAGACGAAGCCGACCAGCACGCCGGTGAACAGGGCGACGCCGAGCAGCCCCCACTGCCAGCGCTCGATCGGCCCCAGCCGGGTGAGCAGCCGCGGGTCGAGCTGGCGGGCCACGGCGCGGGCGACGAAATAGGGATCGTCGCTGGCGAAGGCGGCGAATTCTGGCGCCACCGGCATGTCCTCGATGTCGGCATAGAGATCGCGCACATGGCTCAGGGTTTCCGGCGTGAAGCGCCAGACCGTGGCGCCATCGACCGTCGAGGGGCCGATGACGATGTTGCCGGCCGGATGCTCGAAATAGACAAAGGGCGCTTTCGCCCGGGGGTCGTCCGGAATCTCCTGCCAGTAGACATAGCCGATGCGGTCCAGCACCTTCTTGAGGTAGCGCGCGAGCAGCGCGGCCTCGTCGTCGCGCACCGCCGGGTTGTAGTTGCGCATGTCGAGCGCGCTTTCCGGCGGGGTGTCGTAATCCTCGCTCAGGGCGCCGAGCAGCACCTTGAAGGTGTCGCGCGGCGAGGCGAGCTTGGTGGGATCGCGCGGCGGGTCGCGGCCGAGGCCGCGGGCGGCGTCGAATTCCGCGAGCTTGCGGCGCAGCGCCTCGGTGGGCTGGCCGACCATGAACCACTGGCCGCGCTGCCGCGCGAAGCCGAGATCGAAGCTGGCGGCAGTGCCGAACTGGCGCAGCGTCACCACCACGGTGTCGCCCTCGCCGGTGTCGTGCGGCACGTCCCACAGCCGGAAGGTGGTGCGGTCGATGACGTCGTAGAGCAGCCGGACATAATCGGGCATGTTCAGCCCCTGCCGGGTCTGCGCGTCGGCGAGCACGGTGCCTTCGGCCCGGCCGACCAGCGCCATGCCCCCGCCATTGCCGCGGCTGACGCCGTCGGCGCCGCTCTCGTTCATCGCCTGGAGGAAGCTGCGCAGCGCCATCATCGGGCTGGAGCGATCCATGCGGATGGCCTCGAACACAGCGGCGTCCATGCGCACGCCGGTCCACCATTCGGCCTGGCCGGTGGCGAGCCGGCCCATGAAGCTCTGCCCGTCCGGCGCCTGGACGAAGAGGAACGCGCCGGACCGGGAGCCCTGGGTCCAGCGGCCGGTCAGCTCGTTGCCCTCAGCATGGGCGGTGATGGTGCCATCATAGAGCGGGTAGGTGCCGGTGACCTCGGCGCCGTTCTGCTGGAACTCGATCAGCGCGCCGCCGCCGCGCCATTTGGTGTTCCACGCCCCGGCCCAGTTGGCGGGCGGGGCCTCCGCCCGTGCCGCGGGGGCGAGCGCGGCCAGCGTCGCCAGCGCGACGAGGAGAACCCCGAGAAGGGCGGCAGGGAATGCGTGGGGGCGGCGGGCGCCCCCGCCCGGGCGGGGCGACAGGGGCGGGGACGAGGCGGCAGGCGTCATCGCGGGCATCGCGGCATCCGGCTCGGCGGCAGCAAGAACCCCGGGCAGGGCGCCGGGAGCAGGTCGGTACCTATTCCTAGAGCATTTTCGAGCGAAGTGGATTCCGGTTCGCGTGAAGAAAATGCGGCAAA
>CAZIXP010000087.1:0-16869 GCA_964543245.1 uncultured Starkeya sp.
GAGATGTCGCGCTCCCCCAGATAGGGCGCGCCGACCAGCCCCTTCACCGGCTTGCGCGTGACCATGCGCACCGAGCGTATGTCGCCTTCCGCCGCCGCCGCCACGGCGTCGAGCCCGATCAGCGCGCCAGTCGGCACCACCATCTGCCCGCCATGCGCGCGGGCGAGGTCGATCAGGTCCTGATGCGCCAGGATCGCCCCGGAGGAGAGCACGATCACCGTCTTGCCCGCCTTCAGGAAGGGCTCGGCAATGGCGGGGAGCAGGCTCGCCGGGGCGCATTCGACCACGATGTCGGCGAGGGGTTCCAGCTCTTCGATGGCCACCACCGGCACGGGGTGCTTCAGGTCGGCGAGCCGCTCCGCCGCCCGGGCGCGGTCATGGGCGGAAACCGCGACCAGCCGGCAGCCGGGCAGCCCTTCGTCAAGGGCGCGGGCGACGCGAAGGCCCACGGCGCCGAGGCCGGCGATGGCGATGCGGTGCATCCCGCGGCGTGCCGCAGGCGCCGGGACCGGATGGGTCTGGATGGAACTCATGTCTGCAGGCCTTGAGTGGGGAAGGTCGCGGGCGCCGGAAAGAGCGACGCGTAGTGCCGGGCGCAGCCGCCCGCTGTGGTGAACCAGATGCGGTCCTTGTGGCGGGCGAGCGCTTCCATCACCCGGCGGAACTGGCGGATGCGGAAGGGCTGCCCGACGATGAAGGTGTGGATGGTGATGCCGAAGACGAGAGACTGCCGCTCCGACTGCGCCAGCATCTCCTCGAGATTGTCGATCGCCATGTCCGCGAAGGCGGTGGCGGTGCCGTCGTGCAGCACCACCATCGGCACGTCGTTGACCTCGTGGGGATAGGGCATGGCGAGCAGCGACCCGGCGGCGGTCTTCATCCACACCGGCTGGTCGTCGATCGGCCAGTCCAGGGTGTAGCCATAGCCGGCCTCGGCCAGCAGGTCCTCGGTGCGGGCGCTGGGATGGGCGCCCGGGCTCATCCAGCCGGCGGGGGCACACCCCTCTTCCTGAAGGATGCGCTCCGTCACCTCGGCGATGGCGGCGCGCTCGGTCGCTTCGTCCATCCCGTTCGGGTGCTCCGAATTGGTGCGCCCGTGGGCGACGATCTCGTCGCCGCGCCGGCGGTGAGCGGCAATGAGCTCAGGACAGTGGTCGTAGCAGGCGCTGTTGAGCAGCACGGTCAGCGGCAGGCCGTATTCCTCGAACAGCTCGATCAGCCGCCAGCCGCCCACCCGGTTGCCATATTCGCGCCAGCCCCAATTGTAGGAATTGGGATGGCTGAGGCCGGGCGAATAGGCGAGGCCGAGCCCGGAGCCATAAGCGAAATGCTCGACGCAGAGCGCGACATAGACCGCGAGGCGCTTGCCGCCGGGCCAGGAGAAATCCGGCCGGGCAGTGATGGGGGAATAGGCGAAACGGTCGTGCGACGGCAGCATGGAGGCATCCCGGGCTCAGGGCCGATAGTCGGCGGGGGCGACGACGAGGCTGAGGTCGACGCTACCGACATTCTCCGGCGTGACCAGCACGGCGGGCGTCACCACCTTCGGCTCCACCTTGCCCTTGGCTGCAGCAGCAACAGCCTGGGTGAGGGCCGCCCTGCCCTGCGCAACGATCTGCTGGATCGAGGTACAGGCGAGTTCGCCGTCCTTGAGCATCTGCTGGGCGGTCGGCGAGAGATTGGAAGCCGACACCTTCACCGCTCCCTTGCCGGCGCTCTTCAGCGCGGACACCACCCCAGCCGCCATGTCGTCGGTGGCGCTGTAGACGCCGGCAAGGTCCGGAAAGCGCTGGATCCAGTCATCCGCCGTGGTCAGCGCGGCGTTGCGATTGTCGGCGAGGCGGGATTCCGCGACGATGGTCACGCTGGGCGCCTCTTTGGCGAGCGTATCCCGGAAGCCCTGGGCCCGCAGGTCCGACCAGGCCTGCCCGCTGGGCCCCGCCATCATCGCTACCTCGCCCTTGCCGCCGATCGCCTTCGCCAGGCACTCGGCCTGCAGCTTGCCCATGTCATAATGGTCGGCACTGACCACGGCCGCGAGCTTGTCGGTGCTGGGGGGCGAGGAGATGCCGACCACGGGGATGCCGGCGGCCACCGCCCGCTCGACCACCGCCTTCACCGCATCGCCATTGGTCGCGCCGACGATGATGGCGTCGACCTTGCGCTGGATGAGGTCCTGGATCTGGGAGATCTGCTGGCTGGAATTCGCATCCCCGCCGGCGCTCAGCGTCACCAGCCTGGCCTTGTCAGCCTTGGCCGCGGTGTCGACGCCGTACAGCACGGAAATCCAGAAGGACGAGCCGAGATTGGGGACGGAGACCCCGATGACCGGCTCGGCCGCCATGGCCGGGGCGGCAGTGGACAGGAGAAGGGCGGCCAGGGAAACGGCACGGAACAGGTTCATCGGAACGTCCCTTTGGGTTGGAAGGTCTCGGAAAGCCGGGAAAGAAGACGGCGCAGGCCGCTGTCCATCAGCCCGGAGGCGATGATCACGGCGCCGACGGCGATCTGGGCGAAGAAGGGCGAGACACCGGACAGGTTGAGCCCGGTCAGCACCACCTGCACGAAGCTGGCGCCGGCGAGCACCGCCCACACCTGGGCCCGGCCGCCGGCCAGAGCGGTGCCGCCGATCACCGCCGCGGCGATGGACTGAAGCTCCATACCCGCGCCTTCGGTCGGCAGTCCGGCGCCGGCACGTGCGGCCATCAGCGCGCCGGCCAGTCCGGCACAGGCGCCGCAGAGCTGATAGGCGCTCATTTCGATGCGCGCCGCCCTACCCCCCACCAGCGCCACCGCCTCCGGGTTGGAGCCCAGCATCAGGATGCGCCGGCCGATGACGAGGTGGCGCAGCACGAGATGGGCGGCGGCGATGCAGCCGAGCGCCGCCCAGCCCAGCGGCGGCAGACCGAGAATCGTGTCGAAGGCGAGCCCGGCTGTGTCGCCCGCCGTCAGCGGTACCGCCTGTCCGTCCCCGGTGACGAGAAGCGCGAGCCCCTTCACCGCCAGCAGCACGCCGAGCGTGGCGACGATGGGCTGGAACCGGGCATAGCCGACCAGCCAGCCGTTCAGCGTGCCGCAGGCAAGCCCAACCGGCAGGGCGACGAGCAGCGCCGGCAGGCCGATCGCGTTCGCCGCCATGACCCCCAGCGTGCCGGACAGGGCGGCGACCGCGCCAACCGAGATGTCGAACCCGCGCACGGCGATGGCGAACATCTGGCCCACGGCGAGCAGGGCGAGAACCCAGATCTGGCTGGCAATGCTGAAGCCGTTGTCGAGCGTCAGGAAACCCGGCGCCGTGATGCCGAACACCGCCAGCGCGGCGAGGATCGAGGCCGGTGCGACGAGGAAGCGGGCGTTGCCCTCGGAACGCCGGGTCATCGGGACCTCCCGGCAAGGCGCTTCAGCGCTCCCCAGTCCTTCTGCAGGCCGACGGCGGCCAGCACCGCACCGCCGAGCAGGACCAGCTGCCAGGCCACCGGCAGGTTGATCAGCACGACCGCGTTGTTCAGCATCGCGACGATGAGCACGCCAAACACCACCTGGAGCACATGCCCGCGGCCACCCGACAATGGCAGCCCCCCCATGGCGCAGGCAGCGATCGTTTCGAACGGAAGGTTGGGTGCGAGCGCCGGCTGCCCGGAGGCGACGCGGCTGGTCAGGATGATCGCGCCGACCGCGCAGAAGGCGCCGGCCGCGGCGTAACCGAGCAGGGTGATGCGGGCGACGTCGAGCCCGGCGAGCCGCGCGGCCAGCGGATTGGCGCCGACATGGTACCACAGCCGGCCGATCCGCCCGTGTGCCAGCAGGAGATGCAGCACCACACAGGCCAGCACGGCCGCCAGAATGGGGACGGGCATGCCGAGCACGCGTCCGCGCGCCGGCCAGGAAAACACGGCAGAGGGCGGCGCATCGAGCGGAAGGCCGCCCGCGAGCCAGGAAGCGGCGCCGGACGCCATCATCAGCGTGCCCAATGTCACGATGACCGGCGGCAGCCCCATGCGCCCCACCAGCCAGCCATTCACCAGCCCGGTGCCGATGACGCTCGCCGCCCCGGTCATCAGGCCGGCAGCCGGTCCCATGGCAGGCAACGCCATGACGGTGACGACGCTGGCGAGCGCCGCCGAGGCCCCGAAGGAAAACTCGATCCCGCCGAGGATGATGACGATGGCCTGGCCGCAGGCGACGATGCAGAGGATGGCGCCGACACGCAGCACATTCTCGATGTTGCCGTAGCTGGCGAAGCGCGGCACGCACAGGCAGCACAGCACGAAGAGGCCGAGGCAGACCATTGCCACCGGCGACGGCCGCGGCAGCCGAAACCGGGAAGGGGCCAAGGGCAAGGGTTTGCTCATCATGCCGCAAGGCTCCCCGACAGCGCCGACAGCACGGCCATGCGCGAGGCCTCGCGCGGCAGCTCGGCGGACAGAACACCGTCGCGGACGACGAGAAAGCGGTGGGCGAGGCCCATGAGTTCGTCGAGATCGCTGGTGGCGACCAGCACGGCAACGCCAGACGCGGCGGCATCGCGAATGGCCTCGTGGATCACGGCGCGTGCGGCGACATCGACGCCGCGGGTCGGCTCCAGCAGCACCATCGCCTTCAGCGCCGGCAGGGCGAGGCCGCGGGCGATGAGCAGCTTCTGCTGATTGCCGCCGCTGAAGGTCGCCGCCTCGCTCTCCGGCGCTGCCGGGTGCAGCTTCAGCCTGCGGAGCAGCGGGTCGACCCGCTCCACCTCCTCGGCTCCCCGCAGCCAGCCGAGGCGGGCGAAACTCCCCAGTGCCGCAACCGACACGTTGCGGCGTGCCGACAGCCCGGCAAACAACCCCTGGGCATGGCGATCGGCAGGAACATAGGCGATGCCCAGCGCGGCGGCGCGCGCACGGTCGCCCGGCATCACGGACTGGCCCGCCACCGAGAGCTGGCCCGCGCCGGGCTCGGCGCCGGCCAGCCACGCCGCGCGTTCCAAAGCGCCGGAGCCGATGAGCCCCGCCAGCCCGACGATCTCGCCAGCGTGGAGGGTGATGGCGCTGGCGACGGCTCCACCCGAACGGCCACTGAAGCCCTTCCCGACCAGCACGGGCTCGGCGCGGGCGACGGGACGGGGAGTGCCGGAGTCGATGCCGGCGCCGAGCATGGCGTGGGTCAGCTCCTCGCGGCCGTGCCGGCGGATCGGCGCCGCGTCGATCACCGTGCGGCCATCCCGCAGCACGGTGACCTCGTCGGCGAGCGCCTCGATCTCGTCGAAGCGGTGGGAAATGAAGAGAGCCGCGGTACCGGCGGCGCAGAGCCGGCGCACCACGGCGAAGAGCCGCTCCGCCTCGCCTGCATTGAGTGCCGCGGTCGGCTCGTCGAGCACCAGCACGCGGCAGGCGAGGCTGAGGGCGCGGGCGACCTCCACGAGCTGCCGCTCGCCAAGCGACAGGCTGCCGAGCGGCGCATCGAGATCGACATCAAGCCCGACCTCGGCGAGCCACGCTTCCGCGTGGCGGGCATCGACCACACGCCGCCGCGCCCAGAAACCACCTTCAGCAAGGGAAAAGGCGGAGAGGTTCTCGTGCACGCTGAGCTCGGGGAACAGGCTGAGATGCTGGTGGATCGGCACGATGCCGGCGCGGAGGGCCTGCGTCGCCGACGCGAAGGACGCGGCCTTGCCGTCGATCTCGATCCGGCCGGCATCCGGCACGACCGCGCCGACGAGGATCTTCACCAGCGTCGATTTGCCAGCGCCGTTCTCGCCGAGCAGCGCATGAACCCGGCCCCGCCGTAGCGCCAGCCGGGCGTCCCGTAGCGCGCAGGTCGCGCCATAGCTCTTGGCGATGCCGGTGGCGACCAGCGCTTCGTCGGAACGGGACATGGGATTCCTCGCCCGGAAGCGGCGTGGCTCCGGGATGGGTGGGCGACCGCGTGGGCCGGGGGCATCGGATGCCGCGACGATGCCGGGCGCCGGGGCCGCTCACAAACGAATTGTTCGGCGCCTATGCATGAGTTAACCTCATGCATGAGGGAGAAGCTGAATGCGAAAGAGGCGATTGCCGCCTTTGAATGCGCTGAAGGGATTCGAGGCGGCGGCGCGGCATCTCTCCTTCACCCGCGCAGCGGAGGAGCTCCACCTCACCCAGGGCGCGATCAGCCGGCAGGTGAAGGAACTGGAGGGCGAGCTCGGCCACGAGCTGTTCGTCCGCCACACGCGGCGGATCGAACTCACCGCCGAGGGAGAACAGTTCTTCCGCGTCATTGAGGGCGTGTTCGACGAGCTGGAACGCGCCACCCTCCGGCTGGCCCGCCGGCGCAGCGACCCCGCCATCACCCTCAGCGCGCTGCCGACCATCGCCACCGTCTGGCTGATGCCACGGCTGCATCTTCTGGTTGCTCGGCATCCCGAGATCGAAGCGCGCATTGTCTCGTCCATCGAGGCGGCGGATCTGTTGGCCCACGATGCCGACATCGCCATCCGGGTCGGGCGGCTGCCGGGCCGGCGCTACGACCGCACCCAGCCCCGGATCGAGCTGCCGATGGTCACGCGCTGGGACGGCGTGCATGCCGACGAGCTGTTCCCGGATCGGCTGGTCCCGGTCTGCGTGCCGGCGCTGCTCCGTCGGGAGGTGAAGGAGGCGGCCGATCTCCTTGCCTACCCGCTGATCCACACCACCACCCGGCGCTATGCCTGGCCGGACTGGCTGCGGGCCAATGGCGTACGCTACGAGGCCGAAAGCGACCCCCACCTCCAGTTCGGCCATTTCTTCATGGCGCTCGACGCCGCGCGGCAGGGGCGCGGCATCGCGCTGGTGCCGGATATTCTGCTGATGCAGGAAGAGGGTGCGCGCGGACTCTGCATTCCCTGTTCAAGCGAGATTGCAAGCGCAGGGGAATATTACCTCCTCATCCATGAATCGCGGCTGGACGACCCCCGGGTGCGACTCTTCCGGTCGTGGCTTCTCGACGAGGCGGTTGCGCTGCGCCGGGACAACGCCCTGCCCTTCGGGGCGTGAGGCTCCGTCGCGCCGTCAGCGCTTCAGGGTGCCGGCAGAGGGCAAGGACACCGGCCGCGTCGTCCGCGGCATGGGCGCCGCTCCCGCCCATCCCGTTCGAAACGTAATGTGGCGGTACGTCGGTGTTAGGAAAGCTTCGATAGACTCACCGCCGCCCCGGGGCACGGCGACGGCGCGCGGGGAAGCCACAAGAGGTCTTCAACATGCTGAGAAAACTCCTCCTCACCGCCTTACTGGTGCTCGCTGGCGCCGCCGCCGGCATATCGGCCGGCATGGCCGCGACCCCGGCGGTCTCGACCGCCAATGTGAACCTGCGGGCCGGCCCTTCCACCTCCTATCCCGCCGTGACGCAGGTTCCGGCCGGGACGCGGATTACGACTTATGGCTGTGTCAACGGCTATAGCTGGTGCGATATCGGCTTCGGGCCCTACCGCGGCTGGGTCGCCGCGAGCTATATCCAGGTCATCTATAATGGCGCGCCGGTCGTTCTCACCGCGCCGGTTGCCCCGGCGGTCGGCGTGGTGGTCGTGCCGTTCGGCCGGGCGTACTGGGACACCTATTACCGGACCTACCCCTGGTATGGTCGCTGGGGCGCGTATCCCCCCTACGCCCCGCCCCCGCCGCACGTCACCTCCGGCTATCGCAACGTGAACTGCGCCAACGGCACCTGCACCGGCGCGCGCGGCGCAACCGGCTACTATGGCGCCAGCACCGATCAGGTGCGCAGCTGTTCCGATGGCTCCTGCACCGCGACGCGCAACTCCACCGGCCGCTATGGCGGCACCGCCACCCGCACCCGCAACTGCGGTGTCGGCCAGGGCTGTGACGCGACGCGCAGCTTCAACCGCTGACCGTCGACGGCCCGTCCCGGACCGGGCGCGAGGAATGGTCGGGAGCCCGCTCCCGGCCCGCGCCGCAGCCCGATCGCGGCGCGACGCCGCGCTTCAATTTCGAACCGCGCTGACGTATGACGGATGACATCGTTTCAATCCTGAAAAAATGATCATGGCCGACGCGACGCTCTCCCAGCGCATATTGGAAAGCTATGACGACCTGACCCGCCAGGAACGGCGGCTGGCGGACCTTCTCCTCGAGAACCCGGACCTTCTGGGCCTCAACTCGGCGACGGAAATCGCCGAAAAGGCGGCGGTGTCAAAGGCGACGACGGCGCGCTTCTTCCGCCGCCTCGGCTATCCCAGCTTCAAGACTGCCCAGAAGAAGGCGCGGGAGGGTCACGTGGCGCCGGAAGCGCGCCCCCTGCCCCGGGTGCCGGAGCGCTCCTTCGGACGCGGCCAGCTGGCCGACCATCTCGCCGGCGATGTCCAGAACCTCGTGCGCTCCATCGAGGCGCTGCGCAGCGACGAGCTCAACATGGCTATCCACTTGCTGGCACGCGCGGAAAAGTTCTGGGTGGTGGGGTTTGGCGACAATTATCCGCTGGCCCATTTCGCCCGCGCCCTGCTCATCCGCATCAAGCCGGACATCCGCATGATCCCCATCGGCGGCTTCTCTGTACCGGAGGAATTCGCCTCCATCAGCCCGACCGACGCAATGCTGGCGCTCGGCGTCGGCCGCAAAACGCGCAACCTGCGCTCGATCATGCGCTCGGCGATACAGGCCGGCGTACAGGTGATCTATCTCACTGATCAGGCGGGGCGGGGCTCCGCCGAGGTGGCCAATGTCACGCTGCGCTGCCGGACGCGCGGCGTGTCGGTCTATGAGTCCGTCGTCGCCCCGGTATCGCTCATCACCTATCTCTGCTCGGCGGTGGCCTTGCGGATCGGCGAGGATGCCATCGAGCGGTTGCACTTCATCGAACGCATCCATGAGGAGTGGGGCGATCTGGTGCCCGGCGATCTCTGACCCGATCATTTTTGAAACAGATTTTGCCGAATTGGCCGTTTTGGTTTCAACGCAGGAAATATAATTGTCATTTCTGAAATTCTGTTGACTTGGTTTCCCGCCTAAATCAGCTTCTCCCCCAAGCGGAAGGGCACTTCGCGCGCCGCACCTCCCCGGGAACGACAGCCTGTGGGGAGACGGCAAACGGCACAGCATCAGGCACTGAACGGAACCTCTTGCGGGCATCTCGTCCGCGAGCCTGCCCCGTCATGTCTGCCGCCCGACGCATCAGGACTTCAGGAACGGGGATACGAACCATGGGTGCCATTCGCCGTCTGTCACGACGCTTCGCCGCCGCGGCCGCGATCAGCCTTGCCTGCGCCGCAGCGGCGCAGGCCGGGGATATCGTCTGGGCTCGCTACGGCGATATCGACACGCTCGATCCGCAGAAGGCGACGAGCACGCTGTCGCTCCAGGTCTGGAGCCTGGTCTACGACACGCTGCTGGCAACCGACAAGGACGGCAACCCCGTGCCGAACCTCGCCAAGTCCTGGACCGTGAACGCGGCGGGCACCGAGTATGTGTTCAAGCTGAATGAGGGGGCCGTCTGCCATGACGGCACGCCGCTCGACGCCAATGACGTGAAGTACACCGTCGATCGTGCCTTCGACACGGCCAGCCCCAGCGTCACCAAGGCGAGCTGGGGGCCGATCCGCACGGTCGAGGTGGTGGACCCTCTCACCGTGAGGTTCACGCTCGACAAGCCCTTTGTCGCGCTGATCCCTTTCCTTGCGGACAGCTTCTCCTCGATCCTCTGCGATTCCAACAAGGGCAAGGAGGGTTTCGGCACCAGCACCGCCATCGGTTCGGGCCCGTGGAAGCTGGTCTCCTGGACCAAGGGCGACAGGATCGTGCTGGCCCGTAACCCGGCCTACCGGAACTTCGGCAAGCTCGCCGCCAATAAGGGCGCGCCTTACATGGACGGCCTCGTCATCTCGGTGGTGCCGGAGCCGCAGGCGCGGCTGGCCGCCCTCAAGACCGGCGAGGTCGACATCGCCGAGCCGCCGCTCGACGATGTCGAGGCGCTCAAGGGGTCCGGGGCGCTGAAGGTCGTGGTGGCGGGCAATACCGGGCAGAACGTCTTCTGGGAGTTCGCCGCCCACCGCCCGCCCTTCAACGACGCGCGCGCCCGTCTCGCCATCGGCTACGCGACCGACCCCGCGGCGGCGATCAACCTCGTCTATGGCGATCTCTCGCTGCCCGAAGCCTGCCCGGTGTCCCGCGGCGTGTTCGGCAACGACCAGGAATTCTGCCTCAAATACCGGCCGAACTACGACCCGGAGAAGGCCAGGGCGCTTTTGAAGGAACTCGGCTATGGCCCTGAAAAGCCGCTCGAAACCAGCATGCTGGTGTGGACCGGCGGCAACCGGCAGAAGCTCGCCGAAGTCTTCCAGGCCCAGCTCGCCGAGGTCGGCATCAAGGCGACCATCGAGATGATGGATATCGGCACCATGAATGCCCGGGTCCGGCAGGAGAACGAGACGCCGACCGGCAAGGGCAGCATGGATATGATGACGTGGTCCTGGTACGACCCGGACATCCTTTATGCCCTCTGGCACTCGCCCGGTGCCTATCGCGGCTACACCTCGCCCGAGCTCGACGCCATGCTGGACGAGACCCGCGTCCTGACCGATCCGGCGGCGCGCAAGGCCAAGGTGCAGGAGGTGTTCGCCTATCTGCTCTCGAAGGGCATCCACATCCCGCTCTACACGCCGGGCTGGGAATGGGTGTTCGCCACACGGCCCGCGGTCGAAGGGTTCCAGGTCGCGCCGTTCGTCTACCCCGTCTTCAACGACGTGAAGATCGCCGACAAGAAGTCCTGATCCGCAGCCGCGAGCCCGGGCGCCGCCCGGGCCTCGCCTCCAGCAGGGTAGATCCGTCCATGTGGCGCTTCGTGCTCGACCGCCTTGCCATGGCCCTCCTCACCATCTTCGCGACCACCGTGGCGGTGACGCTGCTCATCCATCTCGTGCCCGGCGACCCCGTGCAGATCATGTATGCGCAGAGCCAGGGCACCACGCCGGAGCAGATCGAGGAGATCCGCCGCAGCCTCGGGCTCGACCAGCCGCTCCATGTGCAATACCTCACCTATGTGGGCAGGCTGCTTCAAGGTGACCTCGGCTATACCATCCGCGGTCATCAGCCGGTGCTCGAGGTCATCCTGCAGCGCCTGCCCAACACGCTGCTGCTGGCCAGCGCCGCCATGGCCGTCGCCATCGCCATCGGCCTGCCGATCGGCTTCCTGGCGGCCTATCGGCGCGGCACGTTTCTCGACACCGGGCTGATGGTCGGGGCAATCGCGGGGGTCGCGATCCCCCATTTCTGGCTCGGCCTGCTGCTGCTGCTGTTCTTCGCCGTCGACCTCGGCTGGTTTCCGGTCAGCGGCTCCGGCCCGGCCAATCTCGTTCTGCCGGCGGTCACGCTCGGCCTGTCCAACGCCGCCGTCATCGCCCGGATGACGCGCTCCTCAATGATCGACACGATGCAGCAGGATTTCGTTCGTACCGCCGAGGCGAAAGGCCTGCCAAAGGCCGTGATCCTGCGCCGCCACGTCCTGCGGGCCGGGCTGGTGCCCATCATCACCATGATGGGCCTGCAGTTCTCCTTCATGATGGGCGGCGCCATCGTGGTGGAGAACATCTTCGCCTGGAACGGGGTCGGCCGCATGGCCATCGAGGCGATCTTCCAGCGGGACTACCCCGTCATCCAGGGCTTCATTCTCACCTTCTCGACCGTCGTGGTGCTGGTCTCCCTGGTGATGGACATGGTCTACGCGCTGGTCGACCCGCGCATCCGCCGGAGCTGACGGCGATGGGCGAGACCGCAACGGACACCTTCCCGACCCCGGCAGATGGGCGCAAGCGGCCCGCCGCCTTGGGTTTCCTCCGCCGGCTGGCGCGTACCCCAGCGGGGGCGATCGGGCTCGGGCTCGTCGGGCTGCTGGTTTTCAGCGCGGCTTTCGCCGACGTGCTCACCCCCTATTCCCCCATCAAGATAGGGGTGGGAAAGCGCTTCCTGCCGCCGAACCTCGCCCATCCCCTGGGAACCGACGAATTCGGCCGCGACGTGCTCGCGCGCATGCTGCACGGCAGCCGCCTGACGCTCCTGATCGGGGCGATCGCCGTGGGCATCTCATTGACCGCGGGCCTGCTGATCGGACTCATAGCCGCCTATCGCGGCGGCTGGACCGAACGGGTGCTGATGCGGCTGACCGATGTGCTGCTGTCCTTCACCGAGACGCTGATCGCGCTGGCCTGCGTCGCCGTGCTGGGCCCGAGCCTCACCAACGCGATGATCGCGGTCGGGCTCGCCGGCATTCCCTTCTATGCCCGCACCTGCCATTCCGCCGCGCTGGTGGAGCGGTCCAAACCCTATTTCGAGGCCAGCGTCGCCGCCGGCGCCGGCCATGGCCGGCTCATCTTCCTGCACCTCCTGCCGAACGTGCTGCCGACCATGATCGTGGTCGCCACGCTCGGCCTTTCCGGCGCCATTCTGGCGGCGGCCGGCCTCAGCTTCCTCGGACTCGGCGCCCAGCCGCCGCAGCCGGAATGGGGCGCCATGCTCTCCGGCGCGCGCGACTACATGAACCGGGCGCCCTGGCTGATGGCCATTCCCGGCATCGCGATCGCCCTCACCGTTCTCGGCTTCAACCTGCTTGGCGACGGGTTGCGCTCCCTCCTCGACCCGCGGGAGAACCGGCGATGACGCCCGCACCGGTGCTGGAGGTCAGCGACCTGCGGGTGGCCTTCGGCCATCCCCCGGCGGAGCGGGACGTGCTGCACGGCATCTCCTTCCATGTCGGGGCCGGCGAAACCCTTGCCCTCGTCGGGGAGTCCGGCTCGGGCAAGTCGGTGACGGCTCTGGCGATCATGGGGCTGCTGCCGAAACCCGTGGCAAAAGTGACGGGCGGAACCATCCGGCTGCTCCGCCAGGATATCGGCGCCCTCCCCGCGGAGGCCCTGCGGCGGCTGCGCGGCGACCGCATGGCAATGATCTTCCAGGAGCCCATGACGGCGCTCAATCCCGTTCTTTCCATCGGCAGGCAGCTGACGGAAGGGCCGGTAGCGCATAAGCGCGCTTCGGGACGGGAGGCGCTCGCCGAGGCGGAACGGATGCTGGTGCGGGTCGGCATCGCGGACGCCGCCCAGTGCCTGCGGCGCTACCCGCACGAGCTTTCGGGCGGCATGCGCCAGCGCGTCATGATCGCCGCCGCCATGATGATGCGCCCCGCCCTGCTGATCGCCGACGAGCCGACGACGGCGCTGGATGTGACGGTTCAGGCCCAGATCCTCGACCTTCTGCGCGACCTCACGCGGGAGACCGGCATGGCGCTGGTGCTCGTCACCCACGATATGGGCGTGGTCGCCGAGATGGCGGACCGGGTGCTGGTCATGCGGGAGGGGGCGAGCGTGGAACAGGCGGAGACGCGCCGCCTGTTCGCCGCGCCGGCCGAGCCTTATACCCGGCGGCTGCTCGCGGCGGTGCCGCGGATCGACACCGGCAAGGCCGCAGTGGCGGCAGCAGTCGCTCCCGATTCCCCCGTGCTGGAAGCGCGGCATCTGGTGAAGAGCTTCGGCGGGACGGGCCTGTTCGGCCGCGGCCGGGCCACGCGGGCGCTGGACGATGTCAGCCTTCACCTCGGCCGCGGCGAGATCCTCGCGGTGGTGGGCGAAAGCGGCTCCGGCAAGTCGACCCTCGGCCGCGCCCTCGCCCGGCTGATGGAGGTCGAGGCCGGCTCCGTCCATTTCGAGGACCAGGACCTCACGCGGCTGTCCGGCGGCGCGCTCCAGCGCCGGCGCGCAGGCATCCAGATGATCTTCCAGGACCCCTACGCCTCGCTCAACCCGCGCTTCACCATCGGGCAGACCATCGCCGAGCCAATGCTCATCCACGGCCATGCGCGGCGGGCGGACGCGCGCGACAAGGCGGAAGCGCTGCTGGAGCGCGTGCAACTCGACCGCTCCATGGCGCTGCGCTACCCGCACGAATTCTCCGGGGGACAGCGCCAGCGCGTGGCCATCGCGCGTGCCCTTGCCGCACAACCGCGGGTCATCATCGCGGATGAGCCGACCTCGGCTCTCGACGTGTCGGTGCAGGCGCAGATTCTCGACCTGCTCGGGGAACTGCGGACCGCACACGGCCTGTCGTTCCTGTTCATCTCGCACGACCTTGCCGTGGTGCGCCGCATCGCGGACCGGGTGGCGGTGATGCGCGCGGGCCGGATTCTCGAGACCGGCCCCACGGCGGCCGTGCTGGAGGCGCCGGCGCATCTCTACACCCGCGCCCTGCTGTCGGCCGCGCCGGTGCCGGACCCCCTTGCCCGCGGCCGGACCCGGATCGCCGCACCGGGGCCGGGCTATGCCTCGGGTCCGCTCGTCGAAATCTCTCCGTCGCATTGGGTCGCGTCATGACGATTGGCATTGCAGCCTATGGCCCCCGCGCTGGCCTCGCCGTGCTGCGGTCGCTCGCGGCGGTCGAGACGATCGGGCGGGGGTCGATCGGCGGCTTCGTCAGCCTCGTCGTCCTCACCGCGGCGGGCGAGGTGAAAAGGGCGCAGACCCAGGTCGGCGGCGGCGGGTCGCTGTTTCCGGGCGGCTTCGACGCCATCCCGGCGGAGCTGGCGACGGCGCAAGTCGCCGGGCTGATCTCCAGCGGCCCCAACCGGCCCGAGCCGCTGTCGCAGTTCACCCCCGCCCTCGCCCGGGTCGGGCTGGTGACGGGGCACCGCATGCCGAACACGGTCGGCGCCAGCGGCCGTCCCATCAATGAGGACGTTCTGGATCGGCTGCGCCGCGGGGTGACCGCGGAGGAAGCGGTGGAAGGCATTCTCGCCGCCAACCCGCTGGCCGACGCCGGCGTCATCGCGCTGACCGCCGAAGGCGACCTCTTCGCCGCCGACACCGCCCAGGTCGCACGGCGCGGCGATTCCGGCCGCAGGATCGCCGGCGCGCGGGCGGATGGCGCGGTGGTCGGCGTCCTGCACAATTCGATCTACCCCTTCCGGCCGCTGGCGGCGCTGGCGGCCGAGGTCGCGCTCGACGTCATGCAGCCCGACGACACCATCGAGGGCTGGATCACCTTTCGGGCGGGCGCCCCCCTACGGCCGGGGGCGGGCAATGCCGTCGAGATCACGGCGGATGGGATCGTCGAGAGCATCGTCGTCGAGGACCGGCGCTTTCTCACCGGCGACTGGAGCGTGGGCCTGGGCTACGAGACGCCGGTCCTGCGCGCGGGCTCGCCCGTCGGCCTCATGCTGCACGAGCCCTATATGGTCGTGCGCGACGGTTTCGTGCGTTCGATCGACGGGGCGGCCGAGCGTCGATCCTCCCTGCGCGCGGCGCGACCGGGCCCGACACGACGCTGAGGCGACGGCATCGGCGGAAAAGCTGAGCCTCAGTGCCCCCGGCGAAGGCGGGAGAGCGCCGGGATCGGCGCATCCGGGTCGTTCGCCGGCCGGTTCTGCATATAGCGCATGAACAGCTCCGCCTGGGAGGAGATGTTCAGCTTCCCGTAGAGACGCTTGCGGTGCACCTTCACCGTGTCTTCGGAAATGCCGAGCACGCAGGCGATCGAGCCGTTGGTATGGCCGCGCAGCACCAGGGCGGCGACCTCGACTTCCCGGCGGGTGGCATTGAAGCGCCGCAGCCACGAGGTGTCGACGTCGTCGGCGCGGCCCGGGGGAACGCGCGACGCCACGTCGTGCTGGCAGAGATCCGGCCGCAGCAGCGCCTGCTTGCGCACCAGCGAGGCCAGCAGCGGCTCGGCCGCGTGCAGGTTCTCCAGCACGGAGGCGTCGAAGCGCTGCGACCCGATGCACCGGCCCAGCGAGATATGGATGGTCTGCTGGTCCGTCACCGGGCAGAGAATGCCGATCTCGTCGACGAGCGGCACGTCCTTGTAATAGAGGTTGTGGTAGTCGCTGCTGGTGAAATCAGCCTCGAAGATTTCGTTGCAGCGGCTCACGCCGATGTCCTTGCCCTGCACCGCCGCCATGTAGAACGGATCGAGCCGGTAGGCCTGCTTCATGTAGCAGCGCCGGAACCGGTCGGGCTGGATGGTGGAGCAATGCTCCAGCACGACGGGCGCATCCACGCTGGAAAAGGCGAGGATGAGGCAGCTGTTGAAGCCGGTGATCTCATAGAGTGCCGCCCGCAACGTGCGGTGGAAATCGTCCGTGCCCAACTGATCGACGACCCTGCCGATCGAGGGGAAGGACATGCCCAGCCGCGCGCCCTTGGTTCGGTCGCCTGCGGTCGAGGAGGCCTGCGGTCCTGCTTCCCTCAGCATCGAATTCTCCCGGCTGTGACGGAAGTTCGAAGCAAGAAGAAGGCCAGCGCCTTGTAGGTCGCCGGTCCCGGCGACGGGCCGGACCGGCGGTCCTGCGCTTCGCGCTGCGATGAGCCGGGACGTTCAGAATTCGAGCAGATTGTCCCGGAAATGCGCGTGGGCATAGCCCTTGCGCATCAGGCCGCGCTTCTGCAGAGCCGGAGCGAGGCCATCCTCGATCTCGGCCACCGTGCGCCGGTGGAGATTGGGCAGCGAGAACAGGAAACCGTCGCCGCCGACCTCCTGCATCACCTCCCCCATCTGCGCCGCCACATCGTCGGGCGAGCCGAGCAGCTCGACGCCGTCGCCATTATGGTCGAACGAGACGATCGCCTGCCGCAGCGTCTTGTTGCCGGCCGCCTTCTTGAAATCGTCGAGCAGCTGCTGATGGCCGTTCGTAGTGAGGTCGCCGATCGGCGCGTCGAGATCGAGCTTGGCGAAGTCGATATTGGTGATCTTGCCGAAGAAGGCCATCTTGATGTCGATCTGGCGCGCTTCCGCCGCCCGGCGCTCCGCCTGGATCGCCCGGGCTTCAGCCATGCTGCCGGCGATGATCGGGGTGACGAGGTACATAACATTGCATCTGTCGGGATCGCGACCATGGCCGACCATGCGGGCGCGCACATCGTCGCGATAGTCCCGCATCGCGGTG
>CAZIXP010000088.1:0-4787 GCA_964543245.1 uncultured Starkeya sp.
GCCAATGTGCCGACCGACAACCCCAAGACCGGGCGCATCACCGCCCTGTCGGTCATTTCCTACCTGCGCAAGCTCGATGCGCCGCTGCGAGTCGGGTCGTAGAAGGTCGTCGCCATGGATCTGGAACTCAAGCAACGCACCGCGCTGGTGCTGGGCGCCGGCGGCGGGCTGGGCCGCGCCATTGCGCGGACTCTGGCACGCGAGGGGGCGAGGGTGGCGCTGGTCGACATCGACGCCGAAGCGCTTGCGGCCACCCGGGAGGAATTGGAAGCACTCGGCGCGGCTGCGCTGGCGCGCGTGTGGGACCTCGCCGACATCGCCGCGTGCGACGGCCATGTCGCGGCCATCGAGGCCGCTCTGGGGCCGGTCGACATCCTCGTCAACAACACCGGCGGCCCGCCGCCAAGCCCGGCGCATGGCGTCGCCCCCGCCATCTGGGAGGCGCAGTTCCGCGCCATGGTGCTGTCGGTGATCCATCTCACCGACCGCGTGCTGCCCGGCATGCGCGAGCGCCGATGGGGCCGGATCATCACCTCGACCTCCTCGGGGGTGGTCGCACCCATTCCCAGTCTCGGCGTTTCCAACGCCTTGCGTGCGAGCCTGGTCGGCTGGTCGAAGACCCTGGCGCGCGAGGTGGCAGGGGATGGCGTCACCGCCAACGTCATCCTGCCCGGGCGCATCGCCACCGCCCGCATCCGCTTTCTGGACGAGCAGAAGGCCCGGCGCGAAGGCCGCAGCCTTGAGGCGGTCGTCGCCGAGAGCACGGCCTCGATCCCGATGGGCCGCTATGGCCTGCCGGAGGAATATGCCGATGCCGTCGCCTTCCTCGCCAGCGCCCGCGCCGCCTACATCACCGGATCGGTGATCCGCGTCGATGGCGGCTACCTGCCCAACATCTGATTGAGGGAAAGCCTCCCATGAACCCCACCGACCACGCCCCGCTGCCGGCCGCCGGCGCCATCTCACCCGAGCGGAAGGCCGACATCCGCCGGCGCTATCTCGCCGTCGACACCTCCAACGTCGCCGATGTGCTCGATACGCTCGGCCTCATGGACCAGAGCCTTGCCGCCGATTTTGCGCCCTATCCCGCCCATCAGAACCGCATCGCCGGCTGGGCCTACACCATACGTGGCCAGAAGGCGCCGTATCCGCTGGGCGGCGATGCGGAGAAAATGAAGGCGTGTCAAGGCGTCGGCCCCGACGAGATCACCGTGTGGAGCGGTGACGGGGAGGGCGTGTGCTATTTCGGCGAACTGATCGCCCTCGGCATGAAGGAACGCGGCTGCGTGGGCGCCGTCATCGATGGCGGAATCCGCGACATCCGCTGGATCGGCGAGCACAGTTTCCCGGTCTTTGCGCGCTACCGCACGCCGACCCAGTCGATCGGCCGCTGGAAGGTGAATGCCTGGCAGGTGCCGGTGGTGATGCGCGGGGCCACGAGCCGCACGGTGGAGGTGGCGCCGGGCGATTTCCTGCTCGGCGACGAGGATGGGGTGATCGTCATCCCCGCCCGGGTAGTCGAGACCGTGCTTCTGGAGGCCGAGCGTCTCACCCGCACCGAGATCGCGATCCGGGCGGAGCTGGCCGATGGCCTGTCGCTCGCCGACGCGCTGGCCAAATACGGCCACGTCTGAGACACCCTGTCGGGCTCTGTGGGCACGGCCTTTGCCCGCCGGGTCTCTTGCCATCCTCGGAGCCGCGCATGTCCGCACCTCTCGACGCCCTCGCCGCCGACCTTGCCGCCGGCCGAACCGACCCGGTCCGGCTGGTCGAGCGGGCGCTCGAGCGGGCCCATGCCAGCGAGGCGGTGTTCATCACCCTCATCGCGGAGCCGGCACTGATCGAAGCGCATGCCGCGCGCCGGCGCTGGGGGGAGGGGCGCCCGCTCAGCCGGCATGATGGCGTTCCGATCGCATGGAAGGACCTGTTCGACATCGCCGGCACCCGCACCACTGCCGGTTCGCGCACCCGCGACGCGGTGGAGACGGCGGCGTCGGACGCACCCGTGGTCGCGGCGACGCGGCGCCTCGGCTTCATCCCGATCGGCAAGACCAATCTCAGCGAGTTCGCCTTTTCCGGCCTCGGCGCCAATCCCCATTTCGGCACCCCGACCGCCGACCTGCCGGGGGAGCCCCGGATGCCGGGCGGCTCTTCCTGCGGCTCGGCGGTCGCGGTGCAGCGCGGCATCGTGCCGGTGGCGATCGGCACCGATACGGCCGGCTCGGTGCGGGTGCCCGCCGCCTTCACCGGCTGCGTCGGCTACAAGGCCTCGCAGGCCCGTTACGACATGGCGGGCGTGTTTCCTCTGGCGCGCAGCCTCGACAGCCTCGGATCGCTGGCCGGCACCGTCGCCGACTGCATCACGATGGACGCGGCGATGCGCGGCCAGGCGCCACATCCGCGGCAGCTCGCGCCGGCACGTTTCGTCGTCGATGACGTCCTTCTCGACGATCCCGCGGTCACGGCGCCGGTGCGCGCCCATTTCGACGCGGTGGTCGAACGGCTGTCCCACCACGCCCCGGTCCGCCGCCGGCGGGTGGACGCCTGGCATCGCTCGCGCGACGCCATCGCCACCCATGGATGGCTCGGCGCCTATGAAGCGCGGGCGCTTCACCTGCCGACGCTCACCGGCCCCGGCCGCGGCCTGGTCGATCCCCGGGTGCTGGCCCGGCTGGACGCCGCCGCGCGCGTGTCGCCCGAAGCGGCGGCACAGCTCGTCACCCTCCGCGCCGCGGAGATGCAGCGCCTGCACGCCGAACTCGACGGCGAAACGCTGCTCCTGCCGACGGTCCGCCATGTCGCGCCGCTGCTCGCCCCTTTGGAGGCGGATGCCGCCCTCTTCGCCGAGGTGAATATTGCGACGCTCGCGCTGACGATGGTCGCGAGCTTCCTTGACATGCCCGGTGTGGCGCTGCCGACCGGCCGGACGGCGGAGGGCCTTCCGCTGTCGACCCTGTTCTGCTCGCCATCGGGGGCGGACGATGCGGTGCTGGCGCAGGCGGCTTGGGCGGAAACCATTCTGCGCGGCTGAATGGTTTCCGCCGGTTGCGCCGTCAGCCTGTTGCGGGCTCAGCTCCAGGCGTGCAGCGGCGGCTTTTCGCCGTTCAGCGCGTGGTTGCCGAGGATCGCGTATTTCCAGCGCACCGGGTCGTGCAGCGTGTGCGTCCGCGCGTTGCGCCAGTGGCGGTCGAGATTGTGCTCGGCAAGGGTCGAGCGGGTGCCGGCCAGCTCGAACAGCTTGTTGGTGGCGGCAATGGCCACCTCGGTCGAGAGGATCTTGGCCTCGGCCGTCACGAGTTGGGCCTGCGCGACCGTTTCCGCGTTCGGCTGCGCCACCGCGGCGTCGATCGCCCAGCCCGCCTTGTCCTGCAGCGCCTGGGCGGCGTGCAGGCGAAGGGTGAGGTCGCCGATCGCATGGATGGTGTAGGGGTCCTGCCAGGCGTGTTCCTGCCCGCTGTCGACCCACGCCCGCGACCTGCCGCGCACGAAGCGCACCGTTTCGTCGATGGCCGCCTTGGCGATTCCGGTATCGACCGCGACCTGGATGATCTGGAAAATGGCGCCGTCGGCGGTCGGCTCAATATAGCCCTTGTAGCCGGGCACGAGATGGGTTTTCGGCACCTTCACATTGTCGATCAGCACGGTGCCCGACAGCGTGGTGCGCTGGCCGAAGCTCGACCAGTCATCGATGACGGAGAGGCCCGGCGCGTCGCGCTCAGCGATGGCGTACCAGGCCCGTCCCTCGTCATCGAGCGCCACGATCGGCACGAGATGGGCGAGGATGGCGCCGGTCGAATAGAATTTCTTGCCGTTCACCACGACATGGTCGCCGGCATCGGTGAAGCGGGTCTCGAAATCCACGGCGCGCTTCGAGCCGAATTCGGAGAAGGCGTTGCCGAAGCGGGTGCCCTTCAGCACCTCGCCGAACAGCAGCTTCTGCTGGTCGGGATCGGACACGGTGCGGATCGCGGCGACGACGCCGAGGTGGTTCTGCGAGATCTGGCCGATGGAGGAGTCGGCCGCCGAGATGATCTCGACCACCTTGGCAAGCGTGGCATAGGACACCTCGGGGCCGCCGAACGCCTTGGGCACGTTGATGGACCACAGCCCGCTCTGCGAGAACGCATCGAGCTCGGCCAGCGGCCAGATGCGCTCGCGGTCGCGTCGGGAGGCCTCCTTCTCGAATTCGGCGGCCAGACGCTGTGCCACCTCGATGGCCTCGGCGTCGCTGGAGATGATGTGGGCGGGGGTGTCCGGGCGCGGCACGGCGGGCACCGGCGTGCCCTGGGGGGTGCCCTGGATCGTGACGTCGATCTTGGGGACGGTCATGACGGTATCCTCGAATGGATGACGGATTCAGGCGGCGGAGCGGCTGTCGCCGCCGGGCGGCGCTTCGCGGTGCGGGGTCCCGAGGCCGAGATAGAAGGCCTTGATGTCCTCGCGCGCCCGCAGCTCGGCGGCCGGCCCCTCCAGCACCGCGCGGCCGTTCTCCAGCACGGTGGCCTGATGGGCGTAGCGCAGCGCCACGGTCGAGTTCTGCTCGGCGACGAGGAGCGTCAGCCCCTCGGTTTCGTTCAGTTTCCGCAAGGTGCGGAAGATGGCCTCGACCACCAGCGGGGCGAGGCCCATGGACGGCTCGTCGAGCACCAGAAGGCGGGGACGGGCCATGAGGGCGCGGCCGATCGCCGTCATCTGCTGTTCGCCGCCGGAGGTCAGCCCGGCGCTGGTGCGCCGCTTCTCCTTCAGGCGCGGGAAGAAGGCGTAGACCCGTTCCAGGTCCGCCTGCG
>CAZIXP010000088.1:4797-16772 GCA_964543245.1 uncultured Starkeya sp.
CTCGCGCGCCTCGGCGCCGCTGCGCGTGTACGCGCCGGTGAGGAGGTTCTCCTCCACGGTGAGCGAGCGGAAGCAATGACGCCCTTCCAGCACCTGCACGAGGCCGCGGCGGACGAGGTCGGCCGGGCTGGTCCGCTCGACGATCTCGCCGTCGAAGCGGATCTGGCCGCGGGTGATCTGCCCGCGCTCGGCGGGCAGCAGGTGCGACACCGCCTTGAGCGTGGTCGTCTTGCCGGCCCCGTTGGCGCCAAGCAGCGCGCGGATTTCGCCGCGCCGGACCGACAGGCTCACGCCGCGCAGCGCGACGATGGCATGGTTGTAGGTGGCCTCCACGTCTTCGACGACGAGAAGCGGCGTGTCCTGGGCGGGCGAACGTCCGGTCATGGCGATGTCCGTGGCTGGGCGCGCGGCGCGGGCCGCGCGCCGGGGCTCAGTTGGTCACCTGGTCGGCGTCGGCGGCGGTGCGGAGCGGGATGTTGTGCTCCTTGGCATAGGCTTCCGACGACTTCTCGATGATCGGGCGCAGCAGCGCCCAGTCCGGCGCGATCCAGTCGGAGACGACGTTCCACTTGCTGCCGTCCCACTGCTGGAAGGTCACGAGGCCGTCGCCTTCGTGGTTGTCCCAGGTGACGTTGATGGAATGGAACAGCCCCTTGGCGCCCAGCGCCTCGACCCGGGCGGGATCGAGCTGCAGGTGCTCGAGGCCCCAGCGGACCTCATCGCCGGTGAGGGTGCGCTTGCCGAACTTGGCCTGCGCGATGCGGATGGCCTCGACATTGAGGATGCCGTTCACCACGCCGAGGTTGTGATAGACGCTGCCGATGCGCTTCTTGTCCTCGAGGTTGCCCTTGCCGGCGTCGTAGACGACCTTCTGGATCTCCTGCAGCACCGGATACTGGGCGCCGGAGGCCTGGGTGGTGATGGCGGTGTAGCCCTTGGCGGCGTCGCCGGCGGGGATGACGTCTTCTTCCGAGTTCGACCAGACATTGCCGATGATGCGGTCGGCGGGGAAGCCGGTCTTCTGCGCCGTCTTCAGTGCCACCGGGTTCATCACGCCCCAGCCGCGCAGCACGACATAATCGGGCTTGGCGCGGCGGATGGTCAGCCACTGCGCCTGCTGCTCGTTGCCGGGATGCGGCACCTCGATCTGCTGGACCTCGAAGCCGTATTTCTTCGCCAGCAGTTCGTAGATCGGGATGGTCTCCTTGCCGTAGGGCGAGCCGTGATAGAGCACCACGATCTTCTTGCCCTTCAGCTTGTCGAGCCCGCCTTCCTTGGCACCGAGATAATTGATGATGCCGGAGGTCTCGCTGTAGGGATTCAGCAGCAGCGGGAAGATGTACTTGAACACCCGCCCGTCGGTGGAATCGGTGCGGCCGTGGTTGATCGTCAGCAGCGGCACCTTGTCGGCGGTGACGCGGTCGATCAGCGCATAGGCGATGCCGACCGAGAGCGGGTTCCAGGTGGCGATGCCCGGGTGGTTCTTGAAGCGCTCATAGACCTCGACGCCCTTCTCCACCTCGTACTGGGTTTCGCCCTCGTCCCAGGTCAGCTTGACGCCGTTGACGCCGCCGTCGCGGATGTTGATCAGGTTGAGATAGTCGATGAAGCCGCCGAAGAAGCCGGTGCCGCCGGCGGCATAGGGGCCGACCCGGTAGCTCTGCAGCGGGAAGAACTGCTCGTCGGCAAAGGCCGCGGTGGAGAGCGGGAGGAGGGCGAGGGCGGCGGAGACTGCGGTTGCCCTGAGGAGGCGGGAGAAGCTCATGGTATGCCCCGTTTGATGGATGGAATGAGGGTTCGCGGGTCTGCGGACTGTGGCGAAGGGTCAGGTCGGGCCGCGGCCACTGACGCGGCGGGCGGCACGGCGGCCGAGTTCGGCAAGACCCTTGGGTTCGGCGATCAGGAACAGGATGATGAGGGCGCCGATGACGATGCGCTGGCTCATCTCGACGACGCCGGAGTCGACGATGCCGCCCAGCAGCTCGCCGCCGAGGCGGGACAGCAGCAGCGGGAACACGACGATGAAGCCGGCCCCGAGGAAGGCACCGCGGATCGAGGCGAGGCCGCCGATGATGATGATGAAGAGGATCTGGAACGACCGATCGAGGTTGAAGCCCGCCGGCTCCACCGTGCGCAGATAAGCAAAGGCCCAGAGCACGCCCGCGACGCCGATGATGAAGGACGACACGGCGAAGGCCAGCAGCTTGGTTCGAAGAACCGGCACGCCGATGACCCGTGCGGCGGTCTGGTTGTCGCGCACGGCGATGAAGTTCCGCCCGGTCTGCGTGCGGGAGAGCCGCCAGGCGAGGAAGGTCAGGACCGTCACCACGCCGAGCGAGAACAGATAGCGCCCGACCGCGGTGTCGAAGGTGAAGGTGGCGATCTTCAGCGGCGGCGCGTTGATGATGCCGGACGGGTTGTCGTTCGAGAACCAGCCGAACTTGGTCAGCGCCCACTGGACGAAGAACTGTGCCGCCAGCGTCGATACCGCGAGGTAGAAGCCGCGCAGCCTCAGGCTCGGCAGCCCGAAGACGAGCCCCACCGCCGCCGCCGTCAGCCCTGCGAGAACGACACTGACGAGGAACGGCAGTTCCGGCACGCGCAGATTGAAGTTATAGGCGGCGAAGGCGCCGACCGCCATGAAGGCGGCCGAACCGAGCGAGACCTGCCCGGCATAGCCGGTGAGCAGGTTGAGCCCGACCCCGGCCAGCGCCAGGGCCAGGAAAGGCGTCAGGATCGCTTCGAAGAGATAGTCCGAGCCGATCGCCGGCAGCACGAGGAAGGCGACGGCGAGAATGACGACCACGGCAAGGAGGCCGGCGGTCGGCCGCGGCGCGGTGCGCTCGAAGGGAGAGGTTGCGCTGATCGACATGGCTCAGACCCGCTCCACCAGCTTCTGGCCGAACAGGCCGGACGGGCGCACCAGCAGAAAGGCAAGCGCGATCACATAGGCAAACCAGCTCTCTATGCCGCCGCCCAGGAAGGGGCCGATATAGACCTCGGCCAGCTTCTCCGCGGCACCGACGATGAGGCCGCCGATGATGGCGCCGGCGATCGAGTCGAACCCGCCCAGTACCAGCACCGGCAGCGCCTTCAGCACCACCAGCGAGAGCGAGAACTGCACCCCGAGGCGGGCGCCCCACAGCAAGCCCGCCACCAGCGCCACGATCCCCGACGCGGTCCACACGATCGCCCAGATCCGCGTCAGCCTGAGCCCGACGGCGAGCGCCGCGAACGGGTCGTCGGCGACGGCGCGGAAGGCGAGGCCCACCCGGGTGTACCGGAAGAACGCGGTGATCAGCGCCACCATCAGTGCCGCGGTAGCGGCGGCGAACAGGTCGAAGCTCGAGATGAAGACGCCGCCGACCTCGAAGGGCACGTCGTCGATGCCGAGATCGAGCCCGTGCACCTGCGTGCCCCACAGCAGCTGGGCGCCGCCTTCGATGACGTAGGAAAGGCCGAGCGTGGCGAGAAACAGCGTGATCGGCGGCTGGTTGACCAGCGGGCGCAGCACCACGCGCTCGATCAGCGTGCCGAGAACCGCCAGCAGCACCAGCGTCAGGCCGATGGAGACCCAGAACGGCACGCCGCGCTCATGGAGGCTGACGAAGGTCAGCGCGGCGAACAGCAGCAGGGCGCCCTGGGCGAAGTTCAGCACGCCGGACGTCTTGTAGATCAGCACGAAGCCGATCGCGACGAGGGAGTACATCACCCCCGACAGCAGGCCGCCGACCAGAACCTCGATGAAGAACTGAACGTCTTCCATCACGCATCCCCACCGATGTCGAGGGTTTCGTCCGGCTCGTGGGCGACGCCGAGATAGGCATCGATGACCAGCGGGTCGGCAGCGATCTGGTGCGGGGTGCCGTCGGCGATCTTGCGCCCGTAATCGAGGACGGCGACCCGGTCGCACAGCCCCATGACGACACCGATGTCGTGCTCGATCAGCACGATGGTCGTGCCGTAGACATCCCGCGCCTCCCGGACGAAGGCGGCGAGCTCCTGCTTTTCGGTCGCGGTCATGCCGGCCATCGGCTCGTCGAGCAGCAGCAGGCGCGGGCGCGCCACCAGCGCGCGGGCGAGCTCGACCCGCTTTTGCAGCCCATAGGGCAGCTCGCCGGCCGAGCGCCCGGCGACGCCGCCGAGGTGCAGGAAGGCGATGATCGCCTCGGCCTTCTCCCGGTTCGCGGCATCCTCGCGCTGCGCTGCGGGCAGGCCAAGCACCTGCGCCAGCGGGCCCAAACGAACCGTCGAGGTGAGGCCCATCACCACGTTTTCCAGAACGGTGAGGCCGCCAAACAGCGCGAGATTCTGGAAGGTGCGGGCGACGCCGAGACGCGCCAGCCGCTGGGTCGGCACCTGGTTGAAGTCGATGCCGCCGATCTGCACATGGCCGGCGCTCGGCCGGTAGAGACCGCTGACGATGTTGAGCAATGAGCTCTTCCCGGCGCCGTTCGGGCCGATCACGCCGCGGATTTCACCAGGCGCCACGGCGAGATCGATATCCGCGAGGGCGGTGACGCCGCCGAACCGCAGCGACACGCCCGAAATCGCAAGCACGGGGTGGTGTTGCGCGGCAGGCTGGCCGGTCTCGGCTCCCGCCACGCGTTCCGACAGCTCCGATCGAGGCCTGCCGGGGTCGCGTGCGGCGCCGGCAGGTTCGAAAGGATACAGGTCTCCTGCCGGGAGCAGAGCCCCGGTGGTGGCCGATGACATCGATGATCTCCGCGGAAAAGGGGGCGGCGGTTCGGGCGTGCCGCCCGGCAGGGTCAGGCGGCGACCTCGGTCGCCGCGTGGGACGCCGCCCGCCGCGCCTCCAGTTCGCGCACCAGAGGAATGACGCGCTTGCCGAAGAACTCGACCTCTTCCTGGAAATGCAGGAAGCCGAGCAGGATCAGGTCGGCGCCGGCATCCTTGAGCGCCAGGATGCGTTCGGCGATCTGCTGCGGGCTGCCGATGAGGTTGGAGCGGAAGCCGTCATTATACTGGACGAGGTCTTCGAAGCTCGACTTTGCCCAGTTGCCCTCGCCCTCGGGCGAGGCCTTGCCGGCATTCTTCACCTCATGGCCGAAGGCGTTCACCGCCTCGGGATTGGCCTTGGCGATGATCTCGCCGAGCACCGCCTTGGCTTCCGCTTCGGTCTCCCGGGCAATGGCGAAAGCGTTGACGCCGATCTTGACGCTGTGGCCGTTCTCCGCCGCCTTGGCGCGGATGTCGTTCACCTGCTTCCTGATTTCGTCCGGCGTGTTGCCGTTGGTGAAGTACCAGTCCGAAACCCGGGCAGCCATGTCGCGCGCCGCGCGGGAGGAACCGCCCTGGAAGATTTCCGGCAGAGGCTCGATCGGCTTGGGCTTCAGCGAATAATTGTTGAACCGGTAGAAATCGCCGCGGAAGGTGAAGTTGTCTTCGGCCCAGATTCCGCGCAGCGCGCGGATGAATTCCTCGGACCGGCGGTAGCGCTCGTCGTGGTCCAGCCACGGCTCGCCAATGGCGGCGAACTCGCCGCGGAACCAGCCGGAGACGACGTTCACCGCGATGCGGCCATTCGTCAGATGATTGATGGTGGCGATCTGCTTGGCCGCCAGCGTCGGGTTCCACGGGCCCGGCAGGATGGCGGCGATCACCTTGAGCCGCTCGGTCGCCGCCAGCAGCGCGTGGCTGAACGAGACGGATTCGTGCTGGAACTCGGCGCCATAGCCAGCGGTGAAGCGGATCTGGCTCAGCGCGTATTCGAAGCCGCTCTGCTCGGCGATCTGCGCGAGCTTGCGGTTGTAGTCGATGTCCCAGCTCGTGCGCTGCTCGATGTTGCTGATGACCAGGCCGCCCGAGACATTGGGAACCCAGTAGGCAAACTTGACGGCGTCTTGGCTGGGCAGATGTGCGGCCTCAGTGGTCATGGATGTTCTCCTCAACGGAAAGGAAAGTCAGGCAGCCGCGCCGGCGAGAAGTGCCTCTTCGCCGCGCCAGGCGCCTTCGATGACCCGCCGGGCTTCGTCGACCACGCGTTCGAGGCGGGCCTCCACGGCGGAGCTGGTGACGACGTAGTTGGTGAAGTCGGTATCGAGCGCGTAGAGCGGCGTCGGCAGCACGAGGCTGCGAAAGAAGGCAAAGAGCGGCCGGAGCTGGTGATCGGGAACCAGCCCGTGAAGCGGCGTTCCGCCGGTGGCGACCAGCACGACCGGCTTTCCCGCCAGGGCTTCGTAGCCGACGAGATCGAACAGGTGCTTGAGCGCGCCGGTATAGGAGGCGCGATAGACCGGGGAGCCGACGACGAGCGCGTCCGCCGTCTCGACCGCCTTCACCAGCGCGGCGCCTTCCTCATCGAGATGGGCGGCGGTCAGCGCGCGAAAGAGAACGGGCGCGGCATCGACCAGTTCGATGAGGCGGGAGGGTGCCCCGACCCGATCGGCAAGCCGCCCGGTTACGTCCGCCACCAGCGAGGCCGTGCGCGAGGGGCGCCGGACATTGCCGGAAATGCCGAGGATCAGGCGTGTTGTCATGCGGTAACGGGCCTTGGCTGCGTGGGTTCCGGATATCAGCATATTTCCTATAGATTGACTATACTATTTTTGCCGTCCCATCGCCGGACGGCGTCGGATGGCGGAATGCCGCAGGTCCGGGCTGCCTTGCAGGCCGGCGCGCGGGATGGCGGCGCCGGGAGCCATCCGGGGCGGTCGCTAAGCCGGGCGTTGTGTCGAGGGCGTGCCGCTATATCCTCATGGCATGGACCTGATCCGCATTCTCCTGGTCGACGACCACCCGATCGTACGCGAGGGCTATCGTCGGCTGCTCGGGCGCCAGCCCGGTTTCTCCGTCGTCGCCGAGGCGGGCGACGGGGCGGCGGCATTGGAGGCCTTCGCCGAGCACCGGCCGGATATCGTGCTGATGGACCTCTCCATGCCGGGCGGAAGCGGCTTTCTGGCGGTCGAAGCGATTCTTTCGCGCGATCCGCACGCCCGCATCATCGTCGTGTCGATGCATCAGGGTGCCATCTTCGCGCAGAAGGCCATGGCCTCCGGCGCCCGGGGCTTCGTCTCCAAGAGCAGCCCTCCGGACGAACTCGTCCGGGCGATCGCCAGCGTGGTGTCCGGGCGGCGCGCGCTCTCGGCGGATATGGTTCAGGAACTCGCCCGCACCTCGATCGAGCATGACGACTTCGCCGGCCTGACGCCGCGCGAGCGCGACATCCTCCTGCTGTTGGCGCGCGGCATGAACGGGCGGGCCATCGCCCGCCATCTCGGCCTTTCCTCCAAGACGGTGCAGAACAACCTGTCGCAGATCCGCGCCAAGCTGGGGGCTTCCGGCGACGCCGACCTCGTGCTCAAGGCGCAGCGCGCCGGCTTCGTTGCGGCGCCGTGATGCGCGGGCTGCTGCCCCAGCTGGTCCTGCGGGTTCTGGTCGCCGGCCTGCTCACCGTGCTCTTCGCGGCCGGCTGGGTGCTGTGGGACACGGCCAGCGCCGCGCGCCGCGACGTGCGGATCACCGCCACCCGCGTCGCCGACGCCATCGCCGCGCGGCCCGACTTCATCGGTCTCGCCTTTGGCGGCGTGGCGCCCACGCCGGTGTTCCGCGACTGGCAGGCCTTTCCCGCCTGGACGCTGATCGCCCCGGGCGTCTGCGTTGCCTTCGGCACGGGCGACCAGCCGACGCACCGGCGCTGCGGCCCTTATCTCGCCGCGGACGGCGAACCGCCCGGCTGGTTCGTCTGGCTCGCCGCGCGTATCGGGCTGGTGCCGGCGCCGAGCGCGGTGCCGGTGCGCATGCGCTATGTCTCGGAGGCCCGGGTAACTGCCATCGCCGACAGCGGGGTCATCGTCACCCGGGCCTGGGCGCGTACGGTGGACCTGATGCGCGTCGCCGTGGGCATGGCGATCGGCGGCGCCGTGCTCACCGGTCTTCTGGTGGTCCGGCTGCTATCCCCCTTCGGCGTCATCCTGCGCGGCATCGAGCGGCTGCAGCGCGGCGATTTCAGCGCGCGCCTGCCGCCCCTGCGGGTCGCGGAGTTCGACCGGCTGAGCGCCGCCCTGAACGAGACGGCCGCCACACTGCAGGAGGCCCAGACCACGCGGACCGAGCTCACGCGCCGGCTGTTCACCGTGCAGGAGAGCGAGCGGCGGGCCCTCGCGCGCGAGCTGCACGATGAGTTCGGCCAATGCCTCACAGCGACCCGCGCCCTTGCCGCAGCGATCTCGCAAGCGGGCGAATCCACCGCGCAGGACGGGGTGCGGATCGCGGAGATCACCGGCCAGATGATGGACAGCCTGCGCGCCGAGCTCGCCCGCCTGCGGCCGCCCGACCTTGATGATCTGGGATTGCGCCCGGCGCTGGAGCGGCTGGTGGCGGATTGGCGCAACCGCGTGCCGGCGGTGCGCTTCGGGCTCGAACTCACCGGCGCGATCGATGCCGTGCCGGACGAACTGGCGTTGAGCCTCTACCGCATCGCCCAGGAATGCGTGACCAACGCCATCCGCCACGGCGCACCGAAGACTGTGACGTTGCGGATCGATGTCGCGGAGATCATCACCCTCACCGTTACCGACGACGGATCGTCGCTGCGGGACGGTCCCATCGGCGATGGCTATGGCCTGCTCGGGATACGCGAGCGGGTCGACGCGCTGGGCGGCAGCTTCGACCTCGCGGCGGTCCACGGCGGTGTCCGCGCCGTCGCCCGCCTGCCGCGCTGAACCCGGGTGATCTTCCCGGGCCGGCCGGGAAGGCCTCTCTGGCGGCGGCCTCCTCAGTGCGCGCATCCTGCCCCTGCAACGGGAGGCAGAATGCATGAACGAGATGAGCCATCCGATCGCGCGGCTCGGCGTTGACGTCGCGGCCGGCCTCATCGGCCATGAGGAGGTGGTCGAACGGCTGCTGGTGGCCCTGCTCGCCGGTGGCCATGTGCTCATCGAAGGGCCGCCCGGCATCGCCAAGACCCGCGCGGTGAAGCGCCTCGCCGCCCATCTGCCCGGCAGCCATGCGCGCATCCAGTGCACGCCGGATCTCCTCCCCTCCGACCTCACCGGCATGCAGGTGTTCCGTCCGCAGACGGGTGGCTTCGACTTCGTCGAGGGCCCGCTGTTCCACACGCTGGTGCTGGTCGACGAGATCAATCGAGCGCCACCCAAGGTGCAGTCGGCGCTGCTCGAGGCGATGGCCGAGAGCCAGGTGACGACCTCGGGGGTCACCCGCCCGCTGCCCGATCCCTTCATGGTGGTCGCGACGCAGAATCCCATCGAGCACGAAGGCACCTTTCCGTTGCCCGAGGCGCAGATGGACCGCTTCCTGCTGCATCTCTCGCTCGGCCTGCCGCTCGCCGCGCAGGAACGCGCCATTCTCGATCTGGTGGCCGCCGAGCGCATCGCCCCGCCCGCCTCGACCGCGCGGCCGCTCTCGCCCGAGACGCTGCAGGCCGCCAAGGCCGAGGCGGCACGGGTGCATCTCGCCCCGGCGCTGAAGGATTTCATCGTCCGGCTGGTCATGGCCTCCCGGCCCGGTGGCGCCGTCGCCGACTGGGTGGAACATCCGATCTCGCCCCGCGGCACGCTGGGCCTTGCCGCCGCCGCCCAGGCCCGCGCCTGGCTGCGGGGCCGCGACTACGCGCTGCCCGAGGATGTGACGGCGCTGGCGCCCGACGCGCTCGGCCACCGCCTGATCCCGACCTGGACGGCGCGGGGGGAGGGCCGCAGCGGCCGCGGTCTCGTCGCCGACATCTTGCGCGTGGTCGAGCCATGGTGAGCCCGGCACTGGACACCCCCGGCATCCGCCTGCGTGCCGAAGAGCTGCTGGCGCTGCGCGAGGCGGTGCCGCCGCCCGGCCGCGCCCGCCCGACCACGCGCCGGCCGGGCGCCGTTCCCGCCGCACCCGCCGGCGCCGGTGTGGATCTGCGCGAAATCCGCGCCTTTACGGAGGGTGACGACGCCCGCCGCATGGATCCAGCCGCCACCGCCCGCACCGGCACGCCCCACATCCGCAGCTTCCATGAGGACCGCGACGACGCGCTGCTGCTGATCGCCGATTTCCGTCCGCCGATGTTGTGGGGGACGGGCGCCGCACTGCGCTCCGTTCGCGCGGCGCGGGCCTTGGCCCGGCGCGGCTGGCAGGCGGCCGCAGGCGGCGCCTCGCTCGCGGCGATCGGCATCGATGCCGCCGGCGCCGCCTTCGTCCCGCTCGGCAGCGGTGTCTCGCAGATGGACCGGATCAGCCACATGCTGGCGAGCCGTCACGACCAGGCGCTCGCCGCCGGTGGGGATGTCCCCTCCCTCGCGGCGGTGCTGACCCGTGCCGCGCGGCTGGCGCCGCCCGGGGCCAGCGTGCTCATCGCCACGGAGCCGGAGGGCATCGCGCCGGAAGACGAGCGGCCACTGGCGCAGCTTGCGCGCCGGCGGCGGGTGCGTCTCGTCCTGGCGCTCGATCCGCTGGACAGGGCGCCGCCGCGGCTGGCGCTGCCGGTCCACGCCGGCGGGCTCCGCCGCGTCGCCCGTCTCCGCCCGTTGGATGACGGCGCGCTGACCAAGCGCCTGGCCGGGCTGAACGTCGCTCTGGAGATGGTCGCCGATGACGCAGAATGAACTCATCGCCGCGCTGCCGGCCGGGCGCCTGCCGCCGGACCTCATGCAGCTTCACCTCGCCGATGGCGTGCTGCTGTTCGGTACCGGGCTGCTGCTGGCGGCGCTGGTGGCTGCGCTGGCCATGCCGCTGCTCGAACGCCGGCCCTCGCGCCGGGCGCTGATCCGCGCCACCCGCGCCTTGCCCCCGCAGGAACGCTCCCTCGCCATCGCCCGCATCCTCGGGCATCTCCCCGAGCCGTTGCGCGCGGGCGCCTATGGTGCGGCGCCGCCGCTCGATCCGGCGACCATCGAGCGGATCGCGCTGAAAACGAGGCGCGGGCGTCGATGAACCTCGCCTTTCCCTGGGCCCTGCTGCTGGCGCCGCTGCCCCTGCTGGTCCACCGCCTGATGGTGGCCCGGGGCGCCACATCCGCCTCTCTGCGCGTCGGGCGGGATGTCTTTGCCGCCTCGCTTTCCGCCGGGGCGCGCGACGACCGGCTGGGAATGGTGCTGACGGGCCTCGCCTGGATCGCGCTCGTGCTGGCGCTTGCCGGCCCGCAACGGCCCGCGACGCAGCCCCTCGTCACCTCGTCGGGCCGGGAGATCGTGCTGGCGCTCGATCTCTCCGGCTCCATGGTGACGGAAGATTTCGTACTCGATGGCAAGCCGCTCTCGCGGCTCGACGCGGTGAAGCGCGTGGCCTCCGGTTTCGCCGCGGTGCGGCGGGGCGACCGCATCGGCCTCGTCGTCTTTGGCGACCGCGCCTATGTCGCGCAGCCCTCGACCTTCGATGTCGCCTCGCTCGCCCATGCCATCGAGGCCGCGCAGATCGGTATCTCCGGGCGGTCCACCGCGATCTCCGAGGGGCTCGGCCTCGCCACGCGGCGGCTGATGCAGAGTGATGCGACAACCAAGATCGTGGTGCTGTTCTCCGACGGCGTCGACACCGCCGGCAAGGTGCAGGCGAGCGAAGCCGCACGGCTTGCCGCCCGCCACGGCATCCGCGTGCACACCGTGGCGATCGGTCCGGACGATCTGGAGAGCCAGCCGCAATCGCGCGACGCGGTCGACGCAGCGGCGCTTCGGGCCATGGCCGAGGCCAGCGGCGGCACGAGCTTCCGCGTCCACGGCATGGCGGACCTTGAGGCCATGGCCGCCAGCCTCGATGCGCTCGAGCCCAACCCGATGCGTCGCCCGCCGCTGCGCTACTGGCAATCGCTGTGGATCTGGCCGGCCGCAGCCGCGATGGCGGTCCTCCTCCTGCTTGCGGTGAGGAGGCGGGCATGAGCGATCTCGTCCTGCTGCGCCCGTGGTGGCTTCTCGTCCTGCCGCTCGTGGCCGCGCTCGGGTTGTGGCGGTGGCGACGCCCGGCCGCGGGCGGCTGGGAGCGTGTGATGCCGCCGGCCATGTTGGCGGCCATGAAGGCGCTGGGTC
>CAZIXP010000089.1:0-16587 GCA_964543245.1 uncultured Starkeya sp.
TTCTCAACAATGAAACAGGAGGATAGATAAATGAAGGAACTTAATTTAATAGGAGGTATGAAGTGTCATATAAGTCTGACTTTCTTGACTTCCTCCATACAAAGGGGGAATCGGTTAGGGCTTTCACGGATGATAGGAGAGTCTATCGTTACAAGAAACCAGCAGGGAAGAGTAAACCAAAGCTCTTCGATGATAGTGTTCCTCTCTGCGGGCCAGTGAAGGTCTTTACGAAGGAAGAAATTGAAGAATATCAAAAACAACTCGAACGGGAAAAGAAGAAAGATCCTATATAAGGGAACTTTCAACTACCGAGGACAGGTGTATGTGTTATATAGAAAGGCGTACTCAGAAGAGCATGCGTTCTCCCTCTTCACTAACGCTCTTGCTAAGGCACTACACCTGTCCGATCCTTTAGGGATAAGGAACTACTTTATGACTAAAACGGTAAGCTACACTATAAATAAGGAGGTTTAAAAGATGGATATAAAGGTAGATCACGAGATAGGAAGTTCTGTATGGATAATCCTGAGATCAAGGAAAATCACTAACCCCTGTTCTTTATGCAACGGCAAGGGATACGCGATAAGTCCTCATCTTCGTTCCAAGATCTCCTGTTTTAGATGTAAGGGGACAGGCGGAGAGTTTACAACTGAAACCTTCGTCTGTGGACCTCTTGAGGTTAACAGTATTCTGGTCTCGGTAACAAGAGACGATACGCACTTAAACTTCCGTACTGAATACGAGGTAGTCACTAACGACGACGAGATAGGTAAGAAGATGAAGGGCGCGAAGGTCTACCAAACCTACTTCAAGACCGAGGAAGAAGCTATCGCTAAGTGCGCTGAGCTGATAGCTGACAACACACCCTTTCGGTAAAAAATACCAATAGGTGATGACATGACTACTGAAGAATTAGCAGACCTAAAGTTAGCTAGAGACGTAAAGAAAGGCATTCTTAAATCTCTTAGTCAAGAAATGTCTATCCTTCGATCTCAGCTAAAATCTCTTTCTGAAAAGTGGGAAGATTTGAATAAGGAATACTCATTCCTAGATCGTAAGATAGCAGAGGCTACGAAAGTGAGGGTTATTGCTTCTACCTACAATCCTCGCCCTCCCCAGACTATGACCTCCAGAACAGCAAAGGAGTTTCTAGAAGCTCTCGGAATCCCTCTTGAAGAAGACACAGAGCCTTCTGAAGAACCTCCTCTTGAACCTGGGGATGTTATAGAAGCCATATCCACACTGGAATCTCTTTGTGAGGATGGAGGAGGTGACTTTATGCTCTGATCATAAAAATGGGAATAAATGGCTTGACAAGGTGTTTATCTTCATACATAATCAGCCTTGTTGATGGGAACAATGTTAAGGGTGATTAAAAGAAACTAAAACGAAAACGAAAGGAGAAAAGGTTATGAAGTCAGTAGAAATCAAGGCAAGGGACGGTAAGGAAGCAGATGCCAGGGAATGCACTGTCAATGTGCAGGTACCTGAGACTATCGAAGAGGCCATTCAGGTCTTCGGTGGTGAGAACATCCTCTCGAACGCACTGGCCAACTGGACTGTGACCCTTCAGAGTGCTGTCCGCCGCTACATGCGCGCCGGCAAGACCCAGGCCGAGATCCAGTCTCTCGTGGGCAATGCCAAGATGGGTATGGCTCTCGAGCGCGTGAGCGACCCGAAGGCTGCCATGCTGGCGAAGTTCCAGTCTATGTCCAACGAAGAGCGCGCAGCGTTCATCAAGGAACTTCAGGCCAAGGCGAAGGCTGCGTAGAACAGAACGTGTATTACCGTGGAGGAGAGTTGGTTTGACTCTCCTCCTTTTAAAAGCTCTAAAAACCACGCATTAATGAAAAGGAGCCACTATGTTAGGGCTAAAAGGAAACGAGATAGTAAAAGAACTCATACCTCACTCTGAAGATCCTTCGATGAAAGTTCCTCCTCACCTGAAAGACGTACCTAGAGAAAAACTCTGTATTCTTATCTGGGACTCTGCAGCTCAAGGCACTGCCAAACGCCGACCTGATTGTAAGAAACCCTATAAAAACAAGAAAGAAAAGAAGGCTCTAAAGCGAGAACTAATAGCTGCTAGAAAGAGAGGTCTTCTATGAGCCGCTCTGGTATAATGCTCTGCTATCCTTTTGAGGAGAAGCGACTTCTAAAGTGGATACCTCCTTACATCGTTCAGCCTAAACTCGATGGAGAGCGTTGTCGCTATGTCCGCTTTGGAGAGAGCTCGATGCTTCTCTCGTCTGAGGAGAATCCCACTTACGGAGTTCCTCACATAAAGATGTTCCTCGATTCTTTCCCTAGCCTCGAGTACGAACTTGATGGAGAACTCTATGCTCACGGACTCCGTCATGAGCAGATACACTCAATAGTCTCAAGGGAAAGAACTATCCATGAAGACTATCAATCAATCCAGTTCCATATCTTTGATGTGGTGGTAGATCTCCCTCAGCATCAGAGAATAGCTCTTCTCAATAAGATTGAGCTTGAACTCTATAAAAGTCCTAAAGCTCATTCTTGTGTTCGCTTTGTTCCTTATTACATAGCTAACAACTTAGAAGATGTCATGCGCTGCTATGATCATATTCTCGATGACGGATATGAGGGAATCATAGTTCGTGAATTCAGCTCTCCTTATATTAGACGAAGATCACCTATGATCATGAAGTTCAAACCGAAGAAGAGTGATACTTACAAAGTCGTAGGTTATGTGGAAGAAGTTTCAATCAAGGGCGAGCCGAAAGGATCTCTCGGTGCTCTAGTCTGTGTGGGAGATGACGGTACTTACTTCAAAGTAGGTACTGGTTTTACTCGTGATGATAGGATAAGGCTATGGGAGATCAGGGATACCCTCCTAGACAAACTCATCGAGATAAGTTACCAGCATCTAACCCATGCTTCTAACGTCCCAAGATTTCCTGTGTTTAGTAGGATAGTAAATTAGGTGATAAGGGACTTAGCAGAATAAAGTATTAAGGAGCAACAAAATGCCTAATGTATATGTAGTCTCTAAAAGCGCTCACGATTTTTCAGGCGCTCAAAAGTATGGAAAGCTTATCTTCCTTAGTGAAGGAGCCCTTAATCGCTATCATGTCAATAACATGGAGAGGCAATTTAGCTCAAAGCTTGAGAACTCTTCACCAGAAGACTTCATACTACCTTGCGGTCTGAGTATGATGAACTCTATCGCTTGTGCTATGTTCGCACTTAAGCATAAGAGACTAAATCTTCTTCTCTTCAGGAAAGGCAAATACGTCGAGAGAAATCTTATCTTATCTAACGACGAAAAATAAGAAGGAGGAAAGCTATGTCATTTCCAGTACCAGAAACGCCCTTGTGGTATGTCTATGATTCGACAAAGATACAAGAGTACCTCGATTGTCCGAGACAGTTCTTCTACAAACGTATCCTCGGATGGGATAGGGAAACGCCCTGGTCAAATGATCTTCAGTTCGGGAAGGCCTGGCATAAGGCTATGGAGATTCTCTATAACGGAGGATTTTCAGACGCTAATGTAGCAAGAGCGTATGAGGAAGGGTTCTTACCTACTTATCGAGAGGTCTTTCCTCCTGATTCAGACGAACTTTTCGAACCCAAGACTCCTGATAATGCTCTTATCGGCCTCAGTGCTTATACTGTCTACCCTGCAAACGTCGATGATCTTGAACGCTTTAAGGTAATCAAAACCGAGATCGCAGGATCTGTTCTGATCGACGTAGATGGAACAGCTATTATCTACAAGATCGACCTCTTGTATCAAGATCTCAAGAGTAACAAATACGGAGTTCTTGAACACAAGACCAAAAAGAACTCCTTCTCACGTACCTGGACAGATCAGTGGGATCAGAGTATTCAGATCGGGAACTACAATCACGCACTTAACATGCTTGTAGGTAACGAAGACCTCTCCAACATCGAAGGTATCACTGTAAACGGAGCTGCGTTCCTTAAGACAAAGAATGACTTCGCAAGAGTTCATGTAAAAAAGAACTCAGACATGATGGTAGATCACATATGGACCGTTCGTGAAATCATCGATCGTATGAAGATGGATCTTGAATCTCTTGAGGAATGTTCTGACAGCGACCGCATCATGATGTGTTTCCCTAGAAATCCACAATCATGTACAAAGTACTATGGATGCGAGTTCATGAACTTCTGTTCCGCCTGGCCTAACCCTCTTCGCCGCTGTCAGAATCCTCCTATAGGCTATGTGATCAGACACTGGGATCCTCTTGCTGAGGAGGCGGCAACAGAGAGGATAGATCTAACACTGAAGGAGTATGTATAATGAGTAAAGCACAAAGAGATGCTTCTACACGAAACTGGCATAAATGCCTCTTAACGTCAGGTTTCTTACATCTCCAGCATATGGTAACTAGCAGTTTCTGTACAAAAAAGGAGAAGGAGAAAATAACAAAAGCACTGTCTATTCTTGCAGAGGTAAGAGAAGAATGGGATAGTAACTGGGAAGAGGTTAAGAGAAATCTTAATAAGAACCGGTCTTAAAGGAGGCCTATAAATGTCAGACGAGATAAATCCTAAAGTCCTTGAGGAGATGAACAAGCTGAGGGACTACTACGACAAAGACCCTCAGCAGTCAAAGTTCAATGTTCTCCTCACAGGCGAATCAGGTACAGGGAAATCCTACCTCTCTCGTACCTGCCGAAAGCCAGTGCATTTTGACTCCTTTGATCCTGGTGGAACGAAATGCGTCAGAGACTACATAGCAAAGAAGGAGATCATAGTAGACTCTATCTATGAAGGAGAAGATCCAAAGAATCCCTTCGCTTTTGAAGAGTGGAAGAAGAACTTCGAATGGAGAGAGAAGAATGGATACTTCGATTACATAGGCACTTACTACCTCGACTCTTGCACGACCTGGTCTGAAGCTATCATGAACAACATCTTGAAGAAGGACAAGATTGCAGGCCAAGCACCTCGTTTCACAAAGGACTATACTCCTCAGAAAGTCGAGATCCGTAACTGGATGCGTCGTATTCTCGATCTTCCTTGTGATGTAGTAGTCACCGGTCATCTCAAACTCCGCGAAGATCCAGACAAAGGCCATATCTTTCGTCTCATGACTACTGGAGACGGCATGATCATTATCCCTCTTCTCTTCGATGAGATATGGGTGACGAGAACGAAGGAAACTTCTTCTGGTTCAGACTTCCAAATCCTCACTCAATCCACAGGCCTCTATCTCGCTCGCTCTCGCTTGGCTGCTGACAAGAAACTCGCACCGGTTGAAGTTCCAGACATGAAGGCGTTAAGAAAGAAGGTTGGCCTATCGATTGAGGATAAGCCACTATTTCTTAAATAAGCATTTATCAAGAGGAAGGAGGAACTTAATGCAGAATACATCATAAACGCTATCGGTAAAAATTACCAACAGAGGACGAAGAGAATAAGGAAAATTAAACACTATAAAACCTAAAGAAAAGGAGAAAAGTTATGAGTATTATGGATCAGATGGAAAGTTTGGACGGTGCGCAGGCTCCTGAGGTTGTCCCTGAGAACGAGGAATACAAGATTCGTATCATCTCTGTGACCGCTGACACGAACAAGAATGGTGATCCCTACATCCTTCCGAAGTTCGAGGTCAGTGATCATCCTCTCGCCAAGGACTTTACAAAGTATCTGCAGGTTCCTACTAAGGACCTCGCTAACAGCGACAGGAAGAAGTTTGAACGTACTCGCTGGGCGATGGTAGAGTTCTTCGAGTGCTTCGGTATTGACCCTCAGCGTCCTGGGGACGAAGAGTCCTGGGTTGGTCGTGAAGGCTGGGCCATTCTCGGCGTGTCTGAGGACGAGCAGTACGGTGAGCAGAACTACGTCAAGAAGTTCATCGGTTCCAAGTAAAGGGAAACCTTAGGGTCATGACACTCTAAAGGTCCTGGAGCGGCGAAACTATGCTAATTGAGACTAGCGGTTGGCAAATAGGGAGACAGGAAATCTCCACACTACTTTAATAGTAGAAACAATAGGAGTAGCCGCTCATTAAATTTCTTAAAGGAGAATTTATGACTAAAGAAATGTTACTAAAAAAGATGGAAGCACTGTTTGAAGAAGCTCTTGACATGGTAAGCAGTAAGGGCGTGTTCTACGAAGATGATAGCGGAGATCGTCTGGCCCATATTAAGGCCGGCGCTAAAGCTACTGGACTTACTCCAGAAGCTTTTGTTCACGCTCTCGTCACGAAGCACTTTACTGCTCTTCCTATTATGTTCAAGAAAAAGAATAGCTTTATGATGGAGAAGTTCCTTGAATACTTCATCGACATCTTGGTATACACCTGCTACATGCAGGCTCTCATCGACGAGGAAAGAGATGGAAAACTGTGTTCTGACATTCCTGTTCCTGTGAAAAAAGCCGAAACAAAGAACCAGAAGAAGTAATCCTATGGCTCTCTCACAGAACGTAGTCAGGGACACTATTTCTGCTATCCACAAAGGTGCTAACATTCACGCTGTAGCAAAGATACTCGGAGTTACAGAGAGCACAGTCTACTACCGCATAAATGCTAACAAACTCATCTTTGAGGCAGCGGTAGAGAAAGGAATGATGAGGAAGAGTCCTCCTATCACACCCACTATAGCAGGTAGAGAAATACCTATGAAGAACGAGCCGGAAGTAAAGAATGAAGACACAACAGAAACTCTCACAACAAATCAAGGAGGAAAAGTAGTTACCAACTTTAACTCTATCCACGCTGATGTGAGATTGATAGGAAGTCTTCCTGACGTACTAGCCTTGCTCAGAACTATCAGAGTTAAAGGAGCGAGATAGATGAAAGTAAAGTGGGATACCTATTTTCATGATATCTGTGAAACCGTCGCACAAAAGAGTCCTTGTCTTTCAAGACAAATAGGAGCTATCCTCGTCAAGGATCGTGTCGTAGTAGCAACAGGCTACAACGGACCTCCTCGAGGTTGTATGCACTGTGCGGAACGTTCCTCAACCGAAGGAGTCTGTCCTCGTAAAGTCATGGGTTATAAATCTGGTCAGGGTCTCGAGTACTGTCCTGCTGTTCATGCAGAGATGAATGCTGTAGTAGCAGCGGCTAGGAACGGAGTGTCTGTTAAAGGAACTACCTTATACATGAACTGCGTAATTCCTTGCAAGCAGTGCTTAGGGATCTTAATCAATGCGGGAGTAGCTGAGATAGTAGTCGACGACGATACTCCATACGATTCACTCTCAGTATCATTCTACGGTTCTGATTCTATGCCCAGGACCAGAACTTTTGGAGGAGATTAGTATGGGAAAGATCTTCTGGTTTGACGTGGAAACTACAGGTATTAACTGTACCACCAATGCTATCATTCAGCTCTCTGGAATCATGGAGTTTGACAAGGAAGTTATCGAGGAGGTAAACTACCAGATCAGACCTTTTCCAGGGGCTGTGATAGAAAAGCACTAGAGGTGAACGGTATTAAAGAGGAAGACCTCATCTCTTTCGCCCCTTACAGAAATGTTTATTTCTCCTTCATCAACTTCCTCAACAAGTATGTAGATAAATACACCAAAGAGGATAAAATCGTCCTGGCCGGTTATAATGTAGGTTTCGACGAGGGATTCCTTAGAAACTTCTTTACCATGAACGGCGATAGATACTTCGGCTCTTACTTCGCGTGGCCAAAGATCGACGTAGCTCATGTTGTAGCTGAGGAATATGTAAAAGGTCTTCGGCTTCCTAACTTCAAACTTGAAACTATCTGCGAGAAATACGGTGTAGCGATTTCAGCTCACGATGCTATGAGTGATATTAGAGCTACAAGGGATCTTTACTACAAAATTAATGGAGGTGTTTCTATCTCCTAATGGAGGTAAGATGTCAAGCAAGTATACTCCACGCTTATCGGTAGAACTAGACGAGGAGCAATATAAGAAACTAACAAAATATATACCCTGGGGGATGCAAAGGCTTTTGTTTTCTGCTATAGTAGACGACTTGATAAAACTCTTTGAACAAGGAGACGCAGAACTAACAATAGCAGCAATCATCGCAGGTATAATAAAGCCGAGAGATTTAATCAAAACTCTCGGAACAGGAGATGTAAATGGCGAACTTAACTGACTTAGTAGGAAAGAAAATGTCGGAAATGAGTTCTGACGAGCTGCAGGAAATGCTTAGAAATATCCGCAGACAACGCAGAGAACCGGCGCCAGTAAAGCAGACAAAAGCACCTAGGGAAAAGTTATCTACCAAAGGTATGTCTGCAGAAAAAGCAAAAGAATTGCTTGAACTCTTAGGGGAGCTCTAATGAATGACACTGAAATGGCTGCTTTGGAAAATCAGGAACTCGCTGAGACTGATGTTGAACAGTATCTTAAAGATCGTTCTGAAGACATCTTTGAGAGTGTTGATATTAATCTCATAGACATAGGCGATCGGGCAAGAGAAGACTTCGGTGACCTTGATGGCCTAGCGAGTAGTATTAAAAGAATCGGACTTCTTCAACCTCTTGTAGTAACAAGACAGGAAGGTGAGAAGCCTTACCTTCTTCTGGCTGGGCATAGGAGGCTCAAGGCCAAGATACTGAATAAAGATACCAAAGCTCTGGTAAGGATCGTTCCTGGCAAACTCTCTGAAGTAGAGATGATGACCGTGGAACTTCATGAGAACTTCTATCGCAAGGACTTTGAGTGGATAGAACTGGTAAAACTCCAGAAGAAAATCCATGATCTCCAGCAAGCTATCCACGGTAAGAAGATCTCTACTCTTCCTGATGCTTCTGGATGGGGAGTTGCTCAAACAGCAAACCTTGTGAATAGGTCAAGGGAGTCTGTGCAAAAAGACATCCAACTCGCTAATGCTGTTGAGCAGTTTCCTGAACTCTTTGACGGATGTAAGAATAAGTCAGAAGCTACTAAGCTTATGAGCAAGATCCAAGAAACCTTACTTCGTGAGGAACTTGCTAAGCGAGTAGTTGAGAACACAGGATCTGATCGATTAAGAAGAATCTCGAACTCCTATATCATCGGAAGCTTCTTTGATGTAGCAGCGAAGATGGAAGATTCTCTCTTTAACTTGATTGAGATAGATCCTCCCTATTCCATCGATCTGTCCAGGGTTAAGCGTCAGGAATCTCAGGCAAATACCCAGTATGACCTCGATAAGTACGACGAGATAACTCCTGAGAATTATCCTCTCTTCATGCAGACAATGCTTAAAGAGAGTTATCGTCTCGCAAAGGAACATGCCTGGATGATAGTATGGTTCGGTCCTGAACCCTGGTTTGAGGATATGTTTAGATGGATCACAGAAGCCGGCTGGAACACTACCCGTATGGTAGGTATCTGGACTAAAGGTCATGGACAATCTCTTAATCCAAACACTCGTCTTGCGAGCTCCTTCGAAATGTTCTACTACGCATGGAAAGGTCAGCCCGCACTGGCAAAGCCAGGTACTGCCAATGATTTCCGTTTCCCTCCAGTACCTCCTCAACACAAGTATCATCCGACACAAAGGCCCATAGAACTCATGACCTCACTCTATTCAACCTTTGCTTTCGAAGGATCAAGAGTTCTTATCCCTTGTGCTGGCTCTGGTGTTGGTATCTTAGCTGCTGAAGCATGTAAGATGAGTGCTGTGGCTACTGACATAAACCCTGCATACAAAGAACCTTTCATTCTCGAAGTGGATAACTACCTCAAGGGCGGAATATAAACCCTTTCGGTAAATTTTACCAACAGGAGAATACAAAGTGAACATACCTAAAAGTGCTATAATGGGCCACGGTCCTTTGAAAGCCCCTATCGCTCTCATCGGTGAACAGCCTGGGAGAATAGAGGTAATGAAAAGGGAATGCTTTGTAGGCCCTGCAGGTGAGGAACTCGACTCTATCTTAAGGATGGCAAGAATTCCCAGGACTTCGTGTTACATAACTAACACAATAAAAGACCTCGACAGTCCTTTGGTCTCGTACATAGAGTTCACAAAGAAAGGTAGCGTGATTATGTCTCAGCAGGCTAGAGATTACTTCTGCTTCCTTAAAGAAGAACTTATGTACGTAGACCCTGTTGTTGCTGTTGCAATAGGCAACGTCGCTCTCTACGCACTGACAGGAAGGACAGGTATTACTCGCTGGAGAGGTTCTATTCTCGAATCTACTCTTGTCCCAGGTCTTAAGGTAATACCTACAATCCATCCTGCCACGATCATACCTCCAAAGAATCAGTATCTCAATACCCATCTGATCCTTCATGATCTAATCAGAGCTAGAGAAGAAGCAGGAGATAAGAAGTTAAACCTCATCCCTCGAAATGTCATAATCAGGCCTAATTACTACCAGGTTCTAGAACGTCTCGAGTATATAAAGAACCTTGGTGTAAGAGGCCAGATTATAGACTTCGACATCGAGGTTGTGAGAGAAGAACTTCACTGTCTCAGTTTCGCTTGGTCACCTACAGATTCTATCTGTATTCCGTTCGTAGAATACACGAACGACTACTTCTCCCTCGATCAAGAAGAAGTTATAATGAGAATGGTAGCAGACATCCTCCAGGATCCTCGCATCTCAAAGAGAGGTCAGAACATAGTCTTCGATATATCTTACATGTTCTGGAAGTACAAGATAGTAACCCAAGGTGACATTCATGATACTATGATAGCCCAGAAAGTCATCATGCCTGATTTCTCTGTAGGTCTTGACTTTATAGATTCCTTCTACACTGACATTCCTTATTATAAGGATGATGGAAAGAAGTACTTCAAAGTCGGCGGTTCAGTAGATAAATTCTGGATGTATAACGGAATGGATACTATATCAACCGCCGCTGCTCATCCATGTCAGATAGACGATCTCATAAAGCAGAACAACGTAGAAACTTACAACAGGCAGAGAGGTATAATCTATCCCATCACCTTCATGTCTATGAACGGTATTCGAATAGATATCGACGGAATGGCTCAGGGTAGAGTAGACGCCATCAACGAGATCACCAAACTAGAAAAACGTCTTTACGAAATCACTGGAAGGGCTATCAACTGGAATTCGCCTGATCAAATGAAAGATTATTTCTACAAAGAGAAAGGCGAAACTCCTTACCGAAAACGTAACAACAAAGGTCAGTATGTAGAAACTGTAGACGTAAATGCTCTCAAGCGTCTGGCTAGAAAAGGTTATGAGGAAGCATCTATCATCAAACGTCTTCGTAACCTCAAGAACAAAGTTCTCGGCACTTATCTTGACATAACCAAGATAGACGCGGATGGGAGATTCAGATCCTACTACAACCCAGTCGGAGGTGAGACAGGAAGACTAAGCTCATCTAAAAACATCATTACTGGTAAGGGAGGAAACCAACAGAACGTCCCTCATGAACTTCTTAAATACTACATCGCTGATACAGGTACGGTAATTTACTCTGTCGACGTTTCTCAGGGTGAGAATAGGATCGTTGCTTATGTAGGACGTATCATTCCTATGATCGAGGCCTTTGAGAATAACATAGACGTCCATACTCTCACCGCAAGTCTTATCTTCGGTAAGCCTATGGATCAAATCAGTGATGAGGAAGAATCAAGTGACCTAGGCGATGGTACTCATAGTGAACGCTTCTGGGGAAAGAAGGCGAACCACGGTCTTAATTATGATCTTGGTTATAAGACCTTCGCTCTCTACTACGAAATGCCTGAAAGCGAAGCTAAGTATATCGTGAACAAGTACCACGAAGCCTATCCAGGAGTGAGAACAGGTTTTCATTCTCTCGTCCAAGCTATGCTAAAGAAGAATAGGATGGTAGAAAACCTCTTCGGCCGTAAGAGAATCTTTCTCGATAAGTGGGGACCTGAACTCTTCAAGCAAGCCTACGCTCAGATTCCTCAGAGTACTATCGCTGACCTTATCGACGAGAGAGGATTAAACTACATCTACTTCAACGAAGATCCTCTCTTCAGACATGTTAAGCTTATGGCCCAGATACATGACTCGATAGTATTCTCTCTTCCTCTTAGTCTCCCCTGGGAAGATCATGCTAGAATTCTTCTCTCCATTAAGAAGTCACTTGAAACACCTCTAACATTCCACGGAAGGGATTTTGTTTTACCTCTTGATATCTCTATCGGTCTTAATATGTTCAAGAAAGAGATGAAAGAATTCAAGAGCAGGAAAGTTCCTAATGATCCTATCGAATTCTCAAAAATGCTTAAGGAGGCATACAGTGAGATTGATAAAGCCTTACGCAACAATAATTAACGTAAGTCATCTTAACTCTACAAAAGCTGTAGATAATTATGGAAGGACTTGTTATAAATCAGAGCAGCCTGACAGTGAGGAAAGACAATCCTTCTTTGTTCGAAAGAGAATAAAAGAAGGACACTTATCCATCATAGAACACTGCACTGTCACTGTAGGGATTGTCTGTGATCGAGGAGTATCTCATGAACTCGTGAGACATCGTCTTGCTTCTTTCTCACAGGAGAGTACGAGATACTGTAATTATGGAAGTGATCATGTCACTTTCATCATCCCTTGCTGGATGCCTAACACTAACGAAGGCATCATAGAGGATCACACAGGAGTCCCTTACTACAACGAAAACGAACTCCGCTGGCTCTCCGCTATGGCTTATGCAGAGAATTTCTACAAAGAGCTTCTTGATAGTGGGTGGACTCCTCAGCAAGCACGTTCTGTCCTTCCTAACTCCCTCAAGACAGAACTCATCATGACAGCAAACCTTCGTGAGTGGCGCCATATCTTTGAACTTCGTTGTGCAAAGACTGCTCATCCGCAGATGAGAGAGATCATGATTCCTTTACTCTGTAGTTTCTTCACAATACTTCCAGATTTTTTCCATGATCTCTACACACAATTCTGCGGAGGAACAGATGAACGAAAGGAACCTAACTGACTGGCTTGAGGGATTCATGACTTACACAGAGCAGACCGAAGCACAAGATTCCTTTCGCCTCTGGACGGCTATTAGCGTGATAGCCGCAGCCTTACAGAGAAAGGTACAGATAAACTGGGGACATCTGACCTGGTTTCCGAACTTGTATATAGTTCTTGTTGGTCCTAGTGCCTCACGAAAAGGTACTGCTATGGGTCCTGGTTATGATCTTCTGAATGACCTCGGCATAACTATGGCAGCACAGGCTACAACAAGACAAGCCTTAATTAAACGTCTTAAGGATACTACATACACGGAAATCAATCCTGATAATGGTCAGATGGACTTCCACTCTTCGCTTACTGTGTTCTCAAAGGAGTTCACAGTCTTCCTTGGTTATCATAACAGGGAATTAATGTCTGACTTGTGCGATTGGTATGACTGCGATAAGAGATGGAAATATGAAACTATATCACGTCAGACAGAGGAAATCATCGGAGTATGGGTGAATATAATAGGAGCAACAACTCCTGACCTCATAGCCGCTGCTCTCCCTCCTGACGCTATCGGTTCTGGACTCACTTCCAGAATCATCTTCATATGCGAAGAGTCTAAAGGAAAAGTAGTACCTTGTCACTTCCTTTCTAGAGAAGAAATAGATCTCAGGCAGAAACTTCTTGAAGATCTGGAAATGATAAACACTCTCTCTGGTAAGTTTAAATTTACAGAAAGCTTTATAGACTACTGGACTGAGTGGTATGTTAAAGAAGGTTCTATTCATAACAAGTTCAGCGACCCTCGCTTTGAAGGTTATACTGGAAGAAGGGCTACTCATGTAATGAAACTCTCAATGATCATGAGTGCTTCTAGAACCAACAAGATGGTTATTAATGGAGAGGACCTAAAACGCGCTATAAGAGTTCTTGAACGTGCCGAGAAGAAAATGAGTCGAGTCTTTACAGGAGTTGGAAAGTCTCAGGTGGCTGAAACATTACCTCAAATCTTCGCCTTTATCTCGAGAAAGGGTGATACTACATTTGAGGAACTTCTTCAGACTTTCTACTATAACGCAGACGAGATCGAGATGAAACGGATTATAAGAACCCTCGAACTCTCAGGAGCTATAGACGTGAAAGGTTCAAGAATCTCTTATAAAGACCAGGTGTTCTTTCAAGACAAATCCCCTATTGGTAAAAATTAACAATAGGGGAATTGGAGGGGAAGTGATTCCCCTCCTCTATTCTCCTTCAAGCTTACTGAATTCATATATAAAGGTGTCTGACGCTATATTACTCACAATGCAGTACTCATCAAACTCATCCATTATTTTCTGTTTCTCTTCGGCACTCTTATTCTTTAGCATTGTATGAAGAGCATAAGCAGCACCTTCAGGAGTCATACTATCCATGGACTTAAACTGTTTTCCATGAGGAAGTTCTGCTACAACTTTATTCTTCTCAAGCCTCTGCTCAAGTCTCCTCACCTCGTCTACATCTTCTTGTGAGTAGATATAATCAAAGACCTTATCAAAGTCGTATGAACCATCAGAATTTTTCGGGTTATACTTCATAGCCTCTTCAGTAAGCTTATCAACTTGCCCATTGTTGATAGTTCTTTGAATCTGCTTCTTAATCTCCCCTTCTCTGAACTCATCTCTAATCCCATTCATATCATCGGTAGTACCGACAATATCTTTTAACCCAATAGGAATAGAATGTTTAGAGAAAATTTCAGCAGTATTCATCTCTCTATACTCATCAGGAACTCTATCAAACATACTACGAGTAATAGTCCCGAAAGCATCTGTAATCCAGTTTCTAGGAACCATAGACTTTATAGCACTATTGAATCTATCAGGAGAAAGACCTGTAGCATCTCCTATAGCCACTGACAGAGGATTCGGCTTGTAAGGACCTGCCATAGTCCTTTCATTCTCTCTATCAAATATTCCAGTACCTAACTGCGCTCCTTTCCATACGTCTGCATATGTCCAGAAGTCTTTGTTAGTAACATATCCAAGAATAGCATTCATCGCTGGGATGTTGGGGATCTCCTGAACAGGCGAAAGACCCTTCAGGGTAGAAGCAAATAACTCTCCGTCTACCTCATCGTTCATAAGAAGCTTCATTCCCTGCTCACCAAGCTGCATAAAGAAAGCCTGTCCCTGGTCTTTAGGAATCTTAAAGAAGAAATAATGTTCTTTACCATCAGTCCCTGTATAAGGCATAAAGAAAGGAATAATCAGATTTCTCTCTTTATCGTTCTTACTTACATCTCTATAAGCCTTCGAATTAATAGCATTATTAATAAGATACAACGCAGCACCTAACCCAATAGCCTGAGAAGCTTTCAGAGCAAACTCCGTACTGTTTCTATTCCCAGCTCTGAAAAGTCCTTGAGTAACTTTTACAGTAGCACCAAAGTAAGGGATCACAGTATCGGCTGCTTTTACGAAACTTCCATAATCACCAAAGAATAAGTAGTCCCTAGATAAATAAGCAGCTTCCTGTCTGATACTAGCATCTGATCTCTTAGGATCAGCAGCTTTGAGTTTCTTCTTAGCTCTGTTATATAAAGATATTCGACCAAGAAGCTCACTTGTATTACCTGCATAATACAGAGCATCAATAATAGCCCTCATCCTCGGATCTTTTTCTTTCCTGTACCTTTCCTTTAAGATCCTATCCTTATCCGACAAGAAGTCAAGAATACCTCCTTCATTAACATACTCTTTATAAATCCCCTCTCGCATGAAAACATCCCTAGCTACTTCTTTAAGGTCAACTAACATCTGACCCATAGCCTTAGGAGCCGCTACTGAATACGTAGACTGCCACCCACTCCCCTGAACATAATGCTGAGAAGCTATCCACATAAAGGCAAAGTCCCTAAAGATATTCTTAATCGCGAAGCCTATATTTACTCCAGTAGCCATAGCTCTCACGAATGAAGCTCCAGAAACAATCCTAGCCCATTTACCTATCTCGTAAGAGATCTCTCTGCTAGAGTTCACGAACTCTCTCGCATACTCATGAGGCATGTAGACTTTCTTTTTCTCTCCTTCTATGAATACGTTGATAGGTTCCCAGCCTGCCAGGTTATGACCTGCTGTACTTATCTGCTCATCACCTAACTGCCATATATCTTTCTTAGGAATCCTAGCAATAGGACTGTCAGGATTCGCATCTGCAAGATCATACAGACTCTTAGCAGTATTATTATGCATGATTCTATTCTGAGTCCTGATCACAAGATCTTCAAGAAGCCTAATAGCATCAGTCTCAAGAAGCTCACCTTCGACTCCAACCTTAAGCTCTTTAATTCCACTCTCTCGAGTACCAATAGCAGAAGCTCCGATACCTTCAGCGGGAGGATCTATAATATCTATCAACTGTCTTCGTGAGTAGTCAAGATGCTGAAGATCTTCAAATACCTCACTTGTGATGATACCGTTATCGTAAAGTTGTTTAAGCTGATCTCTAGCAATATCAAAGAGCATATCAGTTCTACGATACACCTCATTTACCTGTTCAGGAGTAAGATTATGCCTATTCCCAATATCATCTATAAATGCCTGCCAGACCTCTCTATCATTAACTCCAGCAGGCTGTTTATGAGTTTTATATCTGGTATCTTTCCCTTTCATTAGAGCATCACGATCTATAATCTCCCTAGTCCTTCGTGCAAACACTACTTCATCAAGAGCTTCTTTCTGCTTCTTACTTAATCCTGATAAAATCT
>CAZIXP010000090.1:0-13653 GCA_964543245.1 uncultured Starkeya sp.
CTTGCCGAGGCGGAGAAGGCGCTGCAGCGGCTGGATACCGAGGCGCGCACCCTCGCCAAGCTGCTCGACCCCGGCCATGGCCGGCAGTGGCGGCCGGTGCTCGATTCGCTTCGCGTCGCGCGCGGCTACGAGACGGCGTTGGGTGCCGCGCTCGGCGATGATCTCGACGCGCCGGCCGACCCCGCCGCCCCGGTCCACTGGCTGGAGCGGCCGGCGGAGACGGGCGACGCCGCCCTGCCGGAGGGCGCCGCGCCGCTGTCGGACCATGTCGTGGCGCCGCCCGCCCTCGCGCGCCGGCTCTCGCAGATCGGCGTGGTGCCGCGCGAGCACGGCCTTCGCCTTGCCGCCGGCCTCCGGCCCGGGCAGCGCCTGGTGTCGGTGGAGGGCGATGTCTGGCGCTGGGACGGTTTCGACGCCGCCGCCGAGGCGCCCACCGCCGCCGCCCGCCGGCTGGCCGAGCGCAACCGCCTCGCGGATATCGAGGCCCGGCTCGATGGCGCCCGCGCCGAGGTCGCCACCCAGCGCCGGGCGCTGGAGGTGGCCGAGGCCGCGCTGCGCAGCGCCGGCAGCCGGGAGAGTGCCGCCCGCGAGGCGCGCCGCTCCGCTGCCCGCGGGCTGGAGCGCGCGCGCGACGAGCTTGCTCGCGCCGAGCGCGCCGGGGCCGAGCGCGCCGCCCGTCTTGCGGCGCTGGAGGCGGGCCGCGAGCGGCTGGAGGCCGACCGCGAGGCCGCCGCCAACGCCCATGCCGAGGCGCAGGACGCGCTGGCCGAGCTGCCGCCGGCCACCGACAGCGCTGCGGAGATCGCCGGCATGCAGGCCCGCCTCGCCGAGGCTCGCGCCGCCGTCACCGAGGCGCGCTCGCGCGCTGAAGGGCTGGCGCGGGAGCGCGAGCAGCGCCAGCGCCGCCTCGCCGCCATCGCCGGCGAGCGCAGCTCGTGGCAGGGGCGGGCGGGCGGCACCGGCGAGCGGCTGGCGGCGCTGGAAGCGCGCCGCGAGGAAGCGGCGATCGAACGCGCCGAGCTGGACGATGTGCCGGCCCATTTCGCCGCCCGCCGCCGGGCGCTGCTGAACGAGACCGCGGCGGCGGAGGCCGCGCGCCGCGCCGCCGCCGACCGGCTCGCCGAGGCCGAAGCGCTGCAGCTCGATGCCGACCGGCTGGCCCGGGCGGCGCTGGACGGGCTCGCCGCCGCCCGCGAGGCCGCCGCCCGTGCCGAGGCACGGCTGGAGGCTGGCCGCCAGCGCCGGGCCGACCTGATGCGCGAGATCGCCGACGTGCTGGACGTGCCCCCGGACGGCGCGCGGGAGATCGCCGGCCTCGATCCCGGCGCAACCCTGCCCGAATCGGCCGGGCTTGAGGCCGAGCTGGACCGGCTGAAGCGCGAGCGCGAACGGCTCGGCGCCGTCAATCTGCGCGCCGAGGCGGAACTGGCGGAGGTGGAGGGCCAGCTCCAGGGCCTCGTCGCCGAGCGCGACGACCTCACCGAGGCGATCCGGCGGCTGCGCCAGGGAATCGCCGCGCTGAACCGGGAGGCGCGCGAGCGGCTTCAGGCCTCCTTCACCGTGGTGGACGGCCATTTCCGCCAGCTCTTCGGCACGCTGTTCGGCGGCGGCGAGGCCCAGCTCGTGCTGACCGATTCGGACGACCCGCTGGAGGCGGGGCTCGACATCGTCGCCAAGCCACCGGGCAAGAAGCCGCAGTCGCTCTCGCTGCTGTCGGGCGGCGAGCAGGCGCTGACCGCCATGGCGTTGATCTTCGCGGTGTTTCTCACCAATCCGGCGCCGATCTGCGTGCTCGACGAGGTCGACGCCCCGCTCGACGACGCCAATGTCGAGCGGTTCTGCAACCTGCTGGACGAGATGCGCGGCCTGACCCGGACCCGCTTCCTCACCATCACCCACAATCCCATCACCATGAGCCGGATGAACCGCCTGTTCGGCGTCACCATGGCCGAGCGCGGTGTCTCCAAGCTGGTGTCGGTCGATCTGACGACCGCGGAGGCGCTGCGCGAGGCGGTCTGAGCGGCGGACCTGCCGCAGGGTGCGACGAGCGGCAGCAGCTTTGCCGCATCGCCGAAGGCGCTCTGGTATGCCAAATAGGTCACGCAGGGCTTCCCTTGGTGCGCGGGCGGTGCAAAACGCCTGCGACAGAGCGTCCTGTCGTCGGAATTACGTAATTCCAACAAGCACTTGAAAGATGTGATCGCGTCCTTGACACCCCTTGGGGCGATCACTATGGTGCCCGCGGTTTTCGGGGGTGGGGCTACCTTCTCCGGCAGGGGCCGAGCGCACGAGATGGACGACCGGAACAAGACGGACGGCCAAGGCGGCGATCGGGGGCCGGAGGTGAGCGATGCCGAGCTTCAGGGGCGCCTGCGCGGCCTCGGCGGTGCTCTTGACAGGGTGCGGTCCGAGAAGCGCGCGGAAGCAAAGCCGGCCGAGCCGGACCGGACGTCTACCTCCGCGGGTATGACGCTGGCTTTCCGGTTGGGCAGCGAGTTCGTGGCGGGCGTTCTGGTGGGTGCCGGCATCGGCTGGGGCATCGACCGGCTGTTCGGTACAACGCCCTGGGGTATGATCGTGTTCCTTCTGTTCGGCTTCGGCGCCGCGGTGGTGAACATGCTGCGGGCGGCCGGCGAGACGGGCCGCACGCCGCCGAAGGGCGGCGGTTGAGATTTCCGCTTTCGGGCGGGGGGACATCGCCCGGCGGGCGGTGGGATGAGCGGCCGAACGAAGGCGCGGGACGCGAGGTTCCGGGCCGGGGGCGGCGGGGTTACGGGGCCGGCGCTCCACAGGCAGCGCCGCGATTGAGGGCAGCGACCGGCAATGGCCAGCAGCGAGATCGATCCGATCCATCAGTTCCAGATCTTGAAGATCGTGGATCTGGGGGCGCCGGGTGGCGTGCAGCTCGCTTTCACCAATTCCGCGGCCTACATGGTCGGCATCGTGGCGCTGGTGTTCTTCTTCCTCACCTATGCCACGCGGGGCCGCACCCTGGTGCCGGGCCGGCTGCAGTCGCTGGCGGAGATGAGCTACGAATTCGTCGCCTCAACGGTGCGGCAGACCGCCGGCAATGAGGGGATGAAGTTCTTCCCGCTGGTGTTCTCGCTCTTCATCTTCGTGCTGGTCGCCAATTTTGTCGGCCTCATCCCCTACACCTTCACCGTCACCAGCCACATCATCGTCACCGCCGCGCTGGCGCTGGTGGTGATCGGCACCGTGATCGTCTACGGCTTCCTCCGCCACGGCACGCATTTCCTGCACCTGTTCGTTCCCTCGGGGGTGCCGGCCTTCCTGCTGCCTTTCATGGTGGTGATCGAGCTGATCTCCTTCCTCTCGCGCCCCATCAGCCTCTCGCTGCGTCTGTTCGCCAACATGCTGGCGGGCCACATCGCGATGAAGGTGTTCGCCGGTTTCGTGGTGATGATGAGCGCGTCGGGCGTCGCCGGCCTCCTCGGCGCGACGCTGCCCCTCGCCATGGTCGTGGCGCTCACCGCGCTCGAATTCCTGGTCGCTTTCCTGCAGGCCTACGTCTTCACCGTCCTGACCTGCATCTATCTCAACGACGCGCTGCATCCCGGTCACTGATCGGCGCCGTCGCGGGAGCCCACCCTTTTCGCCTCACCACAGCTACTGCGAATTCAATAGGAGAAGATCATGGAAGCGGAAGCCGCCAAGTTCCTCGGCGCCGGTCTCGCCTGCCTCGGCATGGGTCTCGCCGGCATCGGCGTCGGTAACATCTTCGGCAACTTCCTCTCGGGCGCCCTGCGCAACCCGTCGGCGGCCGATGGCCAGTTCGCCCGCGCGTTCATCGGCGCGGCGCTCGCCGAAGGTCTGGGCATCTTCTCGCTCGTCGTCGCGCTCGTCCTGCTCTTCGTGGTCTGACGAAACGCCGGCAGGGGCGTCGCCGGCCGGTCTCCGAGACCGCGATGCCGGCGACCCCCGCCTTCTACGATCGAGGAAGCCTGAACCATGCCGCAGACAGAGGGTCCGGCCGTTTCGTTCGTCGTCGCGCAGGCGGAAACGTCGGCTCCCGGCGCGCACGGCGTCGGCACGCAAGATGACACGTCGCCCCTTCCGCCCAGCGGCGGTGCGGCGAACGGTGTGGAGATTTCGGTGCCGCCAGGCGAAGCGCATGGCGGTGGATTTCCGCCCTTCGATGCCCATACATTTCCTTCGCAGCTGATCTGGCTGGCGATCGCCTTCGGTGTGCTCTATCTGCTGATGAGCCGCATCGCCCTGCCGCGCATCGGCACCATCCTCGAAGAGCGTCACGATCGCATCGCCGACGACATCGAGGAAGCGGGCCGCCTGAAGGCGGAAAGCGAGGCGGCGGCGCAGGCCTATGAGCAGGCTCTCGCCAGCGCTCGCGGCAAGGCCCATTCCATCGCCGCGGAAACCCGCGACACGCTCGCCGCCCAGTCCGAGGTCCGCCGCAAGGCGCTCGAGGCCGACCTCCACGGCAAGCTCGCCGAGGCCGAGGCCAAGATCGCCGCCACCAAGACCTCGGCCATGGCCAATGTCCGCGGCATTGCCGTCGACGCTGCCGGCGCCATCGTCTCCGGCCTGATCGGTACCGCTCCGGCGCCGCAGGCGGTCGAATCGGCGGTCGACGCCGTTGTGAAGAACTGAGGACGCCGCCGATGGGCAACGCGGAACTCTGGGTCGCGATCGCGTTCGTGATCTTCATGGCCATCCTGATCAAGGCTGGCGCGTTCTCCAACATCGCCCGCGCGCTCGACGCGCGGGGCGAGCGCATCCGCGCCGACCTCGACGAGGCCCGCCGCCTCAAGGAGGAGGCGCAGAAGCTGGTCAGCGAGTACAAGCGCCGCCAGCGCGAGGCCGAAGCCGAGGCCGAGGCGATCATCTCGACCGCCAAGTCGGAGGCCGAGCGTCTCGCCGCCGAGGCCAAGGCCAAGCTCGAAGACCTGATCGTGCGGCGTACCCGCATGGCCGAGCAGAAGATCGCCCAGGCCGAGGCCCAGGCGCTGGCGGATGTCCGCGCTGCCGCGGCCGACGCTGCGGTAAAGGCCGCCGAGACCCTGCTCGCCGCGAATGTGGTGGGCGAGACCGCGGATCGCGTCCTCACCGCCGCCGTCGACGACGTGCGCTCGAAGCTGAACTGAGATCCGGGATCTGCCGCGGCAGCGTCCGGCAAACCCGCTTCAACGCTGCAACGCCCGGCCTCGTGCCGGGCGTTGTGCGTTTCGGGATGTTGTGCTGCGTTCCGTGTCGGTGCGGGGCGGCCCTCACGCCTTCACGAAGGTGACGGCGCCGGAAGCGAGATCGTAGACGCCGCCCGCCACGGTGACCTTGCCGGCGTGAATGGCCTCCGCGACCTCGGACGGTTCGGTCTTCAGCCGCTCCATGGTGTAGAGCACATTGGCCCGGATCGCGGCGGCCACCGGATCGGGTGGATTGCCGGCGAGCGCCGTGCGCACCGGGGTGGCCAGGTGCTCGGCCAGCGAGGGCAGGTGGCCGGGCAGGCTCACATGCTTCTGCTCCACCTCGACGGCGGCGGTCAGGGCGCCGCAGGAGCTGTGCCCCAGCACCACGATCACCGGTACGCCGAGATGGCCGACGGCATATTCCATGCTGGCGAGACCGTCGGTGTCGACGAAATTGCCGGCCACCCGGACGACGAACAGGCCGCCCGGGGCCTGGTCGAAGACATATTCCGGCGGCACCCGCGAATCGGAGCAGCCGAGCACGATCGCCATCGGATGCTGCCCCTTGGCGAGGGCCGCGCGATTGGCGAGGAAGTTGGTGCAGGTCTGCACCCCCGCTACATGGCGGGCATTGCCGGCGGTGAGTTCCTTCATCACCGCCTCGGGCGCGATGGCCGGCGCCGCCGAGGTGGCGGCGGCGACCTCGGGCCAGCCGAGCATGCCGGCCATCGCGGCAGCCGACAGTCCGACGGAGCCGCGCAGCAGGCGACGGCGCGACAGGGATAAGGTGGATTGCTTGCAGTCCTGGCACATAGGCGAGCCCCCCTGGGGATAGACGGCGGCCTTCTGCGAGGCCGTCAAAGGTAGGATGACACGGAATTGGCGGCAGCGGCAGACGTGGATCGCGCGAGTCGCCGAGGCGCGAGTCGTCATGCGCGCGCGGCCAAGGGCGAGCCTTGCCCGGCTGGCTGGCGTGAGGCTGTCTTCGGGGGCGGCCGTCCTCGGGCGAAGCTGCCTCGGGGGGGCGAAGGCTCCTGCGGGGGGGTCAGCCCCAGCGGCGGGGCCGATAGAAGGTGTGCTCGCCAATGGCGTCCAGCTTGCGCATCTCGCGCACCCAGCGGGGATGGACGGAGCGGGCGTGATAATGGGTGGCGCGGCCGACCTGCTCGTCCCACAGGCGGCCATCCAGCATGTCGGCGGCGATCCGCCGGGCCTGTTCCCACATCTCCGGCTCGGTCACCACGTCCCGCACATTGTCGCAGGCGAAGGTGAACTGGCAGGCGAGGTGGCGGTGGGCGTTCTGGTAGACGGTCCGGCAGACATCGGCGGGGTAATAGCCGGAGAACACCCGGTTCATCACCACCTGCGCCACCGCGATCTGGCCGCGTTCGGGCTCGCCGCGGCTCTCGAAATAGACCGCCTCGGCGAGGCAGGTCTCGGCGCGCTCGCGGCGCTTGCCGGAGAGGCCGAGCCGTTCGGCCGGGCTCGCCTCGCCGGCGGTGGCCTCACCCTCGGCCATCTTGGCGAAGCTGCTCCCCGCTTCCATCGGCGCCAGCGGCTGCGGCGGCAGGCTCGCGAGGCTGGCGCCAAAGATGAGGGCCGGTTCCCGGTCCGCCGGGCGGGCGAGCAGGGACGTCGCGGTGCCCCGCATCGCTTCGTCCGCCGCCACATTGGCATCGGGCGCGGTCAGGCCGGTGTCGGCCGGCGGGCCGGCCGACATGTCGGGCGCTTCGGGCGGGCCGTCCGGCTCGCCGCTGGCGAGAGCGCTGGCCGGGTCGGCCGTGGCGGCAGCCTCGCCCGTGGGATCGGCCTCGGCGGCCTCGGCGGCGCCCGGCGCGGCGTCGGCATCGGCAGGGGACGGTGCGGTGCGTGAGGCCTCGGCACCGCCGGGGTCGGCGAGGGAGACGGCGAGGCCGGGTACAGCGCCGCCGCCATCGCCGGGCGCGGTGCCGCTTCCCGCGCCATAGGCGGTGGCGCCGTCTTCCAGCTCGGTGGGATCGCCGGTGGGATCGCCGGACGGCAGCACCTCGGCGAGATCGTCGGGCTCGGTGGCCGCGCCGGCGGCGCCCGTCGAGCTCGCGCCGCCCGCCGTCTCCGCTGCCGGGGCGGGGCCGGTGCCGTCCCCGGCGATCATGCGGTGGGGAACGGGCAGGCGGTCGCCCTTGGCCTCGCGGTTGACGTCGACGCGGAAGCGGCCGGGCGGGGTGATGGCGAGATCGGAGGACGGCCAGGCGAAGGTCGCCATGCGCAGCTCGCGCCCGCTCACCGGCAGGAGGCGCAGGCGCACCCGTTCGCCGCCGGCGTCGGGCGCGGCGGCCACCGCGTCCGCGGTGCGGTACCACAGCCCGATCCCGGCGCCGGCCATCACCGGCGCCAGAATGGCGAGAAGGGCCAGAGACCGCCGGCCGAACGTCGTCACGCGCATGTTCAATCTACACTCGTCATGTCCCGGGACCGCCGGCTTGCGCCGGGTTCCCGTGCATCGAGGGAAGGGCGTGCGCCCGTGCCGGCCGGCGGGGTCGGTGTGCGATCGACGCTCTACAGCCAGCGCCGGGAGCGCCGTGTGGCAGGCCGATCACACCCAAGGTCCTGTCGCCCGGTCGGAATGGTTGTCGCCCATTAACCTTGCCCGGCGGTTAACGCCGCGCTGGGGCCCGCGCGGGACATCACCATGGCCGCCATGGGGCAAGGGACGGCGATAATGGGGCGACAGGCTGTGCGGCGGGTGGGCAGGGCGCGCGGCGGCGTCCCGCCGCTGCCGATGTGGCGGCCGCGGCGGTGCGTCTGCGCTGCGCGGCGGCGCGGGCGAGGCGGTCGCGGATTCCCTCGCCCAGGCCGTGGCGCGGCAGCGGCACCACGGCAATGCCGGTCGCCCCGCTGCCGTCCAGCGCCCGCAGATGGGCGAACAGCCGCGCCGCCGCCTCGACCAGATCGCCACCGGCGCTGAGGTCCAGCACCGCGGCGGCGTTCTCCGAACCCGGCGGCCGGGCGCCGGCGAAGGTGAGCAGCGCCTCGCCCGGCGCGACCTGCGTCGCCTCCAGCCGCACCGGCACGGCGGGAGCGTAATGCGAGGCGAGCATGCCGGGCGCGAGGGGCGCCTTCTCCGCCGCCAGCGGCGCGCGGCGGGCGAGCGGGCTGCCGAGCACGGCCTCGATCGCCTCGCGGGCCAGGCCGCCGGGGCGCAGCAGCGTCACCTCCGGGCCGGAGCTGTCGAGGATGGTGGATTCGATCCCGACCGGGCACGGGCCGGCGTCGAGCACGAGGTCGATCCGCCCGCGCAGGTCCGCCAGCACATGGGCGGCGGAGGTGGGGGAGACATGGCCGGAGCGGTTGGCGCTAGGCGCGGCGATCGGCCGGCCGCTGGCGGCGATCACCGCGCGGGCGGCGGGATGCGCCGGCACCCGGATCGCCAGCGTCGGCAGCCCGGCGCGGGCGAGGTCGCACACCGCCCCCTCCACCGCCGGCACCACCAGCGTGAGCGGACCGGGCCAGAAGTGGGCGGCGAGCCGTTCGGCCCGGGCGTCGAACCGGCCGATGCGCCGCGCCGCATCAAGGTCCGGCACATGGGCGATCAGCGGATTGAAGGAGGGGCGGCCCTTGGCGGCGTAGAGCCGGGCGACGGCGTGCGGGTCGGTGGCGTCGCAGGCGAGGCCGTACACCGTCTCGGTGGGAAGGGCGACAAGGCCGCCGGCGGCAAGAAGGCGCGCCGCCTCCGCGATGCCGGCGGGGTCCGCCGCCAGCAGCCGGGTCTGCCCGTCCTCGATCGCCGCATCCATCGTCGTTCGATATCCGTTCGTGAGCGCGGCTCGATAGGCGCCCGGCCGCGGCGGGTCAAGCCGCCCCCGCGCATGGGAGGCGCGCGTGGGAGGAGAGCGTGGGAGGCGCGCAAGGGCGCGCGTGGGAGGAGAGCGTGGCACGACCGCCGCGCGCGGCCGAAATTCTCCCGGTTGCGGCTGGAATGCCGGACATGGCTGGCATATCGTCTACCGCAAGCCTTCCGCACAAGAGAAGCCCGCGACGCCTGCGGCGCGCCCGTCGCGCCTCACCTGCCCGCGCACCACCCGCCCGAGCCCGGAACGCCAAGGATCATTCCGCCGTCATGACCACCCTGCTGATTTCGCACGACGCCTGCATCAACCACCAGACGCCCCCGGGCCACCCCGAGCGGCCCGACCGCGTGCGGGTGCTGAACCGCGTATTCGAGCAGGAGCAGTTCGCCCATCTCGCCCGCGAGCAGGCGCCGCGCGGCAGCCGCGAGGACATCCTGCGGGTCCACCCGGCCGACCTCATCGACGCGCTGGACGAGGCGATGCCGCAGAAGGACGGCGAGCTGGTGCGCATCGACGGCGACACCGTGATGTCGCCCGGCACCGGCGAGGCGATCTGGCGCGGCGTCGGCGGGGCGGTGCTGGCGGTGGACGAGGTGCTGTCGGGCCAGGTGACGAACGCCTTCGTCTCCATGCGCCCGCCCGGCCACCACGCCGAAACCCGCACCCCGATGGGGTTCTGCTTCTTCAACAATGTCGCGGTCGCCGCCCGCCACGCCCAGAAGGTCCACGGCCTCGGCCGCGTCGCCATCGTCGATTTCGACGTGCATCACGGCAATGGCACGCAGGAGATCTTCTGGTCGGACCCCAGCGTGATGTACGCCTCCACCCACCAGATGCCGCTGTTTCCCGGCACCGGCGCGGTGGGCGAGCGCGGTACCTCCGACAACATCGTCAACGCCCCGCTGCGGCCGGGCGATGGCGGCGAGAACTTCAAGGAAGCGTTCCAGAGCCGCATCCTGCCGCGGCTGGAGGCGTTCGGGCCGGAGCTGCTCATCATTTCCGCCGGCTTCGATGCCCATACCCGCGACCCGCTGGCCAGCCTCAACCTGCTGGAGGACGATTTCGCCTGGGTCACCCGCAAGCTGATGGAGGTCGCCGACCGGCATTGCGGGGGAAAACTGGTCTCGGTGCTGGAGGGTGGCTACGACCTCGAAGGGCTGGCGCGCTCGGCCTCTGCCCATGTCACGGCGCTGATGCGGGGCTGAGCCGGGCTCCCCCGCGCCCGGCTTTTGCGCGGCGCGGGGCCGACCCGGCCGCGCCGTTGCTGTATAAGGCGGCGAGTCGATGCGAGGGAGGATGCCATGGCCGACGCGACGGATGTGAGCGGGCTCAGCTTCGAAAGGGCGCTGGCCGAGCTGGAGGCCATCGTGCAGAAGCTGGAAAGCGGCAATGTCCCGCTGGAGGAATCGATCTCGCTCTACGCCCGCGGCGAGGCGCTGAAGGCGCGCTGCGACGCGCTGCTGAAGGACGCCGAGGCCAAGGTGGAGAAGATCACCCATGGCGCCGACGGCAAGGCCACCGGCACGGTGCCGCTGGACGGCGAGTGAGCCGGCCGGGGGCGGGCTGCGTCGCGGCCATGAGCGCCTGACACCATGCCCATGATACTGCGCCCATGAAGCCGCGCCCATGACGGTCCGGCTGCGCGCGCACCATCTGCTGTGCCTGCTCACCTATGTCGGGCGCGGCTACAGCCCGGCCTTCGTCGCCGGCTACGACCAGATCGTCGCCCGGCTGAATGCGGGGGAGGGGGCGGTGCTGGTGGCGGGGCCGGACGATGTCTGCGCGCCCATGCTCGGCAGCGGCCATCACTGCCACGAACCCCGCATTGCCGCGCGGGACGGTGCCGCGACGGCGGCGCTGGCCGGCCTGTTCGACGGGGATGTCGGCCCCGGGACGGCGCTCTCCCTGTCGCGGGACGCGGTGTTGCGGCTGCGCGCCGCCTTCGCCGCCAGCAGCATCCGCACGGCCTGCGCGGGCTGCCAGTGGACGGGCCTGTGCGATCAGGTGGCGGCGCGCGGATTCGCCGGCACGCGGCTGACGGGAGCGGTCGTCACGCCGGCGCCCGGTCCCGGCACGCCGGGTTGAACACCCGCACCGTCGAGGCGGGGTTGCGGGCGAGCGGCCCGGGCGGACGCACCGGGCGGCGCACCAGTTCGCCCCCGCAATTCGGGCAGACCCCGCCCAGCACCGCCTCGGCGCAATCCGCGCAGAAGGTACATTCGAAGGTACAGATCATCGCTTCCCGCGTGGTGGGCGGCAGGTCGCGGTCGCAGCATTCGCAGTTCGGCCTGAGTTCGAGCATGGTGCCTCCGTCGGCCGATCATGCCGCGGCGTGCCGTGTCAGTATACCCCCGGCACCACCCGCGGGGTGCGGGCCATATAGGCGCGGTATTCGTCGCCGAAGGTGTCGAGCATCATCCGCTCCTCCTGCCCGACCCGGAAGAAGAACAGGATGCCGAAGCCGACGAAGCCGGCCGGGCCGGCGATCGCGTTGGGGATGAGGATGAGCTGCGCCAGCGCCCAGAGGAAGAAGGCGGAATACATGGGGTGGCGGACATGGCGATAGACCCCCTCGGTGATGAGGCGGTGCTTCTCCTTGATCTCCAGCGTCACCGACCAGTTCTTGCCGAGGTCCTTGTGGGTGCGGCGGAACAGCCAGAGCGAGGCGAGGAACACCGCGGTGCCGAGCACGAGCTGCACCACGGTGAAGGGATAATTGGCAAAGCGCGGCCAGCCGGTCGCCACCCAGATGCCGGGCACCACGCCGAGGCCGAGCGTCGAGCAGGTGAGCAGCACCCGCTCGCGCAGCCGCGAGCGCGCATCCACCACCCGCTCGCGCTTCACCCGCCGCTCGAAGGGACAGCGGATGGCGTACCAGCCGACGAGGCCGAGGCCCCAGATGATCTTGGCGGCGGCGAGAATGCTCATGCGGCGTCCGTGGATGCGACGTGGCTCTTCAGCGAGCCGTCGGGGCTGAAATGATCGGCCGGGCCGTTGCGGCTGAGGACCATGGCGGGGAACGGCACCGGGCCGATCACGAAGGCGAAGTAGTCGTAGGCGGCGGGCCGCTCGTTCGCCAGCATGAACTGGTAGTGCAGCCGCATCATCTGCCAGCGCAGCCGGTGGAGCTTCTCCGCCGTGAGCATGGTCTTGATGTTGGCGGTGCGCAGCACCGGCATCGGGCGGGGCGCGCCGGCGGGCAGGTCGATGTCGTCGAGCCGCGCCCGCTTCAGCCGCACCGGGTCGAATTTGTAGAAGTTGATCGCGTCGTGCCGGGCCTGGTACTCCGCCCAGAACAGCCCGGGCGTCACGGCGGCGCGGCGGGATTCGGCCCGCACCCGGCCACCCTCCGGGTGCAGCGCGAATTTGGGAATGGTCGCGCCGCAGGTGAGCAGGCACAGCCGCGTCGCGCCTTCGGCGAGGAAGGGGTCGGCGGTCAGCGCCCGGTCGAGCACCCCCACCGCCAGCGTCGCCCCCAGGCTGTGGCCGACCAGCAGCACCTCGTCATAGCCGCCCGAGCGCACCCGCTCGGCGAGATGAGCGGCGAAGGCGTCGAGCCGGGCGGAGAGCGCCGGGGTCTGGTCGCGCATATAGGCGCGGGCGAGGTCCCAGTCGTCGAGCGCGTGGTGAACCCGCCAGCGCCGGCCGGTGCTGTGGAACAGCGCGAAGAAGGTGGCGATCCCGACGCCCGTGCCCAGCAGGGCCGGTGCCCAGCCGGGCAGGCTCCCCGGTGCGTGCTCCGCCACGAGCCACGCCAGCCCGAGGGCGACCGCGCCTCCCGCCGCCAGCCCCGCCAGCATGAACAGGCTGACCACCGCGAAGGGAAAGAAGAAGAACAGGCCATAGCGCACGCAGGCGCGCAGATAACGCCACGCCGTGCCGGTGAGCAGGAAGTTCCACAGCGCCGCGAAGCCGCGCCAGAGCCGGACCGCATCGGACCGGCGGTCCAGCGCCATCACGATCTCGTCCCAGTGCAGGATTTCGTAGTCGGTCTCCTGCTGCCAGCCCGGCCCCTGGCTGCGCACCCGCCAGCGGCCGGCGAGATCGCCCGGGGCGTCGAGGCGCGGCGAGGTTTCCGCGGTGAACGACCACAGCCGGGCGCAAAGCCCGGCCTGATAGGCGAAGCGGCCGTGATGATAGTCCATGTCGGTCGCGTCGTGGCCGGGCAGGAACAGCACGAGCCGGCGCGGGCAGGTGCGCCCCGCCGCCTGGGTCTCCGCCGGCCGCCTCGTCACGACACCGAAACTCATGGGCGGGTTCTATCGGATGTCCGCGGAGTTGGCCAATGGCCAGACCCGCCATCCCCACCCGCGTTTCGGGCCATTCTGCAGCCGTTGCGTGCAACACAGGGCGGTCATGCCTACCGGGAGATGAGGCCCGCACGTCGGCATGCGGCGGCGCGTTGCACCCCGGGGCGGCATTGTGTATGCCGGATGATGGCCTTTGCGCGCCGCGGGGCAATCTCGCCCCAGCCTTGTCCGTTCCCGCTCGCGTGGCCGCGTATCGGAGATGTCCTTGACCCGACCGTCGACGCCGCTTCTCGACCTGGTGAGCGAACCCGCGGACCTCCGCCGTTTCCCCGAGGATCAGCTTGCCCAGCTCGCGTCGGAGCTGCGCGCCGAGACGATCGATGCCGTCTCGGTGACCGGCGGCCATCT
>CAZIXP010000090.1:13663-16572 GCA_964543245.1 uncultured Starkeya sp.
CGTGGTCGAGCTGACGGTCGCGCTGCACTACATCTTCAACACCCCGGACGACCGCCTGATCTGGGATGTCGGCCACCAGTGCTATCCCCACAAGATCCTCACCGGCCGGCGCGAGCGCATCCGCACCCTGCGCCAGGGCGGCGGGCTTTCCGGCTTCACCAACCGGACCGAGAGCGTCTACGACCCGTTCGGCGCCGGGCATTCCTCCACCTCGATCTCCGCCGGTCTCGGCATGGCGGTGGCGAGTGAGCTGCAGGACGCCCGCCGGAACGTGGTCTGCGTGATCGGCGACGGCGCGATGTCGGCCGGCATGGCCTATGAGGCGATGAACAATGCCGGGGCGATGGACAGCCGGCTGATCGTCATCCTCAACGACAACGACATGTCGATCGCCCCGCCGGTGGGGGCGATGTCGGCCTATCTCGCCCGCCTCATCTCCGGCCGGACCTACCGCTCGCTGCGCGAGACCGCCAAGCAGCTCGCCGGCAACCTGCCGAAGTTCCTCGGCCGCCAGGCGGCACGGGCGGAGGAATATGCCCGCGGTTTCCTCTCCGGCGGCACGCTGTTCGAGGAACTGGGCTTCTACTATGTCGGGCCGATCGACGGCCACAATCTCGACCACCTGCTGCCGGTGCTGCGCAACATCCGCGATGCCGAGAACGGGCCGGTGCTGGTCCATGTCGTCACCCAGAAGGGCAAGGGCTATCCGCCGGCCGAGGCGTCGGCGGACAAGTATCACGGCGTGCAGCGCTTCGACGTCGCCACCGGCGCCCAGAAGAAGGTGGCGTCCAACGCCCCGACCTATACCCGCGTCTTCGCCGACAGCCTGATCGAGCAGGCCCGGCGCGACCCCAGGATCGTCGCCATCAACGCCGCCATGCCGGCCGGCACCGGGCTGGACCTCTTCGCCGAGCAGTTTCCCGACCGCGCCTTCGACGTCGGCATCGCCGAGCAGCACGCGGTGACCTTCGCCGCCGGGCTGGCGACCGAGGGCTACAAGCCGTTCTGCGCGATCTATTCGACCTTCCTGCAGCGCGCCTACGACCAGATCGTCCATGACGTGGTGATCCAGAAGCTGCCGGTGCGCTTCGCCATCGACCGCGCCGGCCTGGTCGGCGCCGATGGCGCGACCCATGTCGGCGCTTTCGACGTGCCGATGCTGACCTGCCTGCCGGACATGGTGGTGATGGCCGCCGCCGACGAGGCGGAACTGGTGCACATGGTGGCGACCGCCGCCGCCTATGATGCCGGGCCGATCGCCTTCCGCTATCCCCGCGGCGAGGGCGTGGGCGTGGAGCGCCCGGCCGAAGGCGTGCCGCTGGAGATCGGGCGGGGGCGGGTGCTGCGCGAGGGCACCAAGGTGGCGCTGCTCTCGCTCGGCACGCGGCTGGCGGCCTGCCTCGCCGCGGCGGACCAGCTCGCCGGCTTCGGCCTGTCCACCACGGTGGCCGATGCCCGCTTCGCCAAGCCGCTCGACCGCCGGCTGATCCTCGATCTCGCCCGCAACCACGAGGTCTTCGTGACCGTGGAGGAGGGCGCGGTTGGCGGCTTCGGCAGCCATGTGCTGACGCTGCTGGCGGAATCCGGCGCGCTGGACCGCGGCCTGAAGGCGCGCACGCTGCAGCTGCCGGACATCTTCATCGATCATGATTCGCCGGCGGCGCAGATGACGCGGGCCGGGCTCGACAGCAACGGCATCGTCACCAGCGTGCTGGCCTCGCTCGGCCGGGAGCAGGACGCGGCGGGCATCGCCCCGGCGCCCCTCGCCGCGCTGCTGCGCGGCTGACGTTGCCTCGCCGCGCTGCTGCGCGGCTGACGTGCCCCTACCGCGCTGCTGCGGGGAAGGGGGTGCTGCCCTGCCCGCGGCTCAGCCCTTCGCGGGAAGCAGCGTCGCCTTGAGGCAGGCGTCGGCGAAGCTGTCGACCGCCCGTCCGGCCGAGCCGAGCGGCAGGCTGGCGCTGGCGCCGGGCGCCGTGAGGCGCAGCTGCTCGCCTTCCTGGAAGAGCTGCACCAGCTTCGGCTCCAGCCGGGCCTGGGCCTCGACGGCGCGGCGGCCCTGCTCGACCGAGGGAAACACGCTGGCGGCGAATTCGACCTTGATGCGGCCGCCGGCCATCACCAGCCGCACCGCGTCGCCGATCTGCGCCTTGGGCGGGGAGAGTTCGGCGACCACCTGGAACAGCCCCGGGCCCGGCCGGCAGGTGGCGACCAGCGTGGCGGCGGCCGCTCCGGGCATGCGGAACTGGAGGATCATCGCGTCCTCGTCGCGGCCGAAGGTCCAGACGCCGACCGGTTTCGCCGGCACCTTGGCGGCGGCCTTGGCCTTGTTCTTGGCCGCCTTGCCTGCGCTTTTGCCGGAGGGCTGCCCGGCGGCGGCCTGGGCGCTGGCCGCCTGCGCGGCGGCAAGGCCGGGCCCGCCCGCGCCGCCCGGCGGCTGGGTGAGGCCGGCCAGCAGGGCGGCGAGGGCGGCGAAGGCGCGGAGCGTCGGGTGGACAGAACGGCGGAGGAGCGGCATCTGTTTCCTGGCGGCTGCCGGCGGGTGCGGGCCCAGCGCGGCGTAACGGCATGAACGGGTTTCAGCTCCATGACTAATGCAGCGCAGATGAACGGGTGATTGATCGACCGTGGCCCACTCCGATTCCTCTCCCCCCGCGTCTTCCGGGCGACAGCGGGCCGACCGGCTGCTGGTGGCGCGCGGCCTGTTCGACAGCCGCGCCCGGGCCCAGGCCGCCATCGCCGCCGGCCTCGTGGTCGCGGCCGGCCGCCGGGTCGCCAAGCCCTCGGAGATGATCGAGGCCGACGCGCCGATCGAGGCGCGGGAAGCCTATGATTGGGTCTCGCGCGGCGGGCTGAAGCTCGAGGCGGCGCTGGACGCGGCGGGCCTGGCGGTGGAGGGGCTGGTGGCGCTC
>CAZIXP010000091.1:0-4725 GCA_964543245.1 uncultured Starkeya sp.
GAGGAGGCCGTTTCTGGCACGCCGACGCCGGGGCTTCTCGCGGCGCTGGCGGATCTGCGGCGCCTCGCGCGGCGGCATTACGACGCGGGCCGCGCCGCCCTCGCCGCGGTCGATCCCCTCACGCGGCCCGCCTTCCTGCCGCTGGCGCTGGTGCCGGGCGATCTCGCCCGGATGGAGCGGACGCACGACCCCTTCCGCGAGGTGCCCGCCACGCCGCCGCTCGGCCGGCTGTGGCGGCTGTGGCGGGCGGCGCGGCGGCCCTTCCCGGGGGTGTAGGCAGGTCTCGGGCGCCAGCCCCTCAGGGCGCCGGTGTGGGCCGGAACACGCCGGTGGCGTCCCGCTTCAGCGGCGCCGTCTGCGTCGGCAGCGGCGCGCCCGGGGCATCGGCGATCGTCACGCCCTCCGGCCAGTCCGCCGGGGCGATGGCGATGTAGCGGGCATAGCCGCCCGAACCGCCCAGCGGCTTGGCAAAGCCGATGGTGATGAGCGCGCCGGCCTCCGGCACCTTGTCGAGATTGGCGACACCCTCCGCCTGGGCGAAGTTGTTGTGCATCAGCCAATGCTCGCCTTCCAGCGTCGGCGTGGTGTCGGTGTCCAGCGGCTCGTGGCCGTGGAACAGGATCTTGCGCTCGAGGTGCAGGAATTTCAGCGCGGCGAGGCTGACACCGGGGAAGGGGGCGTTGGCGAAGCGCTCGCGCTCCTTCCACTTCTTGTACCAGTCGGAGCGCACGAACACGACCGCGCCCTCGGGAATGCGGCCATGCCGGGTCTCCCATTCCTCGATGTCGGCGATCTGGAGGTGGTAGCCCTCGTCCTTCGCCGCCTTGTCCGCGATGTTGATGACCACCAGCGGGCGGATGGCGAAGGTGGGCGGCAGGTCGGAGATGGTGGCGCCGAGCGGATTCCAGTGCGAGGGCGGGTCGAGCTGGGTGCCGTACTGATCGGTGGTCAGGTCATAGGCGGTGGCGACGAAGCCGTGCTTCTCATAGGTGAATTCCTCGCCCTTCTTCACATAGCCCTCGATGTCCTGCCCGGCCACGGCGGGCTTGAAGGTCGCGGGCCCGAAGCCCGGCCACACCGGCTGCACCGGCTCGAAGGCATGGGTGAGGTCGATGTATTTCGCGCCTTTCAGCGACTGGTCGTAGAGCTTCCACAGCGCCGGCTCATCCGCGCGCGCCGCCGGCGCGGTGCCGGGCGCACCGGCTCCCAGCGCGATGCCGAGCCCCAGCGCCAGCAGGAGGACCTTGTTCATGCGTCATCTCCATCACACGCAATAGACTACGAGTATGATGGACTATGGCGCGCTGGCAAGCGCCGCGTGCCGCTGCGTCGCTTCTCAGATGCCCCGCCGCACCCGGTCGGTCAGGTTCAGCCGGCCTCGGATGATGGGCTCCAGCGTGGCGCGGTCCGCCTCGCTTTGCGGCAGCAGGGCGAGCTGGTCGATCTGGTTCAGCGCCACCAACCGCAGCAGGTCATCCCGCACGTTTCCGGCAGCGTCGCGCGGCAGCGCCGCGACAAGCTGGATATGCTCGGGCGGCAGCTGGTCCGGCAGGGCGCCCGCCAGATGCGCCCGCAGCGCCTCGGCCGAGACGGCCGCGCCCGGCGCCGCCTCGACAAAGGCATAGAGCCCGAAGCTGCCGCCGGGGGTCGGGAAATCGGCGATATGTGCCTCGCGCACCGTCGCGACCTTGCCCAGCTCCGCGGCGATGCGCGGGCCCTGCTCCATGGCGCGGGGGCCGCGGCCTTCGGTGTCATGGTAGTTCAGCAGCCGGCGGGTGACGAAGATGTAGACCTGCTTGCCGGTCGACATCCAGATGCGGTTGATGAGGCTCTTGCGCGCCAGCATCCGCTTCTCGCTCGGGGTCAGCGCCTCCGGGCAGAAGCTGCGCTTCTGCTTCAGCAGGTGGCGGATGTCCTCATGCGCGGCGATGCGGAACAGCTTGCTGCGCGGGCGGATGCGCCGGCCGCTCGCGTCCCAGCCGCGCGAGCAGACGGCGAGCTGGAAATCCATCAGCAGCGCGGTGCCGTCGGCCCGGCGCAGCCAGTTCTGCGGCTTGGCGAGGTCGTTATGGGCGATGCCGCGGCGGTGGACGGCGCGCAGCCCGGCCCGGGCCGAGGCGAAGAAGGCGCGGTCGCCGACCGGGCGGGCGATCTGCAGCGGGACGCCGTCCACCCAGCCGCGCACCAGGAAGCCCTCTTCCAGCGCGTAGAGCGGCACGGTGTAGCCGCAGCCCTCCGCCCGCTTCAGCGCCCGCGCCTCGCGGCGGGCGAAGTGGCGCGCCAGCGGCTTCACCCACCAGGCGACGTCGCTGTAGCGCCGGCGCACCGCCGGAAAGGCGTTGCCCGTGCCGTCATGCCAGGTGCCGCGTTCGATGGTGGAGAAGATGTCGCGCTTCAGCACGCTGTCGAGCTCGAAATGGGCGGCGGCCGCCGCGCGCGTCACCGGCCGGTTCATTCCGCCGCCTCGCGGGTGAAGCGGTTGCCGGCGGCCCAGGCCGCGATGTCCACCAGCGCCCGGCGCGCCATCTCCTGCTTGCGGGCGGCGCCCTTCTGCGGGCCGCGCAGGCGCTTGCCGTCTTCCCCGATGAGGGGGGCGTCGACCAGCGGGGGGAACAGGCCGAAATTCACGTTCATCGGCTGGAAGGAGCGCGGCTTCGCCTCGCCGTCCTCGGCTGGCGCTTCCTCCAGCAGATGGCCGCCGGTGATGTGGGCCAGCAGCGCGCCATGGGCGGTGGTCGGCGGCGGCGGGGCGAGGTCGAGCCCGTGCCGCTCGGCGGCGGCGAAGCGGCCGGCCAGCAGGCCGATGCTCGCGCTCTCGACATAGCCTTCGCAGCCGGTGATCTGGCCGGCGAAGCGCAGCCGCGGCGCCGCCTTCAGCCGCAGCGTGCCATCCAGCAGCTTCGGCGAATTGAGGTAGGTGTTGCGGTGCAGTCCGCCGAGCCGGGCGAATTCCGCCTGTTCCAGCCCGGGAATCATGCGGAACAGCCGCACCTGTTCGGCATGGCGGGCCTTGGTCTGGAAGCCGACCATGTTGAACAGCGTGCCGAGCGCGTTGTCCTGGCGCAGCTGCACGATGGCGTGGCACTTGACGGTGGGGTTGCGCGGGTTGGTGAGGCCGACCGGCTTCATCGGCCCGTGGCGCAGCGTCTCGGGCCCGCGCGCGGCCATCACCTCGATCGGCAGGCAGCCGTCGAAATAGGGCGTGTTCGCCTCGAAGTCGCGGAACGGCACGGTATCGGAGGCGACCAGCGCGGCGACGAAGGCGTCGTACTGCGCCTTGTCCATCGGGCAGTTGATGTAGTCCGCCCCGGTGCCGCCGGGCCCGGGCTTGTCGTAGCGCGACTGGAACCAGGCGACGTCCATGTCGATCGAATCGAAATGGACGATGGGGGCGATGGCATCGAAGAAGGCGAGCGAATCCTCGCCCGTCACCGCCCGCAGCGCCTGCGCGAGAGCCGGGGAGGTGAGGGGGCCGGTGGCGATGACGACGCTGTCCCAGTCCTCCGGCGGCAGAACGTCGACCTCCTCGCGCGCGAGCGTGATGAGCGGCTCGTTGGCGATGGCGGCGGTGACGGCGGCGGAGAAGCCGTCGCGGTCCACCGCCAGTGCGCCGCCGGCGGGAAGCTGGTGGCGGTCGGCGCAGTCCATGATGAGCGAGCCGAGCCGGCGCATCTCCTCATGCAGCACGCCCACCGCATTGGCGGTGTGGTCGTCGGAGCGGAAGGAATTCGAGCAGACCAGCTCGGCGAGGCCGTCGCCCTTGTGGGCGTCGGTCGCGCGCAGCGGGCGCATCTCGTGGAGGATCACCGGCACCCCGGCGCGCGCCAGCTGCCAGGCCGCCTCCGATCCCGCCAGCCCGCCGCCGATCACATGCACCGGGCGCATCGCTTCCGCCATCTATTCCACTCGTCCCTGCTTCCCGGCCGCCGCCGGCTTTCCGGGCGCCCCCTTAGCACGGATCGCCGCGGCGTGCAGGCGGCACGATCCCGGGGCGGCGGGCGCCGCCGTCCGTGGCCGCAGTGCCGGGGCAGGAAGTGGACATGCTGGCCTGCCACGACGCCTTGCCATGCTGCCGTGCCCGCATGACGTCGCAGCATGGCGTCGCCGCACGACGTGCCATCAGGACAACTTGCCATGCTGCCGGGACTCCGTTTCAGTCGCGGCCCGCCCCCGCGCAGCCCTCCGGTGAATCCCCATGCAGCTTGTTCTCGCCCGCCACGGCAATACCTTCGAGGCTGGCCAGCCCAGCAGCTGGGTCGGCGCCCGCACCGACCTGCCGCTGACGGCGGAAGGGCTGGCGCAGGCCCGCGCGCTGGGCGACCTGCTGAAGCGCGAGGGCGTGCGGCCGGACGCGATCCGGCGCGGCCCCCTGCGCCGCCACCGCGAGAGCGCCGCGGCGCTGGCCGCCGTGCTGGGGGTGGAGGAGGCCGCCATCGCCGCCGACGCCCGCCTTCAGGAGATCGACTACGGCACATGGGAAGGCCGCACCACTGCGGAGCTGGAGGCGCAGGTGCCCGCCGCCACGCTGGCGGCCTGGAGCGCCGACGGGGTGTGGCCCACCGGCGCCGGCTGGGCGACGCAGGAGGCGGACATCCTCGCGGCGCTGACGGATTTCCTCGCCGAAATGGCCAGAAGGCCGGCAGGCGAGACGGTGCTCGCCGTCACCTCGGGGGGCACGCTGCGGACGCTGTTCCGCGTGGCGGGGCTCGCCACCTCGGCCGCGCT
>CAZIXP010000091.1:4735-12712 GCA_964543245.1 uncultured Starkeya sp.
CGCACCGGCGCGCTCTGCCGCCTCCGTTACGAGAATGGGCGCTGGCGGCTGCTGGAGTGGGACCGCCGTCCGGCGCCGTCCGGCGTCTGACAGGACCGCCGGGCGGCAGACGGACGGGGCCTGTTCGGGCCGGCGCCCGGCTGTCCTCAGAGGCAGGACGGCCGGCGGGCTGGCGGTCAGCGGAACGGCGGCTCGTCGAAGGAGCGCAGCTTGCGGGAATGGATGGTGGCGCCGGTCTGCTTCAGCCGCTCCAGTGCGGCGAGGCCGATCTTCAGATGCTCGCTCACCGCCCGCTCATAGAAGGCATTGGCCGCGCCGGGCAGCTTGATCTCGCCGTGCAGCGGCTTGTCGGAGATGCAGAGCAGCGTGCCGTAGGGCACCCGCAGCCGGTAGCCCTGCGCGGCGATGGTGCCCGATTCCATGTCGACCGCGATGGCGCGGGAGAGGTTGATGCGCCGCCGCTCCTGGGTCCAGCGCAGTTCCCAGTTGCGGTCGTCCTGGGTCACCACGGTGCCGGTGCGCAGGCGCTGCTTCAGGCGGTCGCCGCTCTCCCCCGTCACCTCCGCCGCCGCCTGTTCCAGCGCGACCTGCACCTCGGCCAGGGCGGGAATCGGGATGTCGGGCGGCACCAGCTGGTCGAGGATGCCGTCCTGCCGGAGATAGGCGTGGGCCAGCACATAGTCGCCGATGATCTGGGTCTGCCGCAGGCCGCCGCAATGCCCCACCATGAGCCAGCAATGTGGCCGCAGCACCGCGAGGTGGTCGGTGATGGTCTTGGCGTTGGAGGGGCCGACGCCGATGTTCACCAGCGTCACCCCGGCGCCGCTGGCGCGGATGAGGTGATAGGCCGGCATCTGGAAGCGGTGCCACGGCGCGGCCATCACCCGGTCGAAGGCGTCGGCGTCCAGCGTGGCGCGGTCAATGCGGATGCCGCCCGGCGTCACCAGCGCCTCGGCGGTGCCGGCCGCGATCTCGGCGAGCGCGAGCCGCATGAACTGGTCGACATAGCGGTGGTAATTGGTCAGCAGCACCCAGGGCTGCACCGCGCGCCAGTCCGTGCCGGTGTAGTGCACCAGCCGGCGCAGCGAGAAATCGACCCGCACCGCGTCGAACAGCGCCAGCGGGCGGGGCTCGCCCTCGACCAGCTCATAGGTGCCGTCGGCGATCTCGTCGCCGACCAGCGACAGCAGCGGGGTCGGGAAGTGGCGGGCCAGCTCGGAGGCCGTCACCTTGCCGCGGCCGAGCTCGTCGCCGCCATCCAGCGCGTAGGGGTAGGGGATTTCCTGCGTGCTGATGCCGGTCTCGATGGTGGCGCCGTAATCGGCGACCAGCGGCCGGAGCTGGTCGAGCAGATAGCTGCGGAACTCGGCGGGCTGGGTCACGGTGGTCTGATGGACGCCGGCGAAGGCGAACTTGCCGTAGCCGCGCTGGCTGCGGGCGCCGGAGGCCTTCAGCGGGTCGTAGGTCATGCGCAGCAGGGGATAGCGGTAGCGCGCCCGCTCGGCGGCGTCGGGTGCCCGGCCGGTTTCGAAGAAGCGGGCGAGGTCGTGGCGCAACGCCTCGCGGGCGTCGCCATACAGCGCCTCGAGCCGGTCGATGGCCTCCTCGGGGGTGGTCGCCGTCTTGAACATGGGTGCCTCGCCTGATCGCACGAGGGAGCGTGCGTCTTTCCCCCGGCTGTTGCCGCCGGCTGCTGTGGCGCGTGCTCTAGCCTGTCCCGCCCGGCGCGGGAAGCCACCATCGCCGTTCAGGAGCGCGCCGACATCCGCAACCCGGCTCGCCCGCGCAATGCGGCGGGCCGGGCTCTCGTCGGCTCCGCAGCCGGGTCGCCGGCTGGACGGCGCGCAGTTTCAGCCATTCGCCGCCGCCGGCCGGGTGGCGGCGGTCTCGCGCGCGAGGGCGTAGCGGTTGGGCGGGCGCCGCAGGCCGAGGCTGTCGCGCAGCGTCGTGCCCTCATAGGCGGTGCGGAACAGCCCGCGCCGCTGCAACTCCGGCACCACCGTGGTGGTGAATTCCACCAGGCTGTCCGGCAGGACGGGGAAGGCCATCATGAACCCGTCGGAGGCGCCGCCCTCGACCCAGGCCTGCATCTGGTCGGCGATCGCGACGGGCGTGCCGAAGAAGATCGCCTTGCTGCGATTGTAGCGCTTGCACACCTGGCGCAGCGTCAGCCCCTGGCGGATGAGGCCGACGATCTCGTCGAAATAGACATGGGTGAAATTGGCCGATTCCGGCACGCGATGCAGCGGCACCGGCTCGTCCAGCGGCAGGTCGGAGAGGTCGGTTTCGAGGTCGGTCTTCAGATACATCAGCCCGATGTCGATATGCACATTGTCCTGCCAGTATGCCCATTTCTCGCGGGCGTGCTGCTCGCTCTCGCCGACCACGATGGAGACGCCGGACAGGATCTTGAGCTCGTCGGGGTGGCGGCCGAACCGGGCCATCCGCCCCTTGAGATCGCGGTAGAACTGGACCGCCTCCTCATGCGTCACCGCCGCGCCGAACACCACCTCCGCCGTCTCGGCGGCAAGGTCGCGGCCGGGCTCGGAGGCCCCCGCCTGGAAGATCACCGGGCTGCCCTGGGGCGGGCGCGCCATGTTGAGCCCGCCATTCACCCGGAAGAACTCGCCCTGGTGGTCGAGCACGTGGAACTTCTCGGGGTCGAACATCCGCGCGCCCGCCTTGTCGTAGATGAAGGCGTCGTCCTCCCAGGTGTCCCACAGCGCCCGCACCACCTCGTAGAACTCGCGCGCCTTGGCGTAGCGCTTGTTGTGCGGTGGCAGCCGGTCGAGGCCGAAATTGCGCGCGGCGAAGTCGTTCGAGGAAGTCACCACGTTCCACGCCGCCCGGCCGTGGCTGATGTGGTCGAGCGAGGCGAAGAGCCGCGCGACATTGTAGGGCTCGTAGAAGCTGGTCGAGGCGGTGGCACCCAGCCCGATCCGGGAGGTCGCGGTGGCGACCGCCGAGAGCAGGGTGAGCGGCTCCAGCATGTTCATGTAGAGCGGGCCGCGGGTCCAGGCCTCGAGTTTCTCGGTGCGGGCGGCGGGGGTGTCGGCGAGGAAGAAGAAGTCGAGCAGGCCGGCTTCCGCGATCTGGGCGATGCGCTGGAAATAGGCGACGTCGGTGGGGGCGCTGTCCTGCGCGCTCGGCAGCAGCCAGGCCGAGGAATGATAGCCATTCGCCTCGAACAGGCCGCCGAGAACCATTTTCTTCGCTGACGACATCGGGATCCGCTTCTTCCGGTCTGACGCAAGGGCAGGGCGCGGCGGCCGCCGGTGACGGCGCCGCAGGTGGGAGCGCCGATAGTGGCCGGGCCGGCCGCGCATGGGAACCGGCAAAGTGCGGGAGGGCGGCGATCGCCGCCGATTTTTCCGCCAGGACGCGCGGGTGCCCGCTTTTCCGCCACAGCGCGTGGTTCGAAACGGGCCGCGCGGTCAGGCCCTAGCCCTCGCCGTCATAAAGCCCGTGCTGGAGCGGGTCGCCGGCGCGGACGAGGTGCTGCTCGGCCAGCGCCGCGTCCTGCGGCGTGTCGATGCCCCACATGGCGATGCGGGCGGGCTTCACCGTCACGGTCTGGATCGGCACCCCGGCCTCGAGGAAGCGGAGCTGTTCCAGCCCTTCCAGCTGCTCGTAATGGCCCACCGGCGCGGCGACGAAGAAGCGCAGCGCCTCGGCGCGGTAGCCATACAGCCCGATGTGGCGGAACACCGGCGCCAGCGGCCCGGCGGCGCGCAGGCCCGCCTCGTCGCGCAGGGCGGGAAGGATGTTCTTGTAGAACCAGTGCGCCCGGCCGCCCTGCCCGACGATGCAGGTGGTGCCGCTGAAGGGGGTGATCTGCTTGCGGGCGCGCAGCCCGTCCAGCGCCTCCCACGAGAGCTGCACCACGGGTGTGAAGACCTGCGGCGCCCCCTCTCCCGTGCCGCCGGCGCGGGCGGCCTCAATGAGGCCGGCGACGTAGCTCGGCGGGGTGAAGGGCAGGTCGCCCTGCAGGTTGACGATGAACTCGGCATCGGGCGCGTGGGTCTGCGCCGCGGCCAGCGCGCGGTCGGAGCCGGAGGCGAGCTTGGGCGGGGTCATCACCACCGGGGCGCCGATGGCGCGGGCGAGGTCGGCGACGCGCGCGTCGTCCGCCGCCACGACGAAGCCGGCGCCGGTCTGCCCGGCGGCGATGCCGGCGATGCGCACCACCCGCTCCAGCAGCGGCACCCCGCCGATGGGGGCGAGCGGCTTGCCGGGAAACCGGGTGGACTGGTAGCGGGCGGGAATGACGATCAGGCACTTCATGGCGCGGGTCCGTCGTTCTGGGCGCGGGCCGGGCGCCGGCGCTCCGCCCGCTTGGTGGACCATTTGCGGGCGCTTGTCACCTCGCCGGTCTCCCCGGGCCGTCGGGAGCGAAAGCCCCCTCCAGAACGACGAAAGCCCCGGCTTCGAACCGGGGCTTTCGTGGAAGGTCTCGTGTCGGACCCGGCGCGCCGGGGCCTGTGTCGGAGTCTTCTCTCCGGTCCCGACAAGGCCGGGACCGTGGCGGTGGACGGCGTGGCGATCAGGCGGCGGCGGCCGCGCGACGGGCGACGCTGGTGATTTCGCCGCGGGCGACGTTGATGTCGGCCAGCGTGCGGTCGTCGAGCTGGGAGAGCTCGGCGATGGTGCGGCGATAGGCCTGGTAGCGACGAACCTGCTTGGCAACAAAGCCCCAGAGCAGCATGACTTTCTCCTGTTTCTACGGTTTGGCAACGTCGGCGCCGGGTCCCGGCTGCACGTCCGTTGAGCAATCTGCTGCCTATGTAATCGACAGAGAGCGCCTGAGCTAGGAAGCATGCTGCATCCCAGCAATGCGTCTGGCGCATGTGAAGGTCACACTTCATTCACCTTGTGCCAGCCTTGCATCGGCGCTGTGCTCCGCCGCGCATCGGCGGGAGAATCAGCAATTCAGGCATTTGCGCGGCACAATCCGGCGCATTCAGCGGGAAGATGGGGTCTGTCGCCGCCGCGCCACAGGGCGCTGACGCTGCGGCGCGCTATGCGCTCAGCACAGGGCGGCGCGTTCAGGCGATTGTGTACAGTGCTTCATGCTTGAGCAGGTGCCGGGCCGCGCCGCCCCTTACGCGGCAAGGCTTCCGGCGGCCTGCGCCGGCGTGCCCGCGCATGAAAAAGGGCGGCGCCGGTCCCCCGGGCCGCCCTTCTCATGTTGCGGTGCAGAATCAGACGGCGGCGAGCGCCTGGTCGAGATCGGCGATGATGTCGGCAGCGTCTTCCAGCCCCACAGACAGCCGCACCACGTCCGGCCCGGCGCCGGCGGCGCTCTTCTGCTCGTCGGCGAGCTGGCGGTGGGTGGTGGAGGCGGGGTGGATGATGAGGGAGCGGGTGTCGCCGATATTGGCGAGGTGCGAGAACAGCTTCACGCCGGATACCAGCCCCACCCCGGCCTCGTAGCCGCCGGCGAGCCCGAAGGTGAACACCCCGCCCGCACCCTTGGGCGCATATTGCTTGGCGAGGTTGTGGTAGCGGTCGCCCGGCAGGCCGGGATAGCTGACCCACGCCACCTTGGGATGGGTCGCAAGATATTCCGCCACCTTCTGCGCATTGTCGCTGTGGCGCTGCACCCGCAGCGGCAGCGTCTCGATGCCGGTGAGGATGAGGAAGGCGTTGAAGGGCGACAGCGCCGGGCCGAGATCGCGCAGCCCGAGCACCCGCGCGGCGATGGCGAAGGCGAAATTGCCGAAGGTCTCGCCGATCACCAGCCCCTGATATTCCGGCCGCGGCTTGGAGAGCATGGGGTAGCGTCCCTCCCGCAGCCAGTTGAAGCTGCCGCCGTCGACGAGGATGCCGCCGATGGAGTTGCCGTGGCCGCCAAGGAACTTGGTGGCGGAGTGGATGACGATGTCGGCGCCGTGCTCGAAGGGGCGGATGAGGTAGGGCGTCGCCAGCGTGTTGTCGACGATCAGCGGCACGCCGGCGCGCTTGGCGATCCGGGCGATGGCGGCGATGTCGGTGATGACCCCGCCGGGATTGGCGATCGACTCGATGAAGATGGCCTTGGTCTTTGGCGTCACCGCACGCTCGAACGAGGCGACGTCGTCGGAATCCGCCCACACCACGTTCCAGCCGAAGCTCTTGAAGGCGTGGTTGAACTGGTTGATCGAGCCGCCATAGAGCTTGCGGGCGGCAATGAACTCGTCGCCCGGCGACAGCAGCGTCTGGAAGGCGAGAAGCTGCGCGGCGTGGCCGGAGGCGACCGCCAGCGCCGCGGTGCCGCCCTCCAGCGCCGCGACCCGCTCTTCCAGCACCGCGTTGGTGGGGTTGCCGATGCGGGTGTAGATGTTGCCAAAGGCCTGCAGCCCGAACAGCGCGGCGGCGTGGTCGGCATCGTCGAACACGAACGACGTGGTCTGGTAGATCGGCGTCGCCCGCGCCTTGGTGGTGGGGTCCGGCTGGGCCCCGGCATGGATCGCCAGCGTGGCGAAGCCCGGCGACGGGGCGCTGCTCTCCTGCGAGTCGGTCATGTCACGTCCTCCCTGCGTTCTCGACGCCGGGACATGTCACGCCCGGACGGTAAAAAACGCAAGATGGTCGTGGGATAAATAATTAATCGAACTAATAATGTGAAATCAGGCCCGCCGGTCGAGGCCGAGCCGGGGAATCTCGATGGCCGGGCAGCGATCCATGATGACGGCGAGGCCCTCGCGCTCCGCCAGCGCCGCCGCCGCGTCGTCGCGCACGCCGAGCTGGCCCCAGATCAGCGCAGGGCGCGGCGAGAGTGCCAGCGCCTCCGCCACCACGCTGCGCAGATACATCGGCGCGCGGAAGACATCGACCATGTCCACCGGCTCGGGGATGTCGCCGAGGCGGGCATAGGTCGGCAGGCCGGCGATGTCGCGGCCGGCCTGGCCGGGATTGACGCAGAACACCCGGTAGCCCGCCCGCGCGAGGAAGCGCGCCACCCCATGGCTCGGCCGCGCCGGGTTGGGGCTCGCCCCCACCACGGCGATGCTGCGCACCCGCTCCAGCCAGCCGGCGATGAAGGCGTCATCATAGGAATCGTGGGGCATGGCGGTCCTCGGCGGTGGGAGCGGCCGTTGCCGGCCTCAGGGCATGGGCATCACGATCAGGGTCAGTTTCCACGCCGCCGGCTCGGCCTTGCCGCTGCGGGCAAAGCACAGCCGCGTGGTTTCGAACGACACCGAGCTGTCGCCGCGGGCATAGCCGCGCTTGCCGTTCGGCAGCGCCACGGCGTACCAGTCGCGGTGGCCGTCCTTGCCTTCGGCGGCGCCCTCGACAAAGGGCACCACCGTGTCCGCCTTGACCGTCGCCACCACCGGGGCCGCGGGGTCCGCCGTGTCGCGGAAGCCGACGTCGGCGGTGAGGATCGCCAGATTCTCCGGCACCTCATTGGCGGCCTTGGCGACGGCCAGCACCCGGCCGCGGTCGAAGCGCGGCTCGGCCGGCGCGCAGAAGGTGTCGCGGCCGAGGCTGGAACGGCTCAGAGTGCCGCGCGCCAGCACCTCGCCGACGGTTGCGAGGATCAGGCGGTCGAGCGCCTTGCGGTCCGGCTTCTCGTCGGTGGAGAGCTTTGAGAACAGATGGTCGAGCTTCTGCGAGCCGTCGAGCCCCTCCGGCATGTCGAGCGTGCGGGGTGCCTCGGTGGAGGGGAAGCCGAGCGGGGGCATCAGCACCGTCAGGTCGGGCGCGGCGGCATCGCGGATCGGCCCGGCCAGCCGGGCCGCCACCGCCGCGCGCAGGCTCGCCACCAGCGCGACAAGGGCGGGGTCGTCGGCGCCCTTGATGTCATAGGTCACGGTCACGGGCTTGTAGGGCCGCAGCGCCGGCTCCGCCGGCAGGGCGGATTGCGCACCGGCGGGCGCCGCGCCGGCCAGCAGCGTGGCGGCGAGGAGGGGAACGGCCAGCAGGGGAGCGGCGAGGCGGGAGGCGGCGAGGCAGGAGGCGGCGAGGCAGGAGGCGGCGAGGCAGGAGGCGGCG
>CAZIXP010000091.1:12812-16561 GCA_964543245.1 uncultured Starkeya sp.
CAGGAGGCGGCGAGGCAGGAGGCGGCGAGGCAGGAGGCGGCGAGGCAGGAGGCGGAGCCCGCCGCGCCGGACCGCCCCGCCAGAGGGCGTTCCGCCGCTCGACGGCCGGGCGAGGGCACCGCGGTGCCGGGAGCCGTGCCGGCGCCAAATGTCTTCCCGGCGCCAGGGTTCGTTCGCACTGCACCCATCATCCAGCCTATCGGCCTCATCATCCACCCCATCGGCCTCTTCGCCGCCCTCCGATGTGCCCGTGTTCGCGCTGCGCTGCAACAGGGCCGGCGGCAGGAAATCGGCGGGGACCGGCGGGGCGGGTTACCGGCATTCCCCCCGGGGCAGGCGCCCCGGCGACGGCTGGCTTTCAGGGGGTTAGAGAGAGGTAATATAAAACCTAAATCATAAGGCCTTGATTTTCAACGAATATTCTGAACGGTCATGGATTGACGGTGAAATGACGTTCCGCTAGAAGCCCCATCACGAGACGGCGCGCGCTCCCGCGTTGCCGCACCTTTCGACGCATACGGACAGAACCCATGAAGACCTTCTCGGCCAAGCCTGCCGATATCGAGAAGAAGTGGGTGGTGATCGACGCCTCCGGCCTCGTGGTCGGCCGCCTCGCAACCATCATCGCCACCCGCCTGAAGGGCAAGCACAAGCCCATCTACACCCCCCACGTCGATTGCGGCGACAATGTGGTCGTGGTCAACGCCGAGAAGGTGGTCCTGACCGGTCGCAAGCGTGACCAGAAGGTCTATTACCACCACACCGGTTTCCCCGGCGGCATCAAGGAGCGGACCGCCAAGTTCCTGCTGGACGGGCGTTTTCCCGAGCGCGTCGTCGAGAAGGCGGTCGAGCGCATGCTCGCCCGCGGCCCGCTCGGCCGCAAGCTGATGGGCAATCTGCGCGTCTACAAGGGCCCGGCCCATCCCCATGAGGCCCAGCAGCCCGAGGCGCTCGATGTGGCGGCCCTGAACCGCAAGAATGTGAGGAACTGACATGGCCGAGGTTCTCCAGTCCCTCGGGGGTCTCGAATCCCTGAAGCCGCAGGCCGCCGAAGCGCCCAAGCACGTCCAGAAGCTCGACAAGTTCGGCCGCGCCTATGCGACCGGCAAGCGCAAGGACGCCGTCGCCCGGGTGTGGATCCGTCCCGGCACCGGCAAGATCACGGTGAACGAGCGCACGCTCGACGTGTATTTCGCCCGTCCGGTGCTGCGCATGATCATCCAGCAGCCCTTCGGCGTCGCCGCCCGGCAGGGCCAGTATGACGTGGTCTGCACCGTTTCCGGCGGCGGCCTTTCCGGCCAGGCCGGCGCGCTGCGCCACGGCATTTCCCGCGCGCTCACCTATTACGAGCCGGAACTGCGCGGTCCGCTCAAGAAGGGCGGCTTCCTGACCCGCGACAGCCGCGTGGTCGAGCGCAAGAAGTACGGCCGCGCCAAGGCCCGCCGCAGCTTCCAGTTCTCGAAGCGCTGAGCCTGCCGGCATATGTTGCGGAAAGGGGCGGGCCGTCGGGTCCGCCCCTTTCTGTTTGCGCGTGCCGGCGGTAGCATGGTCGCCCGATGGTGCCGAAGTTTGCCGGGCTCGCCCCATGTCGCTTGACCCTCTGACGCTCTGGGCCGTCGTTCTTTTCATCGGATTCGTCATCTGCGTCGTGATGCTGCTGGCCTGGTGGCTGACGCCGACCGAGGTCTCGCTGGCTTATTGGTCCGCCGCGGTGTTTCTGCTCGCTGCCGGCCTCAGCCTGGGCTACGCGCGGGCCCATCTTCCCGACATGGTGTCCATCATCTTTGGCAATATGGGGTTGCTGGCCGGTTATGGCGTGCTGTGGGCCGGAGTGCGCCGTTTCGACGGCCGTCGCCCGCGCCTGCCGCTGGCGCTGATTCCCGCCGCGCTGTGGCCGCTTGTCGTCGCCCTGCCGCCGTTCAGCACGTCGGTGGCGGCGCGCTTCATCACGGTGGGGGTCATGACCTGCGTCCTGCTCGCACTGACGACCTATCAGCTCTGGCGCTCGCGCGAGGGCGTGCTGCGGGCGCGGCGGGCAGTGATGGTACTGTTCGCGGTGATGGCGATGCTGACCCTCGCCCGCGTGCCGCTGGCGGGTCGGGTGGAGATCGACGGCCATCTCGCGATCTTCACCAGCCCGGCCTTCGTGGGCTTCGCCGCCACCAGCCTGAGCTGCCTCGTCATCGGGGCCTTCGCGCTCATCATCATGGTGCGCGAGCGGGCGGAGATGCGGTACCGCAGCGCGTCGCTGGTCGACGAGCTGACGGGCCTGCTGAACCGCCGTGGCTTCCTGCAGGAGGCCATGCGGAGCTTTCCCGCCCACGGCTCGGTCGCCGTCCTCATGCTTGATCTCGACGGCTTCAAGCAGGTCAATGACCGCCTCGGCCATGCCGAAGGCGACCGTGTGCTGGTGATCTTCGCCAAGGTGCTGAAGGAGAATTTCCGCCACGTCGACATTGCCGGCCGGATCGGCGGCGAGGAGTTCGCGGCCCTGCTCCCCGGGCAGGACCTTGCCGAGGCGGGGCGGGCGGCGGAGCGCATCCGCCGCACCTTCGAGCGTGTGGTGACGGAGCAGGGATTGGGGACCGAGCGCGGCCCGCTGCCGCTCTCGCTGACGGTGAGCATCGGCGTTTCCGCGACCGATCGGCCGCCGCCGCCGGTGACGACGTCGATCGAGGTCGTGCTGCGGGCGATGATGGCTCAGGCCGATCGCGAGCTCTACCGCGCCAAGAGCAATGGGCGAAACCGGGTGGAACTCGCGGTGTTCGATCCGAGCCGTATCAACAGCGTCGCCTGAAACGAAAAAGGGCGCCCCGAAGGGCGCCCCATCCGTGGAACGAGCGGCGCGCCGCCCGCGGCCCGGCCTCAGACCGAGTAGTACATTTCGAATTCCACCGGGTGCGGCGTCATTTCGAAACGGGCGACCTCGGTCATCTTCAGCTCGATATAGGCGTTGATGAAGTCGTCGTCGAAGACGCCGCCCTTCTTCAGGAAGTCGCGGTCCTTGTCGAGCGAGGCGAGCGCCTCGCGCAGCGAGCCGCACACCGTCGGGATCTTCTTCAGCTCCTTCGGCGGCAGATCGTAGAGGTCCTTGTCCATCGCCGGGCCGGGATCGATCTTGTTGATGATGCCGTCGAGGCCGGCCATCAGCAGGGCGGAGAAGGCGAGATAGGGGTTCGCGCCCGGATCGGGGAAGCGGACCTCGACGCGCTTGGCCTTGGGCGAGGTGGTGTAGGGAATGCGGCAGGAGGCGGAGCGGTTGCGGGCGGAATAGGCCAGCAGCACCGGCGCCTCATAGCCAGGCACCAGCCGCTTGTAGGAGTTGGTCAGCGGGTTGGTGAAGGCGTTCAGCGCCTTGGCGTGCTTGATGATGCCGCCGATGTACCACAGGCAGTAGTCGGAGAGGTCGGCGTACTTGTTGCCGGCGAAGAGCGGCTTGCCGTCCTTCCAGATCGACTGGTGGACATGCATGCCCGAGCCGTTGTCGCCATAGACCGGCTTCGGCATGAAGGTCGCGCTCTTGCCGTAGATGTTGGCGACCTGGTGGATGCAGTACTTGTAGATCTGCAGGTGGTCGGCCATGGTCACCAGCGGGCCGAACTTCAGGCCGAGTTCGTGCTGGGCGGAGGCGACCTCGTGGTGGTGCTTCTCGACCTTGGCACCCATGCGGGCCATGGACGCCAGCATCTCGCCGCGCATATCCTGCGCGCTGTCGAGCGGGGGAACGGGGAAGTAGCCGCCCTTGGTCT
>CAZIXP010000092.1:0-1885 GCA_964543245.1 uncultured Starkeya sp.
CCGATAATCGGCCTGCTGGGTCGGCCGCGGGCCGACGGCGACGGCAAGGCCGCCGAGGCGGCGCGCTTCGCGGAAGCCGTCCTCGTCGGTGGTGTCGTCGCCGAAGAATACCGGGATGCGATTGGCGAAGATCGCGGTCTTCATCAGCGCCGCGACGGCGGTGCCCTTGTGGACGCCGCCCTGCCGGACCTCGATGACGAAGCGTCCGCGCAGGAACTCGACCTCGGGGTCGAGCTCTTCGCCGAGCCGGGTGACCCGCTCCATGATGGCGTCCCCGAATTCCGGCACCGCACGGAAATGCACCGCGAGCGAGAGCGGCTTGTGTTCTACGAACACCGCCGGCCAGGAGGCCAGCTCGCGCTTCAGGCGCTCTTCGAGCGGTGCGCGCCATTTCGGCATGGGGATCGGCACCACCGGCGCGTCGGGCGCGAGGCGCGTCTCGGCGCCGTGCTGGCCTGAGGCCGGCAGCACCACCGGCGCGAACTTGCTGTCCATCCATGCGATGGTGCGACCCGACACCAGCCCGACGGCGCCGTCCAGCGCCCGTCGCGCCGCCTCCAGCCGCGCCGGAAGGTCGGCGGGGATGCTCACCCCCTCGGGGTGGTCGGCGTGCTCGATGAGGGTGCCGTCAATATCGAGAAACAGGGCCCAATCGGGTTGGGGAGGAGGTAGCATGCGAAATCCTGTCGTCCCAGGCTGATCGAAAGACTCAAGAGCGCCCGGCGGGCGCCCGTCGACACTGTTCCGGTCCGCCTTGGGTATTGCAATGCAGCACCCCCCAACGCACGGCGGGACCGCACGGTTCCCACCCCGCCACCACAAAACCCGTCAAAGGTGATTTGCCCGGGCGGGGAGCGTTCCGCCACACGCGGCGGCGCTTGCCCGGAGGGGACCGCGCGTTTACATAGCGCTCAACCCGGCCACGCCCCCATTCTACCGAGACGCGCCACCGCGCCAAAGGCTCCGCACCCATGGCTTCCTATCAGTACGTCTACCACATGCACGGCATGTCCAAGGCCTACCCGGGCGGGAAGAAGGTCCTGGACAACGTCCATCTGTCTTTCTACCCCGACGCCAAGATCGGCATTCTCGGCCCCAACGGGTCGGGCAAGTCGACGCTGCTCAAGATCATGGCCGGCCTCGACAAGGACTTCACCGGCGAGGCCTGGGTGGCCGAAGGCGCGCGCGTCGGCTACCTCCCGCAGGAGCCGCAGCTCGACCCCAAGCTGTCGGTCCGCGAGAACGTGATGCTCGGCGTCGCCAAGCAGAAGGCGATCCTCGACCGCTACAACGAACTGGCGATGAACTACTCGGAGGAGACCGCGGACGAGATGACCGCGCTCCAGGACGAGATCGAAGGCCAGGGGCTGTGGGACCTCGACAGCAAGATCGACCAGGCCATGGACGCGCTGGGCTGCCCGGAAGAGGGGTCCGACGTCGCCCGGCTCTCCGGCGGCGAGCGTCGCCGTGTCGCGCTGTGCCAGCTGCTGCTCTCGCAGCCCGAGCTGCTGCTGCTCGACGAGCCGACCAACCATCTCGACGCAGAGACCACCAACTGGCTTGAAGGCCATCTGCGGAGCTATCCCGGCGCGATCCTGATCGTCACCCATGACCGCTACTTCCTCGACAATGTGACGGGCTGGATTCTCGAGCTCGACCGCGGCCGCGGCATCCCCTACGAGGGCAACTACTCCTCCTGGCTCGCCCAGAAGACCAAGCGCATGGCGCAGGAGAATCGCGAGGACGAGGCTCGCCAGCGCGCGCTGGCGGCCGAGCAGGAGTGGATGGCGGCCTCCCCCCGTGCCCGCCAGGCCAAGAACAAGGCGCGTATCCAGCGCTACGACGACCAGGTGCGGAAGGCTTCCGAGACGGCCCCGACGACGGC
>CAZIXP010000092.1:1895-8417 GCA_964543245.1 uncultured Starkeya sp.
GACAGCATCGCGCGCTACGACGAACTCGTCGCCAGGCAGAACGACAAGACGCCGACGACGGCGCAGATCGTCATTCCCGTGGCCGAGCGGCTCGGCCAGAACGTCATCGCCTTCGAGGGCCTCTCGAAGTCGTTTGGCGACCGGCTGCTGATCGACAACCTGTCCTTCAAGCTGCCGCCCGGCGGCATCGTCGGCGTCATCGGTCCCAACGGCGCGGGCAAGACCACGCTCTTCCGCATGATCGCCGGCCAGGAGAAGCCCGATGCCGGCACCATCACCATCGGCGACAGCGTCAAGCTCGGTTATGTCGACCAGAACCGCGACGCGCTGGACGACAAGAAGACCGTGTGGGAGGAAATCTCCGGCGGCAACGAAGTGCTCTATCTCGGCAAGCGCGAGATCAACTCGCGGGCCTATTGCGGCGCCTTCAACTTCAAGGGGCCGGACCAGCAGAAGAAGGTCGGCATGCTGTCGGGCGGCGAGCGCAACCGCGTTCATCTCGCCCGCATCCTGCAGCAGGGCGCCAATGTGCTGCTGCTCGACGAACCGACCAACGACCTCGACGTCGAGACGCTGCGCGCGCTGGAAGAGGCGCTGGAAGACTATGCCGGCTGCGCGGTCATCATCTCGCATGACCGCTTCTTCCTCGACCGCATCGCGACCCACATCCTCGCCTATGAGGACGACAGCCACGTCGAATGGTTCGAGGGCAACTTCCACGACTATGAGGAAGACAAGAAGCGCCGGCTCGGTGTCGATGCCATCATCCCGCACCGGATGAAGCACAAGAAGCTGACGCGCTGACGCGCGCCGGGCGGCCCATCGGGCCGCCCTTTGCCGCCTGCGCACGGGCCTGCGATTTCAACTCTGCGGATTCCCGGTCTATGGATGGGGAATGCGCAGAGTCATCGTGTTCCTTCCGTTCCTCATCCTCGCGTTCGGGTTGGCAGCGCCGGCGCAGGCCGACCCCGCTTTCGACCGCTGGCTGGCGGCGCAGTGGCCGGCGGCGCAGGCGATCGGCATTTCCCGGGCGACCTTCCAGCGCGAGACCGCGGGCCTGGAGCCGGATCTCTCCCTGCCCGACCTCGCTGTTCCCGGAAAGCCGAAGAAGCCGGACGCGCAGGCAGAGTTCGTCCAGACACCGGCCGCCTATCTCTCCGACGCCACCATTGGCCGGCTCTCCGCCCGTGGGCGGGAACTGGCGCGGCGCTATGCCGGCGACCTCGCGGCCATCGAGAAGCGCTTCGGCGTGCCTGGCAGCATTTTGCTGGCGATCTGGGCACGCGAGACCGACTACGGCGCGGCCAAGCTCAACCGCGATGCCCTGCAGGTGGTGGCGACGCAGGCCTATGTCGGCCGCCGCAAGGAAAAGTTCCAGGAGGAGTTCCTCGCCGCCCTCAAGATCCTCGACGAGGGGCATGTCACGCGCGCGCAGATGAAGAGCTCCTGGGCCGGTGCGCTGGGCCTCACCCAATTCATGCCGTCCGACTATCTGCGCTACGGCGTCGACCTCGATGGAGACGGTACCGCCAATATCTGGACCTCCGTGCCGGAGGCGCTGGCGGCGACCGCCAGCCTGCTCGCGAGCAAGGACTGGCAGCGCGGAAAGCGTTGGGCCTATGAGGTGCGGCTGCCGCGCGGGTTCGATTGCACGCAGGCCGAGCCGGACGTGACCGCGCCGATCGGCGACTGGCTGAAGCGCGGCGTGGTGGTGGCGGACGGGCGCCGCGTGCCGTCCGCCGCCCTGCGCGACGAGGCTTCCATCATCATGCCCGCCGGCCCGTTCGGTCCGGCCTTCCTCACGCCGAAGAACTACTTCGTGCTCAAGAGCTACAATTTCGCCGATCTCTATGTGCTGTTCGTCGGCCATCTCGCCGACCGCATCGAGGACGACCGGCCCTTCGCCCAGCCCTGGCGGGATATCCGGCTGGTGAAGACCAGCGACCTCGCCTTCATGCAGCAGGTGCTGACGCAGCAGGGCTTCTATGACGAGAAGATCGACGGCAAGGCCGGGATGAAGACCCGCGCCGCGCTCGGCGCCTATCAGAAGGCGAGGGGGCTGGAGGTGGACTGCTGGCCGACCCAGGCGCTGCTGGAGCATATGCGGCGTGGCTAGCGCCCTTCAGGCCGGGGTGCGGCGCCTGCCGTCCCCGCCCAGGAAGCGGCCGGCGCCATGCCGGCCTTATTTCGTCCGGAAATCCCGCGCCGACAGCCAGAACACCTCGCCCTCGCTGTCCTCGGTATCGAGCCAGAGGAAGGGGAGATGGGGATATTCCTCCTCGAGAATCTCCCGCCCGGTGCCGATCTCGCACACCATGCCGCCTGCAGGCGCGAGGCGCGGCGGGGCCTCGGCGAGGATGCGGCGGACGATGTCGAGCCCGTCCGGCCCGCCGGCGAAGGCGAGCATCGGCTCGTGGCGGTATTCCGCCGGCAGGCCCGCCACCGCCTCGGCATCGACATAGGGCGGGTTGGTGATGACGAGGTCGTAGCGGCGGGCCGGCAGCGGCGCGAACAGGTCGCCCTGATAGAGGCTCACCCGCTCCTCCATCCCGTGATCCGACACATTCTCCCGCGCCAGCGACAGCGCCTCGGGCGACAGGTCCACCGCGTCCACAGCCGCGTCGGGATAGGCCAGCGCAGCGAGGATGGCGAGGCAGCCGGAGCCGGTGCAGAGGTCGAGCACCCGGCGCACCCCGCCCGGATCGGGGAGGAGGCCGCTGCCCTCCGCGCCGAACAGGTCGCCGGCCAGCAGTTCGCCGATGAAGGAGCGCGGCACGATGGCCCGCGCGTCGGAGCGGAAGGGAATGCCGCGGATATAGCTGCGGCCGAGCAGATAGGCCGCGGGCTCGCGCCCGGTGCAGCGCCGCTCGAACAGATCGACCAGGCGCTCCCGTTCGGCCCGGGTCAGCCGGGCCTCGAGCCAGGGTTCCAGCTCGTCCACCGGGAGGTGAAGCGATTCGAGCACCATGAACACCGCCTCGTCCAGTGCCGTGGTGGTGCCGTGGCCGAACACGACCTGCGCCGCCGTCAGCCGGCTGACGCCGTAGCGCACGAAATCCCGCACCGTCTGAAGATCGTCTGCCGCCGTCACGCGTCCGCCTCCACCGCCGCCGCGTCGGGCGCGGCTGGGGAGTGGCAGCATGCCAGCGCGGGGAAAGCAAGATGCGACGGCGTCCGCGCGGTGAGGCAGGATGCGTGCGGAAAAGGCGGGCGCGCGTTTGCGGGCGTGCTAAGTCTTGCGCGGACCGCCGCTGGAGCCCCGCCATGGCCGAGAAGCCCGCCGAAGAGATCACCCTCACCCTCGACCGTTCGGTCGCGCTGGTGCTGTTCGAATTCCTGTCCCGTACCGTGGACGACGAAGACGGCGACGCGCTGCTCGACTTCATCGAGGACGAGGCCGAAATCCCCGCGCTCTGGGTGATGATGGCCGCGCTCGAAAGCGTGCTGACCGAGCCGCTGGCGCCCGATTACGAGCGCAAGGTGCTCGCCGCGCGGCAGGCGGTGACCCAGCGCTTCGGCAGCGCCTTCTCCGAAGGCGAGGACGACGAAGGCGAGGACGACGAGCGCTGACCGGCCGGCATTGCCGTCGAACTGTCGGTTGCTGCCCTCACGATGGCGTCAGGGGGCCTTTCCGGCCCGTCGCCGTCAGTTTGCGATGGTCGCTGCGGTGTTGGCCAGCGCAGGCTGCGCCGGCGCGAGCGTGCCGCCGGCCGACACCGGCTTGCCGGCCCGGGCGCTGGCGGCGGTTGCCGCGCCCAGCGCATCGGCGGAACGCTGCTGCGCGTCGACATTCGCGGCCAGCGCACGGGCGAGGTCGCGGCTGAGGCAGTCATAGCTCCAGTCGTTCATGTGGAATTTGTCCTTCCACAGGAAGGAGTCGAAGGGAACGCCGCCGCGCTCGTGCCAGTCGCGCATCAGGGCGAAGCGGTGGAACACCGGAACCCCTTCGCCTTCGCCGACCGAATTGATCAGCGTCACCATAGGGCCGGAATCGGCATCCGCCAGCACGCGCGGGGCGTATTGCGGGTCGATGATGACCATATCGGCGCCCAGCGCCCGGGTGCGCTGGATCGCCTCCTGCAGGACGGCGGCAGCGGTGGCGAGACCGTCGTCGCGGAACAGCGCGTTCACGCCGCCCTGCCACAGCACGAGAGTCGGCTTCAGGGCGACCACGTCGGCGGTGAAGCGGGCGAGCATCTCCGGTCCGTCCTGTCCGTTAACGCCGCGGTTGACGACCGTGATGTCCCGCCCGGGATAGCGCTCGCGCAGCGCAGCCTGGAGCCGGGCGGGGTAAGCGGCGGCGGGGCTGCTGGCGCCCGCGCCCGCCGTCGACGAGGAGCCGATCGCCACGATCGTGACCGGCCCATCCCCCGCCAGCGCCGCCGCCAGCCGCGGCAGCGGCTTGTCCAGCTTGCCGATGGCGGTGGCGCTTGCCGGGCAGGCGGCCGGCAGCAGGGCCGTGGCGCGGGCCGCCGGCGCCGAGACAGCGAGAGCCAGAAGCGCGAAAGCTGCCAGGCAGACGGTGTTCTTCGTGGTCATGGTCAGTGAGATCCGACGGTCTTGAGGTAGACGCCGTCGCTGATCATGCGGATCAGCAGGCGTCCTATGCAGCGGTGGACGTTGTTGAACAGCGCGGCGTTGCTGCGGCCACCGCTGAAATCGAACACGGCTTCGTCGCTCCAGTAGCGCATCAGTGCCATGCGGTCGAAGAAGCCGACATCGCGGCTGCGGGCCACCCAGCGCAGGGTCGCCACATAGGGTGTGACATCGAAGGCGAAATCGGTGCGCGGGCTGTACTGCGGCGAGACGATGATGACATCCGCACCCGCCTCGTGGGCGAGGTCGATGCCGGTGGTCACGGCGTCGGCGAAACCGTCGAGGCCGACGCCGCGGATGGCGTCATGGGTGCCGGTCTGCCAGATCACCAGCGCCGGCTTGTCCTGCGCCAGAAGCTGCGGCAGCGCGACGATGACTTCGGCGGCGGTGCGGCGCGGCTCGTTGCGGGTCACCACCAGCACGCGGCCGTCGGGGTAGCGGCTGCGCAGGGCCTCCTGAACATAGCTCGGGAAGCTGCGCGGCACGGCATCGCCGGAGACCTCGCCCGTCAGGTTGCTCTTGGCGCTGCCGGACGAAGAGTTCAGCACCATCACGGTGGTCGGCGCCGTCTCCTTCAGCGAGGCGGCGAGGCGGGGCAGGCGCGTCGCCGCCGCCAGCGTCGAGGGCGCGACGCAGGCCGGCTCCTCTTCGGCCGCAGCCGGAAGAGCCACCGCCAGCAGCATCGCCAGCGTGAGAAGAATGCCGAAACCTGTCCGTGCCACGAATGACCGCGCCGATTACGTGCCCTTCCGCGCGGCCAGCCCGCGTTCGACGCCAGCATACCACGAGAGCAAAGCCGAAAGAGCTACCATAAGTGCTATGCCGGTCCCGCTGAGCACCAACTGCATCCAAAGCGAACCGACCACCTCGTTCAGCACGAAATGTGCGGCAAAAGAAAGGAAGACTCCGAAACAAAACACTTCCAGCGAGTGCTGCCCGCACATGATCATGGGCCGCAGCACCGGGCGCTCGAGAAAACGGGCGTTCACCGGCACCAGCTTCACCACCACAATGGCGAGCGCGAGGAAGTGGAGCAGGCGCAGCGGCGCGAGGTCGGTCTTGCTGATGGGGTAGATGAAGCGCCCGAGCACCTCCGGCACGATACCCTCCAGCGGCGGCCACCACCAGCTCACCACCACCACCAGCGCCACGACGAGATAGATCCCCGCCAGCGTCACCACCAGCCGCGACTGGATCAGCCGGCCGAGCCGGTCGCTGCCGCCAAGGCCGCACCAGCCGCCGAACACGAACAGGAACTGCCAGGCGATCGGGTTGAAGAACCAGACCCGGTCGTCGGGATAGCCCGGCAGGTTCCAGCCGAAGCTGCCGGCGCAGACATAGATGAGGAAGGAGAGGGCGAGGGTGGCGTCCGGCCGGCGCTTCAGCAGCCACAGCACCGGCGGGAAGCCTGCCAGCAGCACGATGTAGAGCGGCAGCACGTCCATATTGGCCGGACGGAATTTCAGCAGCAGCGCCTGCACCAGCGCCACATCCGGCTCGCTCAGAAACTGCAGCGCCCCCATCTCCTCGGCATAGAGCGGGTTCGAGAAGCGCCCGATGACGTAGGAGATTTCGGCGAGGTAGACGACGAAGAGGAAGATGAAGGCGACATAAAGCTGCCAGGCCCGCCGCAGGATGCGCGCCGATGTGACGATGGCCCCCGCCTTGTCCATCTGCCGGCCATACACCAGCGCGGCGGTGTAGCCGGAGATGAAGACGAAGATCTCGGTGGCGTCGGAGAAGCCGAAATTGCGCGTGGTGAACCAGTTCAGCACGTTGTTCGGCACGTGGTTGAGAAAGATGAACCACAGCGCCAGCCCGCGGAACAGGTCGAGCCGCAGGTCGCGCCCGGTCGAGCGCGCCGGCCGCCCGCCCGCCTCCTCGCCGCCGCGCGAGGTATCGGCGCCGAGACTGGCGTCCCCGGGC
>CAZIXP010000092.1:8427-15002 GCA_964543245.1 uncultured Starkeya sp.
CCGATGTGCTCCCGGCCCGGAAGGGGCCCATCTCGCCGGGGGCGAGCCCCCGGGCCGTCTGGTCCTCTCGCAGCGCCGCGGGCACCTGGTTCACCTCTTGAGCCGCAGGCCGAGCATCAGCACGGCCACGCCGTTGAAGACGAGGTCGATGCCGAGCAGGAGGCCGAGCACCCAGAGCGAATTGACCGGCCAGCCGAGCACGATCAGCGCGCCGAGCAGCAGCGTCGCGAGGGAGGAGGCAACGATCCAGCCCCAGCCGGCGGTGTGGCGAGCGGAGAAGCCGGCCGCCAGCCGGAAGCCGCCGGCGACCAGCAGCGAAATTCCCAGGATGAGGGTCAGCACCCCGGCGGCGACGACGGGATTGTAGATGGCGATGGCGCCGGCCGCGACATAGAGCAGGCCGTCCAGCAGCCAGAAGGAGAAGGCGCCCCACCCCTTGACCTGGAAGGAATGGATGATCTGCGCGATCCCGCTTGCCAGCAGGAAGACGCCGAGCGTGACCACCGAGAGCACGGTGCCGAGCACCTCATTGCCCAGCACGATCATGCCGGCGATGACCATCACGATGCCGAGGGCGACGAACCAGCCCCATTTGGCGTGCAGCGCCGCCAGCGAGCCGGCGAGGCCGCTGGCGGGAGAGCGCGGGAGCGAATCGGACGGAAGTGACATGACAATCCCCAGTATCCCCGACGCGAGAACGCTCCCGCGTCTTCCTCGTTCCGGGCGGACTCGCCCGGAACGCACCCTTCTATGTTACGCCTGTACGGTGCGCACGACAGGGGGCCGCCATCGGCCGGCACTGACCCCGGAATAACGGGCGGAGGAGATGCGGGATGGGACAGCAGGCCGAGCTTTTCGGGCCGGCGGACGAGGTGCCGGCGCAGCGCTTCAAGGCGCGGCTGGCGCGGCTTCTGGTGGCCGATGGCGGCGGATTCGCCACCCGGGAGGTGGAGCAGATCGCGGTGGACCTCGAGGGCATCGCCGGCGATCACCATCGCGGCTTCTCCCGCCCGGCCTGCAGCCGGGTGCCGTGGTTTCCCCGCCGCACGCCGATCCGCAACAGCCGGCAGATCTCCATCGTCGCTCCCGACGAACTGGCCACCATCGCCGCCCGCCTCGGCGTGCCGGAGCTGCGCGCGGAGTGGATCGGCGCCAATATGGTGCTGGAGGGCGTCACCGAACTGACACGCCTGCCGCCGGGGACGCGGCTGCATGCGGGCGGGGTGACGCTGGCGGTGGAGGGGGAGAATGCGCCGTGCCGGCATGCGGGCGCGGCGGTGGCGGCGGCGCTGCCCGGCGCGGCGGCGGGGCTGGATGTTGCCTTCGTGCAGGCGGCGCGCGGCCTGCGCGGGCTGGTCGCCTGGGTCGAGCGGGCCGGGGAACTCGTCTCCGGCGCGCAGGTCGATGTCTGGGTTCCCGCCCAGCGCCTGTGGCGGCGCTAGGCTTGAGGCTGGGGCCGAGCGCCGCGGCGCGGCCTCAGGCCGGATGAATTCAGCGGACCGCCGAGCTCGCCGGAGCGCTGACCGGGATCGGCTGCGCCGCCGCGGCATCGCCCGCCGAGGCGGTCTTGGGCGAATTGCCGGGCAGCACCACCACCTTGGTGCCGACCTTCACCTTGTCGTAGAGGTCCTCGACATCCTCGTTGAGCATGCGGATGCAGCCCGAGGACATGAACTGGCCGATGGTCGAGGGCTGGTTGGTGCCGTGGATGCGGTACACGGTGCCGCCGAGATACATGGTGCGGGCGCCGAGCGGGTTGCCGGGGCCGCCAGCCATGAAGCGCGGCAGGTAGGGCTGGCGCTCGATCATTTCCGCCGGCGGACGCCAGTCGGCCCATTCCGCCTTGCGGGTGATCTTCTCGGTGCCCGACCAGGTGAAGCCCTCGCGGCCGACGCCGATGCCGTAGCGCACAGCCTTGCCGCCGGGCAGCACGTAATAGAGATAGGTGTTGGGCGTATCGATGACGATCGTGCCGGGCGCGTCCTTGCCGGTGTAGTCCACCACCTGCCGCTTGAGGTTGTCGGGCAGCGGCCGCGGCGCGCCTTCCTCCGGCTGGTCTTCCGGCGGCAGCATGGCGACGCTGGAGCCATTGGCGCCCTCGGCCGCATTGTTCATGCCAACCCCGCCGGGCGGCACGGCCGCGGCCGGATAGGCCGCCTGCTGCTGGGCGGGATAGGCCGTGCCCGCGGCGGGCTGCGCCGGGGCGGCGCCATAGGTCGCAGCAGCGCCGTAGGGCGAGCTCATGCCCGCGGGCGGCTGGCCGGAATAGGCTCCCGGGGGATAGCCCGCCGGGGTGCGCGGCTGCAGCGGCGCAGCAGCGCTCTGCGCCGGGTAGCCCTGGGCTGGGTAACCCTGCGGCGCGGCACCCGGCTGGGCGGTGCCCGGCGCGGCCGCCGAGGTGGCCGAGCCATACGGATCGTAAGCGGCCGGCACCTGCGGCGCCGGCGGCTCGGACGCGGCAGCATCCGGCTCCTGATAGATCGGTGCGGTTCCGGTCTGCGCCGGATAGGTCTGCGCGAAGGCGGTGCTGATGGACAGCACGGAAATCGCAACAGCGGGGGCAAGGGCGAGACGAACGGCCATCATTGATCCTGCAAGGCAAGGTCTGCGGGAATGTTTGACGATGCTGATGACGCAGGAAGAAGGCAGGTTCAAGACCAAGTTGGTCCGACAGGTGGCCAGCGTTTGTCAGATATGCGTGAGAGGCAGGGGTGAGGCGTCGGTGCCACAGTGCCTTCAGCGCCTCGCCGCGTGCCACCCCACCGTCGCGTCGGGGTGACTGTCGGTCGAGGCGAAGTAGGGCTTGATGTCCAGCAGCGGCGTTCCGTCCAGGCAGTCGAGGCCCTGTACGGTCAGCACGCCGTCATCCACGGCGAGGAGGCGGACCGCGCTCATCGCGATGGGGTTCGGCCGCGCCGGGCTGCGCAGGGCGAAGGTGCCGCGACCTGTTCCATATTGGCGGGGAATCTGGATCAGAAGATCGCGCGGCGCCCGGTCCATCCAGTACAGCAGCCAGAGATGCGTGGTGCCGGCCAGCCCCTCCAGCGCCGGACGGTAGCGCGGGTCGAGCTCCACGGTGCAGCGCGCCTCGCTCTCGCGCCCGTTCTTCGGGCAGTCGGAGCGCTCCCGCCAGGGCGTGCGGATGCGGCCGATGAAGAACAGGGAGGCGTCTGGCCTTTCCGGCAGTTCGAGGCTGACCTCGCCGGCCCGATGGCCGAAGGCGGAATCACTGGGCTGGGTCATCGGCTTCGTTCCCGGGACGTCGAGGTGAGCATAGCCGCTTGCGGCGTGGGGGAAAAAGACATAAAGATATCTTTATATCTCAAACGAGGGTGTTCATGTCCGCTCCGACGCTCCGCCTGGCGCCGCTGCTCGACGGCCTGAAGGCGGCCGGCGAGGACACGCGCCTGCGCCTGCTGGCGCTCATCGCGGATGGCGAGCTGACGGTGTCCGAGCTTACCGACATTCTGGGCCAGTCGCAGCCGCGCATTTCGCGCCATCTCAAGCTGCTGGCGGAGGCCGGGCTTGTCGAGCGGTTCCGCGAGGCGAGCTGGGTGTTCTACCGGCGCAGCGCCGATGCGCCCGGCGCGGCGCTGACCGACATGCTGCTGGCCCTCATGGCACCGGACGACGAGACGTTGCTGCGCGACCGCGAGCGGCTGGCCGCCGTGCGCGCGGCGCGGGCCGAGAGTGCGCAGGCCTATTTCCGTGCCCATGCCCATGAGTGGGACGCCATCCGCCGGCTGCACGCCCCGGACGAGCAGGTGGAGGCGGCGATCCTCGCGGCGCTGGGGCCCGAACCCATCGGCGCGCTGCTCGATCTCGGCACCGGCACCGGCCGCATTCTGGAGCTCTTCGCCGGCCGCATCGAGCGCGGCGTCGGCATGGACCTCTCCGCCGACATGCTGGCGGTGGCGCGCGCCAATCTGGAGCGGGCGGGCGTGCGCAACTGCACGGTGCGGCAGGGCGACATCTACGGGCTGGCGCTGCCGCGCGACCTGTTCGACGTCGTCATCATCCACCAGGTGCTGCATTTCCTTGACGACGTCCCGCGCGCGCTCAAGGAAGCCGGCCGGGTGCTGAAGCCCGGCGGCCGGCTGCTGGTGGTCGATTTCGCCCCGCACGATCTCGAATTCCTGCGCGAGCAGCACGCGCACCGGCGGCTTGGTTTCTCCGCCGAGGCGATGGAAGGCTGGCTGGGCCATGCCGGCTTCGAAACGCTGTCCCATGCCACGCTCGCCCCCGTCGGCGCGGCGGGACAGGCCCTTACCGTATCGCTCTGGCTGGCGCGTGATCCGCGCGAGCACGGGGCGGCCGCAACCGATGCGACCCCCGCCGGGTCGGAAGACCGCAAGGAGGTCGCCTGATGCCCACCGACACCGAGCGCCGCAGCCGCCGAGCCGGCGGCCGGCCGATTTCCGTCTCCTTCGAGTTCTTCCCGCCGAAGACGGCGGAGATGGAGGCGACGCTGTGGAGTTCCATCACGCGGCTCGCGCCGCTCGCGCCGAAATTCGTCTCGGTGACCTATGGCGCCGGCGGCTCCACGCGCGAGCGCACCCATGCCACGGTGGCGCGCATCGTGGAGGAAACCCGCCTCGCGCCGGCGGCGCACCTCACCTGCGTCGCCGCCAGCCGCGGCGAGGTGGACGAGGTGGTGCGGGGCTACTGGGACGCGGGCGTGCGCCACATCGTGGCGCTGCGGGGCGATCCGCCGGGCGGCCTCGGCCATGCCTATGAACCGCACCCCCAGGGCTACGCCTCCTCCGCCGAGCTGGTGGCCGGGGTGCGCCGCATCGCCAATTTCGAGGTGTCGGTCTCGGCCTACCCCGAGAAGCACCCGGAGAGCCCGTCCTTCGAGGTCGATCTCGACATTCTCCAGGCCAAGGTGGATGCCGGCGCCAGCCGTGCCATCACCCAGTGCTTCTTCGACAACGACCTCTATTTCCGCTTCCTCGACAAGGTGCGGGCGCGGGGCATCGACGTGCCGGTGGTGCCGGGCATCCTGCCGGTGAGCAATTTCAAGCAGGCCCGCAACTTCGCCGAGAAGACCGCCACCTACATGCCGGACTGGCTCGCCTCCCGCTTCGAGGGGCTGGACGGTGATCCCGAAACCCGCAAGCTCATCGCCGCGGCGGTGGCGGCGGAACAGGTATTCGATCTGGTCGACCGCGGCGTCACCGAGTTCCATTTCTACACGTTGAACCGCGCCGACCTCGTCTACGCCATCTGCCATCTGCTCGGCATCCGCCCGCCGTCGACGGCGGCGGGGCCCCTGGCAGCGGGCGTGGCGGCGTAAGCCGGCCGCATGGGCGGCGCGGCGGGTCGCTGCCGCCCGCCGCTGGCCGCGCGGCGCTGGAATAACCACGTGACGTGCCGTATCGAGGGCTGCGCGAGACGACGATGCCGTGCGTGGCCCGCCCGCCTGCCGATCCTTCCCGACCCGTCCACCGCGACCCGCCTTCCATCGGGGCGAGGTGGCACACAGAGTGAGCCCGCCATGACCGCCACCGCTCGAATCGACACCTTCGACGCCCTGCGCGCTGCTGCGGCGCAGCGCATCCTCATCCTCGACGGCGCGATGGGAACGATGATCCAGCAGCTCAGGCTGGACGAGGCGGGCTACCGCGGCGAGCGCTTCCGCGCCTGGAACCGCGACCTCCGTGGCAATAACGACCTGCTGAACCTCACCCAGCCGGAGGCGGTGCGGGACATCCACCTCGCCTATTTCCTCGCGGGTGCGGACATCGTCGAGACCAACACCTTTTCCGGCACCACCATCGCCATGGCCGACTACGGCATGGAGAGCCTGGTGCGCGAGATCAATGTCGAGGGGGCCCGCGTCGCCCGCGAGGCCGCGGCGCTGGCGCAGGCGCAGGATGGCCGCCGCCGCTTCGTCGCCGGCGCCATCGGCCCGACCAACCGCACCGCCTCCATCTCACCGGATGTCAACGATCCCGGTTTCCGCGCCACCTCCTTCGACGAACTCGCCACCGCCTATGGCGAGCAGGCCGAGGCGCTGCTGGACGGCGGCGCCGATTTGCTGCTGGTCGAAACCATCTTCGACACGCTGAACGCCAAGGCGGCGGTGTTTGCCATCGAGCGCCTGTTCGCGGCGCGCGGTCTGCGCGTGCCGGTGATGATCTCCGGCACCATCACCGACCTTTCGGGCCGTACCCTGTCGGGTCAGACGCCCGCCGCGTTCTGGAACTCGCTGCGCCACGCGCGGCCGTTCTCCATCGGCCTCAACTGCGCGCTGGGTGCCCGCGAGATGCGCGCGCATATCGACGAACTCTCCCGCCTCGCCGACACGCTGGTCTGCGCCTATCCCAATGCCGGCCTGCCCAACGAGTTCGGCCTTTACGACGAGAGCCCGGAGTACATGGCCTCGCTCATCCGCGCCCTGGACGCCCTCGACCGCGCCGATGGTGCTTGAAGGCGCCGCCGTCCGCGTCCTGCACCAGGAACGTGTCGATGGCCATGCCGTCGGTCGTGGTGTGCACCTTGGCATCCACCACCGTGCCGCCGGCCACCGCGATGGCGCCGGCGATGCGGGCGAACAGGCCGGGATGGTCGGG
>CAZIXP010000092.1:15012-16393 GCA_964543245.1 uncultured Starkeya sp.
CTGCTGCGGCACCACGCCGGACCATATCCGCGCCATCGCCGAGGCGGTTGCCCCGCACGCGCCGCGCGAGGTGCCGCAGGTTCCGCCGCGGCTGCGGCTCTCCGGGCTCGAAGCGTTCGAGGTGGTGGCGTGAGCCGTTTCCCCCGGCGGTTCGCGCCGCCCCGACGCGTCATGCCCCCGCCGCCTTTTCCCGCGCCCCGTCTCGACGCCGGGACCCAGGGCGCCGACCAACGGCCCGACAGCCCCGACCCGATGCACACAGAGCAGCCGTCATGACCGCCCCCGTCGCGACCTTCATCAATATCGGCGAGCGTACCAACGTCACCGGCTCGGCGCGCTTCCGCAAGCTCATCACCAATGGCGACTACGCCGCGGCGCTGGCGGTGGCGCGCGACCAGGTGGAGAACGGCGCCCAGATCATCGACGTCAACATGGACGAGGGCCTGCTGGATTCCGAGAAGGCGATGGTCACCTTCCTGAATCTTCTCGCCGCCGAGCCGGATATCGCCCGGGTGCCGGTCATGATCGACAGCTCGAAGTGGAGCGTCATCGAGGCCGGGCTGAAGTGCATCCAGGGCAAGGGCATCGTCAACTCCATCTCCATGAAGGAGGGCGAGGACGCCTTCCGCCATCATGCCCGGCTGGTGCGGGCCTATGGCGCCGCCGTGGTGGTGATGGCGTTCGACGAGCAGGGCCAGGCCGACACCTATGAGCGCAAGATCGCGATCTGCGCCCGGGCCTACCGCATCCTCGTGGAGGAGGTGGGCTTTCCCCCCGAGGACATCATCTTCGATCCCAACATCTTCGCGGTGGCGACCGGCATCGAGGAGCATGCCGGCTACGGCGTCGCCTTCATCGAGGCGACCCGCTGGATCCGGCAGAACCTGCCCCACGCCCATGTCTCCGGCGGCGTCTCCAACCTTTCCTTCTCGTTCCGCGGCAATGAGACGGTGCGCGAGGCGATGCACGCCGTGTTCCTCTATCACGCCATCGCGGCGGGCATGGACATGGGCATCGTCAATGCCGGCCAGCTCGCCGTCTATGACGAGATCGAGCCCGAACTGCGGGAAGCCTGCGAAGACGTCGTGCTCAACCGCCGCGCCGACGCCACGGAGCGTCTTCTCGCCATCGCCGAGCGCTTCCGCGGCGGTGCCCGCGAGAAGAAGGAGGCGGACCTCGCCTGGCGGAGCTGGAGCGTCGGGAAGCGGCTGCAGCACGCGCTCATCAACGGCATCACCGACTTCGTCGAGGCCGACACCGAGGAGGCCCGCCTCCAGGTGGCGCGGCCGCTCCACGTCATCGAAGGCCCGCTGATGGACGGCATGAACGTGGTCGGCGACCTGTTCGGCGCCGGCAAGATGTTCCTGCCGCAGGTGGTGAA
>CAZIXP010000093.1:0-16370 GCA_964543245.1 uncultured Starkeya sp.
CGCTGTTCCCCTCCACCGACCCTGCGCTGCGCACCGACGACGGGCGCGAGGAGCTGAATCGCGACAATCTGGTCTGCCGCACGCTGCGCGCCATCAAGGACGCGGTGCCCCATATCGGCCTCGTCACCGACGTCGCGCTCGATCCCTACACCAGCCACGGCCATGACGGCCTGCTGGCCGAGGACGGCCGCATCCTGAACGACGAAACCGTCGCCGTGCTGATCGAGCAGTCGCTGGTCCAGGCGGACGCCGGTGCCGACGTGATCGCGCCGTCCGACATGATGGACGGCCGGGTCGGCGCCATCCGCGCCGCGCTGGACGATGCCGGCCACCTCGACCCGCAGATCCTCGCCTACAGCGCCAAATATGCCTCGGCCTTCTACGGCCCGTTCCGCGACGCCGTCGGCTCGTCCGGCTGCCTCAAGGGCGACAAGCGCTCCTACCAGATGGACCCCGCCAACGGCGCCGAAGCGATCCGCGAGGCCGCGCTCGACGTCGAGGAGGGCGCGGACATGCTCATGGTGAAGCCGGGCCTGCCCTATCTCGACATCATCTGGCGGCTGAAGGAGGCGTTCGGACTGCCGACCTTCGCCTATCAGGTCTCCGGCGAATACGCGATGATCGAGGCAGCCGCCCGCAATGGCTGGCTCGACGGCGAGCGGGCGATGATGGAAAGCCTGATGGCGTTCAAGCGGGCCGGCGCCGACGGCATCCTCACCTATTTCGCCCCGCGCGTGGCCGAGAAGCTGGTCCGCGAGGGGTGACGCGGCGGCCGGGACGGGCGGGGACGCCCGCCCGGTGTCGTCTTCGCCCCGCCGCGTGGCGCCTCGCCGGCCTATCCGTGTTCCGGCTCCACCCCTCCCGTTTCCTGCTCCCGGTGCTGCTTCTGCTGCTCGCCGGCTGCAGCGGCGTCATCGATGCCGATCAGGCCTCGATCTGCCGGGCGGTGGCGCCCGCGCTGCATGAGGATGGGGTGGATATCCGCGAGATCGCGCTGCGGCCGGTGCCCAACGAGCCGCACGCGCTGCGGCTGGCCTATACCGTGCGCGACGATCTCGGCAGCCGGCCGCACTGGCTGATCTGCCAGTTCGCCGGTGCCGGCGGCACCGCCCGCTTCGATCTCGTCGATGTCGAGACCGACCACGGCGGCGTCAGCGACATCAAGCTGCTCATCCTGAAGCGCTGGTGGCTGCCCGACCATGCCGGGCGCAGCCTCACCGGTGCCGCCTTCGGCATGGGGGCGTCGGCCGCCTACTGGGTGCAGCAGGCGCTGAACGGCCTGACCCTCGCCGGCATTTACGGCCTCATGGCCACCAGCTTCGCGCTGCTCTACGGCCTCACCGGGCGCATCAACCTCGCTCTGGGCGAGATCGGCGTGTTCGGCGGCACCGCGATGCTGATCGGCATGACGGTGGCACTCGCGAGCGGCACGTTCTCGGGGCTGACGCTGCTGCTCGCCTTCTTCGCCGGCATCGCCGCCGCGACCCTGCTGGGCGGGCTCGTCGGGCGGGCCGTGATCCTGCCGGTGATGGCGCGGGCGCGCGGCACCCAGCCGGTGCTCATCGTCGGCGTGGCGCTGGCGGTGGTCATAGCCGAGGCGCTGCGCATCACCGTGCCGAACCGCGAGAACTGGCTGCCGCCGCTGCTCAACCTGCCGATCCCGCTGGCGGGCCGCTCCGGCGGCTTCGTCGCCACCACCACGCCGGCGCAGCTGCTGGCGACCGGGCTGGGCTTCTCCGGCGCCTCGCTGCTGCTGGGGCTGGTCGGCCTCACCGGCTTCGGCCGGGCCTGGCGGGCCTATGCCCAGGACCCCCGCATGGCCGAGCTGCTCGGCGTCGACGTGCCGCGCCTGCTCACCGCGACCTTCCTGCTGTCGGGTGCCTCGGCCGGCCTCGCGGGAACGATGGCGGTCGTGGCCTATGGCACGATCGAGCCGGGGGCGGGGCTGGCGGTGGGGCTGAAGGCGCTGATCGCCGCCGTCATCGGCGGCATCGGTTCCGTCCCCGGCGCCTTTCTCGGCGCGATTGTGGTCGCGGCCATCGAAACGCTCTGGTCGGCGACCTTCAATATCGTGTATCGCGACGTGGTGATCTATTCGCTGCTGATCGCCTTCCTCGTGCTGCGGCCCGGGGGCCTGCTCAACCGGGCGGCCCCGTCGCCGCGGGAATTCTGAGCCCGTCATGACCTTGCCCGTCTCGCCTGCCGACATCGCCGCCGCCCGCCACCTCCTGACCGGCGCGGTGCTGCGCACGCCGATGCTGCCGGCGCCGCGGCTTTCCGCGCTGACCGGCGCCCATGTCTTCGTCAAGTACGAGAACCTCCAGGTCACCGCGAGCTTCAAGGAGCGCGGCGCGCTGGTGAAGCTCGCCAGTCTGACGGCGGAAGAGCGTGCCCGCGGCGTCGTCGCCATGTCCGCCGGCAACCACGCCCAGGCGGTGGCCTATCACGCCGCGCGGCTCGGCATCCGCGCCACCATCGTCATGCCCAAGCACACCCCGATCGTGAAGGTCGCCGCGACCCGCGCCCATGGCGCCCGCGTCGTGCTGCACGGGGAGAGCGTCGCCGACGCCAGCGAGGAGGCGGACCGGCTGGCCCAGGCGGAGAAGCTGGTCTGGGTCCATCCCTATGACGACCGCCACGTCATCGCCGGCCAGGGCTCCATCGCCTTCGAGATGCTGGAGGACGCGCCCGACCTCGACGCGCTGGTGGTGCCGATCGGCGGCGGCGGGCTGATTGCCGGTATGGCGGTGGCGGCCAAGTCGGTGCGGCCGGACATCGAGGTGGTGGGGGTCGAGACCACGCTCTACCCCGCCATGTGGAACGCGCTGCACCAGCAGAACCGGCCCTGCGAGGGCGCGACGCTCGCCGAGGGCATCGCGGTGCGCAATGTCGGGATGCTGACGCGCGAGATCGTCTCGGCGCTGGTCGGCGATGTCGTGCTGGTGGACGAGCCGACCTTCGAGCGGGCGGTCAACATATTCCTCACCCAGCAGAAGACGCTGTCGGAAGGCGCCGGCGCCGCAGGCCTCGCGGCCATGCTCGCCGAGCCGGAGCGCTATCGCGGCCGCAATGTCGGGCTGGTGGTGAGCGGAGGCAATATCGACCCGCGCATCGTCGCCTCGATCATGCTGCGCGAGCTGGAGCGCGAGGAGCGCATCGTCTCCTTCCGCTTCTCCATGCTGGACCGGCCGGGCGAGCTCGGCATCATCGCCACCCGGCTCGGCGGGCTCGGCGCCAACATCCTCGAGGTCGAGCACAAGCGGCATTTCCTCGACGTCCACGCCAAGGGCGCCCGGCTCGACGTCACGGTCGAGACCCGCGACCGCGCCCATGCCGAGGACGTTCACCGCGCCCTGCTCGCCGACGGCATGGACGTGGTGCGGGTGGACTGGCAGTCCGGCGGCTGAGCGGGCGGCTGCCAGCGGCCTTCCCTCTTCCAGCCGACGGCAGCCTGCCCGCACCGGCGCTCTTGCCGGCCCCAGCCTGCCTCCCCACCTGAGGGGCGAAGAGGAGCCTGCCATGGCCGATTACGGTCGCGTCGACGCCGCCGACAAGCCCTATGCCTATGACCCGCTGATCCACCCGGAATATTTCCGCGGCGTGCTCGGCCGGCGTTTCATCGCCTTCCTGATCGACCTCGTCATCATCTGCGCGCCGATCGGCTTTGCCGCCGTGGTCATCTTCGTGCTGGGGCTGGTGACGCTCGGCTTCGGCTGGTTCCTGTTCGGCCTGCTCAGCCCGGCTTTCCTGCTCTGGGCGGTGGTCTATACCGGGCTGACGCTGGGCGGGCCGCGCTCCGCCACGGTCGGCATGCGGGCGGTCGATATCGAGATGCGGCTGTGGTACGGCGCGCCGATGTACAGCCTGCTCGCGGTGATGAGCGTGGTGCTGTACTGGGTTTCCGTCAGCGTGCTCACCCCGCTGGTGCTGCTGGTGCCGCTGTTCAACAGCCGCCGCCGTATGCTGCACGACCTTCTGCTCGGCACGGTGGTGGTGAATGGCGAGGCGCGGGCCGCGGCACTGCGCCGCTATGGCTGAGCGGCGGCGATCACAATTTTCAGCGGCGCGCCCGGAGGCTTTGACGAGCGGCCTCGCCCGCGCGATCCTGTGCGACCCGAGGCGATGAAAGTGCCGTGACCGAACACCCCCGCGACACACCCCAGTTCTATCTGACCGCCCCCTCCCCCTGCCCGTATCTGCCCGGGCGCGAGGAGCGGAAGGTGTTCACCCATCTGGTGGGCGAGCGGGCGACCCATCTGAACGACGTGCTGACCCATGGCGGCTTCCGCCGCTCTCAGTCGATCGCCTACCGGCCGGCCTGCGAGTTCTGCCGGGCCTGCGTCTCGGTGCGCATCGTGGTCGACGATTTCGCCGAGAGCCGCAGCTTCCGCCGGGTGCGGCATGCCAATGCCGACCTGATCGGCGACATCCGCGCCGCCGTGCCCACGGCCGAGCAGTATTCGCTGTTCCGCGCCTATCTCGACAGCCGCCACGGCGATGGCGGCATGGCCGACATGACGGTGCTGGACTACGCCATGATGATCGAGGACAGCCACGTCCGCACCCGGCTGGTGGAATACCGCCGGCGCGGGCCGGATTCCGCCATTCACGGCCGTGGCCAGGGCCCGCTGTTCGGCGTCGCCCTGACCGACGTGCTCGCCGACGGGCTGTCGATGGTCTACTCCTTCTACGAGCCCGACCTGCCGGCCCGCTCCCTCGGCACCTTCATGATCCTCGACCACATCGAGAAGGCCCGGTCGCTCGGCCTGCCTTATGTCTATCTCGGCTACTGGGTCGATGGCTCCGCCAAGATGGACTACAAGCGCCGCTTCATGCCCCAGGAACGCCTCGCCCCCCATGGCTGGCAGCGGGTGGAGGAATAATCCCCCTCACCCGAACCGGTTGTTGCGGGGGAAGCCCTTCGGGGGGAGGCGGCCGGCGGTGGCGCGCTCGGCCAGCCATTCCGTCAGCTCCGTCACCGTCCAGGTGCGGCCGGAGGTGTCGACCCAGGTCAGGCCGTCGGCGAGGGTGAACACCTTCACGTCCGACATCGCGCCGTCCTTGTAGCGCTGCAGCCGCACCCCGCGCCCGCGCACCATCTCCGGCACCTGGATCAGCGGGAACAGCAGCAGCCGGCGGTTCTCGCCGATGACCGCGACGGTGTCGCCCGCGGCGGGAACGACCGCGCAGGCCTCCTGCCCGTCGACGCCGAGCACCTGCTTGCCCTTGCGGGTGGTGCCCAGAACCTCGTCCTCGGCGACGACGAAGCCGCGCCCCTCCTTCGCCGCCACCAGCAGCCGCCGCCCGCCCTGATAGGGGAAGACGTCGACGATGTCGGCTTCCTGCTCGAGGTCGATCGAGAGCCGGATCGGCTCGCCATGGCCGCGCCCGCCCGGCAGCCGGGCAGCGTCGAGGGTATAGAACCGGCCATTGGTGGCGAAGACCAGCAGCTTGGAGGTGGTCTCGGCGAAGAAGGCGTGCTTCAGCCCGTCATCGGCCTTGAAGGCGAGGTTGCCAAGGTCGGCGACATGGCCCTTCAGCGCCCGGATCCAGCCCTTCTGCGACACCACCACGGTGATCGGCTCGCGCTCGACCAGCGCCTCGCTCACCGCGTCCGCATCATGGGCGGCGGCCTCGCCGAAGCCGGTGCGCCGCCGGCCCACGGCGGTGTCGGGGCCGAACTGCCGGCGCACGTCCGCAAGCTGGCCGGCGATCGCCTGCCACTGCCGGGCATCCGAGCCCAGGAGCGCCACCAGCCCCTCCTTCTCCGCCGTGAGCCTGTCGTGCTCCTTGCGGATCTCGAATTCCTCGAGCTTGCGCAGCGAGCGCAGCCGCATGTTGAGGATGGCCTCGGCCTGCACGTCCGAGAGGGCGAAGGCCGCCATAAGCACCGGCTTGGGCTCGTCCTCCTCGCGGATGATGCGGATGACCTCGTCGAGGTTGAGATAGGCGATGAGGTAGCCGCCCAGCACCTCCAGCCGATGCTCGATCTCGTCGAGGCGGTGGCGCGAGCGGCGCTGCAGCACGTCGCGGCGGTGGTCCAGCCACTCCAGCAGCGCTTCGCCGAGGCTGACGATCTTCGGCACCTGGCCGCCGACCAGCACGTTCATGTTGAGGGGAAAGCGGATCTCCAGCTCGGTGAGCTTGAACAGGCTCTCCATCATCAGCTCGGCGTCGACCGTGCGGGCGCGCGGCTCCAGCACGAGGCGCACATCCTCCGCCGATTCGTCCCGCACATCGGCCAGCAGCGGCAGCTTCTTCTCGTTGAGCAGGTCGGCGATCTTCTCCACGAGCCGGGACTTCGGCACGGAATAGGGAATCTCGGTCACGACCACGACATAGGAGCCGCGCCCGGTCTCCTCCTTGTGCCAGCGGGCGCGCAGGCGGAAGCCGCCCCGGCCGGTGGCATAGGCATCCGCGATCGCCGAGGGCGGGTCGATGATGACGCCGCCGGTGGGAAAGTCGGGGCCCTTCACGAAGGCCATGAGCTGGTCGGTGGTGGCGTCGCGGTGGTCGATCAGATGCAGCGCGGCGTCGATCAGCTCGGCGGCGTTGTGCGGGGGGATGGAGGTCGCCATGCCCACGGCGATGCCGGTCGAGCCATTGGCGAGCAGGTTGGGGAAAGCACCCGGCAGCACCGCGGGCTCTTCCGACTGGCCGTCGTAATTGGGGCGGAAGGCGACGGCGTCCTCATCGATGCCGTCCAGCATCAGCCGGGCGACCTCGGTCATCCGCGCTTCGGTGTAGCGGTGGGCGGCGGCGTTGTCGCCGTCGATATTGCCGAAATTGCCCTGACCGTCGACGAGGGGGTAGCGCTGGGAGAAATCCTGCGCCAGCCGCACCAGCGCGTCATAGATCGCCTGGTCGCCATGGGGATGGAAGGTGCCCATGACGTCGCCGACGATCTTCGCCGACTTCTTGAACGCCGTGCCGGGGTCGAGCCGCAGCAGCCGCATGCCATAGAGGATGCGGCGATGGACCGGCTTCAGCCCGTCCCGCGCATCCGGCAGCGCCCGGTGCATGATGGTCGACAGCGCATAGGCGAGGTAGCGCTCCTCGAGCGCCGCCTTCAGCCCCACGGGCTCGATGGTGCCGCCTCCCGGCGGAATCGGACGTTCTCCCATGGTCCCTCGGTACAGCCTTCCCACGACAAGAACAAGTCAGGAACACACAGCCCCCGCCGGCGCGGGGCGCGCCGTCCGTTCTCCACGCATTAAATTACCGTAATGATACCCCAGTCCTTCGACGTGGCTCACCGTATAAAAGGTGCCGAGATGCCGCATCTCCGGCGATTTCCGGTGCATCGTCTGCCTCTCCTGAATGCTTGTTCAGTCTTGCGGCAGAAACGGGTGAAACTGTCCTTCATCGGAACGAAATCCCACGCCACAGTGTTTTCGGTCGGATCATTCGATCAGGAGGATTCCATGAAGAACCTTGTCTTCGCTGCGATCGGCGCTGCCGCGCTCGGGCTCTTCGCTGCGGCCGGCCCGGCCTCCGCCACCCCGCTCTCCGCCGCCGGCGCGGCGGTTCGCGGCTCCAGCGCCTCGGTGCCGCTGGCCGAGCCCGTGGCCTGGCGCACCGTCTGCCAGCGGCGCGCGGTGTGGCGTGGCGGCATGCGGGTGTGGGTGCGCGACTGCAACCGCGTCTGGGTCGGCCCGCCGCGGCCCTATGCCGGCAGCTATCGCGGCCCGCGTTACTGGAACAACGGCTACTACTACCGCGACCGCGCCTATCGCTACCGCATCTACTGAGCCGCGGCGCGCTCAGCCCTCCGGCCGCGGCGTGCGCAGCTTCCCGCTCCGCGCCAGCGCGGCGAGAAAGGCCGCGCGGGATTCGGGCATCCCGATTCCGCGCGGTTCCAGCACCCGCCGGCGCAGGAAAAAGCCGGTGAGGTCATAGGCCGCCTCGATCTCGCGGCGGTCGGGCGGCTCGGCCACCTCCCCCACCAGGAAGAACGGCAGGGCGAAGAGCTGGTCGCGCCAGGGGCCGGCCGCCTCCCCGCTCACCGCCCGGCCGGATTTCGGTGAGACGAAGCGCAGATCGTTGCGCCCTCCGGTCGCGGCGCAGCGGTCCAGCTCCAGCCCGAAGCCCAGCTCCGCCAGCATCAGCAGCTCGAAGCGCGCCACCAGCATCGCCGCCGGCTCCGGCGCGTCGAGCAGCGCCATCATCGCGTCCAGCACGGCGTGCAGACCGGGATGGGGATCGCGCTCGGGCAGCAGGCGCAGCAGCGCGGCAAGGTGGGCGAAGGCATAGGCGGCGCAGGCGCTGGCCATCAGCCGGTCGGCACGGGATTCGAGGGTTTCCAGCGCATAGGCGCCGAGCTGGCCGTCGATCCGCGCCCGCCACACCGCACGCACCGCGTTGCCCGGCTGCAGCCCCGCCGCCTGCCGGCGCGAGGCGCCGCCGCGCACCAGGCCGAGGTGCCGGCCATGGCCGGCGGTCATCAGCTCGACGATGGCGTTGCCCTCGCCGTGGCGGCGCAGCCCCAGGATGATGCCCTCGTCGGTCCATTCCATGCGCGTGCCGCGGCGTACCCGTCACTCCGGGAATTCGAGCCCCATCTCGCGGTAGCGCTCCGGGTCGTCCGCCCAGTTCTCGCGCACCTTCACGAACAGGAAGAGATGCACCTTCTGTTCGAGGATCTCGGCGATCTCCTTGCGGGCGCCGGTGGAGATGGCCTTGATGGTCTCGCCGCCCTTGCCCAGCACGATCTTCCGCTGGCTCTCGCGCTCGACGAAGATGGTCTGTTCGATGCGGGCGGAACCGTCGGGCAGTTCCTTCCAGGATTCGGTCTCCACCGTCGAGCGGTAGGGAAGCTCCTCATGGAGGCGGAGGAACAGCTTCTCGCGGGTGATCTCGGCGGCCAGCATGCGCATCGGCGCGTCGGAGATCTGGTCCTCGGGATAAAGCCAGGGCCCGAGCGGCAGCAGCCCCGCCAGCCACTCCCGCAGTTCCTTCAGCCCGTCGCCTTCCAGCGCGGAAATCATGAACAGCTTGTCGAAGCTCACCCGGGCAGCGACCTCGGCGGCGAGCGCCAGCAGGTTCTCGCGCTTCACGAGGTCGATCTTGTTCAGGACGATGGCGCGCGGGCGGCGCACATCGGCAAGGCCGCGCAGGATGGCCTCGACATCCTCGGTGAGGCCGAGACGGGCATCGACCAGCAGCACCACCGCGTCGGCATCGCCCGCCCCGCCCCAGGCGGAGCGCACCATCGCCTTCTCCAGCCGGCGCTTGGGGGCGAAGATGCCCGGGGTGTCGACCAGCACGATCTGCGTCGCCCCCTCTAGCGCGATGCCGCGCACCAGCGCCCGCGTCGTCTGCACCTTGTGCGAGACGATCGACACCTTGGAGCCCACCAGCGCGTTGGTGAGGGTCGACTTGCCGGCATTGGGCGCGCCGATCAGCGCGACGAAGCCGCAGCGCGTCGCCTCTGCCGGCGTATCCACCGGGTCCGCCGCGGGGGACGGGTCTTTGTCGGTCATGAAATCACTCGTTCGAGGAAGGCGGAGGCCGCCGCCTTCTGGGCATTCTGCTTGGAACTGCCGACGCCTTCCACCGGTTCGTGGCCGGGAAGCTCGACGGCGATGCGGAAATGCGGGCTGTGGTCCGGCCCGCTGCGCTCGACCAGCCGGTAGACCGGCGGCGGCAGGCCGCGGGCCTGCGCCCATTCCTGCACCGCGGTCTTGGGGTCGCGGCGCTGGCCGCGCAGCGCGGCGAAGCGCGGGCGCCAGAAGCGCTCCACCAGCGTCTCGGCGGCGGCATAGCCGGCATCGAGGTAGAGAGCGGCCAGCACCGATTCGGCGACGTCGGCGAGAATGGCGCGGCGCTCGCGGCCGCCGGCGCGGTCCTCCCCCGCCCCCAGCCGCAGGAAGGGGCCGAGCCCCATCGCCACCGCCACCTCGGCGCAGGCCTCCTCGCAGACCAGTTCCGCGAGGCGGCGGGAGAGCTCGCCCTCCTCCGCATCGGGGCAGGCGCGGTAGAGCATGTCGGAAATGATCATGCCCAGCACGTGGTCGCCGAGGAATTCGAGCCGCTGATAGGAGTTGAGCCGCACAGGCTGGCCCGGCCGCGCCGTCACCGCGCTGATATGGGTCAGCGCCAGCGCCAGCAGGCTGCGATCGGCGAAGACATGGCCGAGCGACTCCTCGAGCCGGGCAAGGTCGGCCGTATCGGTGCCGCGGGCGGCGCGCGTCATCGGACCAGCGTGAAGAAGCGGTCCCAGCGCAGCGTCCACGGCCACTTCCAGAACTGCCACGCCACGTCGCCCTCCTTCACCGAGAAGAAGATGAGCTGGGCCCGGCCGATCAGGTTGTCATAGGGCACATAGCCGACCTGGCTGAGCACGCGGCTGTCGGTGGAGTTGTCGCGGTTGTCGCCCATCATGAAATAGTGGTTGGGCGGCACGGTGTAGACCGGGGTGTTGTCGTAGAAGCCGTTATCGACGAGGTCGAGCGTGTAGTAGCTCACGCCGTTGGGCAGGGTCTCGCGCCAGCGCTTCACCTTCTCGGAACGCCCGCCGCCCTCCTCGTCCAGCCACTCGCCGGCCGGCTCGCGCTGCACCGCCTGGCCGTTGATGTGGAGCACGCCGTCGATCATCTGGATCTGGTCGCCGGGCAGGCCGATCACCCGCTTGATATAGTCCGTCTCCTCGTCGCGCGGCAGCTTGAACACCACCACGTCGCCGCGGTTCGGCGTCGAGCCGAGGATGCGGCCGTCGAACAGCGGCGGGGAGAGCGGCAGCGAGAAGCGGCTGTAGCCATAGCTGAACTTGGAGACGAACAGATAGTCGCCCACCAGCAGCGTCTCCTTCATCGATCCCGAGGGGATGTTGAAGGGCTGGAAGAGGAAGGTGCGGATGACGATCGCGATGAGGAACGCGTGGATGATGACGCGCACCGTCTCGCCGATGCCGCCTTCCTTTTTCGGTTCCGTGGTCGATGACATGTCTGGTTCCGCTGGCCGCCGGTGGGGCCGGCGCGGGCATGGCGCCCGCAGTGGCCCGCGAAGGAGGCTCCTATAGCCGCTCGCCACGCATGCGGCAACGCGCCCAACTCACGAAAGCGCTAGCTGCCGCATAGTCATGAGGCAGCTGCCGCCTCAGGCTGCGTCCATCTTGGGCACCGCGCTGATGATGACGAAGGCCTGCGCCATGGGGCCGTCATCGGTGATGGTGAGGTCGATCCGCGCCTCAAAGCCCTCCGGCGTCATTGCCGCGAGCCGCGCCGCCGCCCCGCCGGTGAGCGCCAGGGTGGGCCGGCCGGAGGGCAGGTTCACCACGCCCATGTCGCGCCAGAACACACCGTGGGAGAGGCCGGTGCCCAGCGCCTTGGCGCAGGCCTCCTTGGCGGCGAAGCGCTTGGCATAGCTTTCCGCCCGCTTCACCCGCCGGTCCGACTTCGCCCGCTCCACAGGGGTGAACACCCGCTCCAGAAAGCGCTCGCCGTGCCGCTCCAGCGTCTCGGCGATGCGCCGCGCGTCGATGATGTCGGAGCCGATTCCCAGGATCATGCGCCCTCCTCAGGCCGCGGCAGCGCCGGCCGCGAGCCGGCCGCGCAGCACCGCGCGCCCCTGCGCCATCGCCCCGCGCATGCGCCGCACGGCAGATTCCAACCCCTCGAACACCGCCTCCCCGATGAGGAAATGGCCGATGTTCAGCTCCCGCACCTGCGGCAGCGCCGCCATCGCCTGCGCGGTGACATAGTTCAGCCCATGGCCGGCATGAACCTCGAGGCCGAGGCCGGCAGCCTGCTCCGCCGCGGCCACCAGCCGGCGCAGCTCCGCCTCGGCGGCGGCATCATCCCCGCCGGCGGCAAGAAGATCGCACCACGCCCCGGTGTGCAGTTCGATCACCGCGGCACCCGCCTCGGCGGCAGCGGTGACCTGCGCCGGGTCGGGGGCGATGAACAGCGAGACGCGGATGCCCGCCTCCGCCAGCCGGCCGATATGGCCGCGCCAGCCCTCGCCGCCGCCGACCACATCGAGCCCGCCTTCGGTGGTGCGCTCCTCCCGCCGCTCCGGCACGAGGCAGCAGGCATGGGGGGCGATGGCGAGCGCGAGCGCCACCATCTCGTCGGTGGCGGCCATCTCGAAATTCAGCGGAACCGACAGCTCCGCCTTCAGCCGGGCCATGTCGGCATCGCGGATGTGGCGGCGGTCCTCGCGCAGATGCGCGGTGATGCCGTCGGCACCGCCGGCAATGGCGAGCGCCGCCGCCCGCACCGGGTCGGGATGGAGGCCGCCACGGGCGTTGCGCAGCGTGGCGACGTGGTCGACAGTCACGCCGAGCCGGATCGGCGGAACCACCGGAACGGGCGCGCTCACGCCGGTGCGCCCGTCTTGAGGCCACGGCTGCCCGGCTTCACTGCCGGAATGGCGGCAAGTTCGGGCGGCAGGGCGTCGGCGGCATAGGTCGGGATGTCGAGCTGGGCCAGAGAGACCAGCGGCACGCCGAGATCGGCCTTGCCGCCGGAGCGGTCGATCAGGCAGGCCGCGCCGACCACATGGCCGGGGTGCTCGGCGATGGCGGCGAGGCATTCGCGCGAGGACAGGCCGGTGGTGACGATGTCCTCCACCATCAGCACGCGGGCGCCCTCGGGAATAGCGAAGCCGCGGCGCAGCGCGAACCTGCCGTCCTCACGCTCGACGAAGATCGCCTTGGCACCGAGATGGCGGGCGGTCTCGTAGCCCGGCACGATGCCGCCGACGGCGGGGGAGACGACATAGTCGATGGTGCCGAAACGCGCCTGCGCCTTCTGCGCCAGCGCCCGGCACAGCGTCTCGGTGCGCGCCGGGTCCTGGAAGATGAACATCTTCTGCAGGAAGATGGGGCTGCGCAGCCCGGAAGAGAGAATGAAGTGACCTTCGAGGAGGGCTCCGGCGGACCGGAACTCCTCCATAACCTCGTCCTGCGTCATGTCGCGTCCAGTGGGCTGGTGCATGGGTCCGGCGGCCGTGATAGCCGATCCGCCGGCCAACGTCACCGTCGGCTGCGACCGGCCGCACGGGCCGGCCCCTTCAGCGTGCCCGCGGTCGCCGCATGCGACCGGCGACCCGGCCGCCTCACTCGGCGGCGATGGCAACCTCGGGCGCCTCGGCGAGTTCGTCGGTCCACACCTCGAAATGGCTCAGCATGTGCGGCCCGAAGGTGCTGACGATCGCGACATCGGCGGCGTCGCGGCCGCGGGCGATGACGACGCGGCCGATCCTCGGCACATTGTGGCGGGCATCGAAGCTGTACCACCGCCCGTCGAGATAGGCCTCGAACCACGCGCTGAAATCCATCGGCGCGGGGTCGCGCGGCACGCCGATGTCGCCGAGATAGCCGGTGCAGTAGCGCGCGGGGATGTTCATCGACCGGCACATCGCGATGGCGAGGTGGGCGAAGTCGCGGCACACGCCGCGCCCCTCGCTCAGGCTGCGCCAGGCGGTGCGGGTGTTGTCGGCGTGGTGATAGCCGAAGGAGATGCGCTGGTGGACATAGTCGCAGATCGCCTGCACCCGCGCCCAGCCTTCCGGCACATGGCCGAACAGCCGCCACGCCTCGCCGCCGACGAGGTCCGACTCCACATAGCGGCTCGGCAGCAGGAACGGCATCGCGTCCGGCGGCAGGTCGGCGACCGGGGTCTGCCGCGCGTCGGGCTCCACCGGGTCGGGCCGGCCGCTGTCGCGGATGATGCCGTCATGTTCGATCACGGTGCGGCCGGCCGGCAGCACCAGCCGGCGGACGACATTGCCGAACGCGTCGGTGTGGGTGCGCAGCGGGGCTGCCGGCCGGACGCTGAGCGCGCCTTCCTGCAGCACGTCGCGGCGACGCGAGGGGTGGATGTCGACGAGAAACTGGGCGGGCGTGGGCTGCGCGCAGTCAAGCGCCAGCCGGAAGCCGAAGCGGATGCGCATCGGACGTGTCCTTGATGGGGTGATAGTCCCGGCGTCCTGCCGGGTTCGCGGGTCAGGCCGGGCGACGCAGGAGCCGGGCGCCGGCGGAGCGCGCCTTCAGGCAGGCGAGACCCGCCTGGCCCGACAGGCGCGCCACCTTGCCTTCCGCCTCCACAACCGGGTTGCGCAGAACCCGGCCGCAGGTCTCGCGCAGGCTGCCGGCGGCGACGCGGTAGAAGCTGGCGAGGAATTCGGCGCGCATCGGTGTCGTCTCCCGTGTTTCAGGAAGAACAAAGCCGCATCGTCCGGGAAAGTTCCGTCGGCGCGCCGATCAGGCGTTGAGACGTTCGACGCTCGACACCACCGGCCGCACCCGCAGATCGGCCAGGATGCCGTTGAGGTGGCGCAGATCGTACACCTCGACGTCGATCACCATCCGGGTGAAGTCGGCCGAGCGCGAGGACATCCGCAGGTTGGCGATGTTGCCGTCGCGCTCGCCGATGACCTGGGCGATCTGCGCCAGCGAGCCGGGCTCGTTGGTGGCGGTGACCACGATCTGGGCGGGGAAGCGCTGCGGGTTCTCCTCGTCGACGTCCCAGCGCACGTCGAGCCAGCGCTCCGGCTCCTCCTCGAAATCCTGCAGCGCCGGCGACTGGATCGGGTAGACCGTGATCCCCTCGCCCGGCGACAGGATGCCGACGATGCGGTCGCCCGGCACCGCCCCGCCATTGGGGGCGAAGCGCACCGGGAGCTCGCCGTTGAGGCCCCGGATCGGGATCGCGGTGGCGGGATCGGCCTCGGCCTCGATGCCGGGAATCTTGAACTTCAGGCTGTGGCCGCGCTTCAGCTCGAACCAGCCCTCCCCGCGCGGCGCGGCGGCGCGCTCCTCCGGCGGGCGGGCGCCGGACCATTCCGGGTGCAGCGCCTTGATGACGTCGTCGGGGCGGATCTCGCCGCGCCCGACCCCGGCATAGACATCCTCCAGCGCGCCGCGGGCGAGCCGGTTCAGCGCGCCGGAAAGCTTCTCCTCGGAGAACGGCTTGCCGGCGCGGGCGAAGGCACGCTCGGCGATCTTGCGGCCGAGCGCGGCATATTGCGCCCGCACCGCGACCCGGGTGGCGCGGCGGATCGCGGCGCGGGCCTTGCCGGTGACGACGATGGATTCCCAGGCCGCCGGCGGGGTCTGCGCCGGCGAGGTGATGATCTCGACCTCGTCGCCATTGTGCAGCTCGGAGACCAGCGGCGAGACCTTGCCGTTGATCTTGGCGCCGATCGCCATGTTGCCGACATCGGTGTGGACGGCATAGGCGAAGTCGATCGGGGTGGCGCGGCGCGGCAGGGCGATCAGCCGGCCCTTGGGAGTGAAGCAGAACACCTGGTCGTGGAACAGCTCCAGCTTGGTGTGCTCGAGGAATTCCTCGGGGCTGGAGCCTTCCGCCAGCAGTTCGATGGTGCGGCGCAGCCAGGCATAGGCGCTGGAATCGCGGGTGAGCAGATCCTCGGTGCTGCTGGCGCCGTCCTTGTAGAGGGCGTGGGCGGCGATGCCGTATTCGGCGATCTCGTGCATCTTGCGCGAGCGGATCTGCAGCTCCACCCGCTGCCGGCCGGGGCCGACCACGGTGGTGTGGATCGAGCGGTAGTCGTTCTGCTTGGGGGTGGAGATGTAGTCCTTGAAGCGGCCGGGCACCACCGGCCACCGTTTGTGGACCACGCCGAGAGCGTCGTAGCACTGCGCGGTGTTCTCCACGATGATGCGGAAGCCGTAAATGTCGGAAAGCTGCTCGAAGGCGACCGACTTCTGCTCCATCTTGCGCCAGATGGAATAGGGCCGCTTCTCCCGCCCCTTCACCTGGGCGGCGACGCCCTTCTGCGCCAGCGCCTCGGCGAGCTCGCGCTCGATGGCGGAGAGCACCTTACCGCTGCTGGCCTTCAGCGTGTCCAGCCGGGCGAGGATGGAGTTGTAGGCCTCTGCCGAGAGCTGGCGGAAGGAGAGGTCCTCCAGCTCCTCGCGCATGTCCTGCATGCCCATGCGGCCGGCGAGCGGGGCGTAGATGGCCAGCGTCTCCTGGGCGACGCGGCTGCGCTTCTCCTCCGGCACCCATTTAAGGGTGCGCATGTTGTGGAGCCGGTCGGCGAGTTTCACCAGCAGCACCCGGACATCGTCGGCGATGGCCAGCAGCAGCTTGCGCAGGTTCTCGGCCTGCTTGGCCTGGCGCGAGACGAGATCCAGCTTCTTGATCTTGGTCAGCCCTTCGACGAGGGCGGCGATCTGCTTGCCGAACCGGGTCTCGATCTCCTCGCGGGTGGCGTCGGTGTCCTCGATGGTGTCGTGCAGCAGCGCCGCCACGATGGTGGCGTCGTCGAGCTTGAGGTCGGTGAGGATCGCGGCGACTTCGAGCGGGTGCGAGAAATAGGGATCGCCGGAGGCGCGGGTCTGCGCGCCATGCGCTTTCATGGCGTAGACATAGGCGCGGTTGAGCAGGTCCTCGTCGGTG
>CAZIXP010000094.1:0-15270 GCA_964543245.1 uncultured Starkeya sp.
TCTATCACAGAGTCGGGGAGCGAATGACAGGCCGCGGGAAGACAGGCCGCAGGGAGCCGCGGGTGCCGGCCGGCGTGGGAAGGCCCCCGCCCGCCGCCGGCGCCGCGTGCCGCGTGCCGCGCGGGGGCGGTTCCATCAGCGCCGGACGACGAACCCATCGCCAAAACGCGTTTGTCGCCGTCCCTTCCTGCCGCCATGTTACACCCGCGCCCGGCGGGCCGCCCTCTTAACCGGCGGCGCGCCCCCGCCCGTCCAACGCCGCGCTGCGGCCGGAAAGCCACGATGTCCTCCTGCCCGTCTTCCACCGTCCCCGCCGGTGCCGCCCCGGCGGCCCCCGGCGCAGCTTCCGCAGGCGCCGCCGCCCCGGCCGCGGGCGCTGTTGCCGCTCCGGCTGTGGGCGCCCTGCGCAACCGGCTCATCGGCTATGCCGGCGCGCTGCTGGCCGTCACCATCTGGGGCGGCTGGATCGTCTCGACCCGCCACGCCGTTCACGGCCACCTGCCGCCGGCGACGCTGGGCTGGCTGCGCTTCGTGGTCTCCGCGGCGGTGCTGGCGCCATTCTGGCTGAAGGTGGGGCTGTGGCCGAAGCGGAACCTCGTGCCGTTCCTGTTCTGCTTCTTCGGCGCGGGCGGGCTTTTCTTCCTGGTGGTCGGCAACGCCATGCGCTTCGTGCCGGCGGCCGATGTCGGCCCGCTGCTGCCGGGCACCATGCCGCTCATCGTGGCGCTGATCTCGGTGTTCTGGTTCCGCGAGCGGCTCGGCCGGCTGCGGATCGCCGGCTTCGCCTGCATCGCGCTCGGCGTGCTGACGCTGAGCGGGCGGGGGCTGCTGCATTTCTCCGACGGCGCGTGGCGCGGCCATCTGCTGCTGCTGCTCGGCGCCAGCATGTGGGCGGGCTATACGCTCGCCTTTCCCCGCACCGGGCTGAAGGTGACGGAGCTGGTGGGCCTGGTCGGGCTGTGGTCGACCCTGGTGCTGACGCCCTATGGCCTGCCCGGCGTGGTGGAGGCGGTGCAGCAGGGCTATGGCCCGGAGGTGCTGTTCCAGCTCGTCATGCAGGGCCTGCTCTCGGGCGTGGTGGCGCTGATGGGCTTCGGCACCGCGCTGAACCGGCTGGGCTCCTCCCGCGCCGCCGCCTTCACCGGGCTGGTGCCGGCGCTGGCGACGCTGATCGCCATTCCCGTGCTGGGCGAGCATCCCGATCTCGCCGCGGTCATCGGCGTGATCGCGACCGGGGTGGGCGTCACGCTGGCCAGCGGCGCGCTGGGGCGGGGCTGAGGCGCGGGCGGTGGGGGCGCACGGGCGGGGCGTTCAGGCCGGCGGCAGCCGCCCGGCGCGGGCGGCATGGGCGAGGCCGGCAAAGCCCAGCGCCTCCGCCTGCCGGGCGGCGGCCTCGGCGTCATAGGGCACGGCGCGCAGCTCGGCCGACCAGCCCGCCGCGTGGCGTTCCACCACAGCGTAGCGGGCATGGGGCGCGCCGGCCTCCACCACATGGGGCACCGGCGGGCCGGCCCGGTAGGCCGGCATGCCGACGCTGCCGGGATTGACCACCAGCACCCCGCCGACCGCCACCACGCGCGGCGTATGGGTGTGGCCGCACAGCACGAGCCGGGCCGCCCCCACGCCGGCCAGCCGCGGCAGGATGGCGGCCTCCGCCGCCAGCACCGGCCGGCCGGTGGAGATATCCTCCAGCAGATAGTCGAGATCGCCGCCCGCCGGGCTGCCATGGCAGGCGAAGACCTCGCCGTCGGCCAGCGACAGGGTGGGCGGCAGGCCCGCCATCCAGTCGAGATGCGCCGGCTCGAGCCGCGCGCGGGCCAGCACGTCGAGTGCCCCGCTGCCGCCGGCCAGCACCTCGCGCTCGTGATTGCCGGCGAGGGTCGGGGCATCGAGCGCCATCTGCGCCTCGGCGCTGGCGCGGGGATCGAACGGACCGGAGACGAGGTCGCCGAGATTGACGATGAGGTCGGCGCCCGCGCCGCGCAGATGGGCGAGCACGGCGGCCAGCGCGAGGCTGTTGCCATGAACGTCGGCAATGACGGCGATGCGCATGCGGCCTCCGGCGGGGATGGCGGCCGGGTGCGGCCGCGTCGGGTCGGCGCCATGGTGGGCGAAGGCCGGCGGGCTGGGAAGGCCCAAGGCCGTTTGCGGCCCTTCCGGCGCGCCGCCGCCTGAGGCGGGTGCAGCCCCGCGGGGACGGGCGCCGATCGGCGAGGAGAGGCGACATGCGCCTTTCCCGCCCGAACCCTCCCGCGCCCGAACCTTTCATCCGCATGGCCGCCGCCCCCACGCGGCCGCGACCATGGCCCGCGATCCCGGCCCGCGGAGCGGCCGACGGCGGGAGGGCGGAGTGGCGGCGGCGCCTTCCCGCGGAACGGTGCGGCGGTTCAGCGCTCGCAGATCACCTGCGCGGTGAAGCGGCTGCCGGCCTCGGCGAGGTCCTCGGTCTTCAGCTCGGGGCCGGGCGGCTCGACCCGCACCGGCACCTCGGCCGCGTGCAGGAAGGCCAGCACGGCGCCATTGCCGAGAGCGAAGTTCACGTTCTGGGGAATGGTGCCGGCCAGCTTCAGCGTCACGATGTCATTCAGCTTGGCGGTGGCGATCCCCATCACCCGGCCGGTCGCATCGAGCACCGGCCCGCCGGAATTGCCCGGCTGCAGCGGGGCGGTGAACTGGAAGTAGCGGGTGTCGCCATCGAGGCCCGACAGGCTGCTGACCATGCCGGCGGTGACGTTGATGGCGCTGCCGAGCAGATCGGAGAGGGGATAGCCGAGCACGAGCGCGCTGGCGCCGGGGCGTACGCCTTCGTCGCGCAGCCGCGCCACCGCCTTGGGCGTGCCGGCGCTGAGGCGGATGAGGGCGAGGTCGTTGGCGCTGTCCTTGCGCACCAGCAGCGCCGGGCCGTAGCCGCGGACCGACAGGGTGCGGCAGTCGCCGGCGACATGGGCGTTGGTCAGCAGCGAGCCGTCCTCGGCGATGAAGAAGCCGCTGCCGGTATAGGTGCCGTGCTCCGGCGCGGCAGGCGAGGCGGGCGCGGCGGGGGTGGGCGCGGCAGGGGCGGGCGCGGCAGGGGCGGGCGCGGCGGGGATGGTTGCGGCGGCGGCCGCCGGGGCGACGGCCGGCGGCACGCCCGCGGTCGCCGGCCGGGCGGGGGAGGCGGCATCCCAGATCGGCCCGGACAGCCGGGTGCCGTCAGCGATGAAGGAATCCGGCGGAATCTTGCCCTCGCGCTTCCACGCGTCGCGCATCTCGCCGGCGAAGCGGGTGGGAATGGGGCCGAGAACGACGGCGAAACGCCCATTCGCGGCCCGGGACACGAAGAGACGGGGAAAGGTCGGCAGCAGATTCCGCGCCACCAGGATCGCCGCGTCGAGGTCCTCCCGGCTCGCCAGCACGAGGTAGCGGTTGACGGCGGCGGCATCGAGCGTGGCCGCCTCGCCGGAAGGCCCGCCCGCCGCGCGCAGCGCCGCGATGCGCCGGCCGAGGCGGGCTTCCAGCGCCGCCCCGAGCCCTTCGACATAAGGTCCCCTCAGGAAGGCCTGGCCGGTGCCGTGGCCGTAATAGCGGTCATGGGCCTCCTCCATGGCCAGCAGCGGCTCGACGCAGAAGGGCACGGCGTCGGCCGCCAGCGTCATCACCGTGCCCTCGCGCGCCGCTGCGGGAAACCGCGGGTTGCGCGCCACCGCCTCGGCGAGGCAGTCGCTGGCGGCGCGGGCATAGGGCACGAAAGCGGCGCGCTTCTGCTTTTCGCTGAGCGCCGGGGCGGCCCCACCGCCGCTCCACGGCCGCGCCCGGGGAAGATGGTCGAAGAACCGGGGTTCGCGCGATTCCACCGCGATCACGCCGCTGCCGATGGCCGCCGCCAGAAGAAGGATCGACCCGATCGTCATGCACGGCTCCCCACCCGGCATGATTGTACCCTGCGGCAGCCGGGCCGCAAGGCAAGGCCGTCGGCCGTGGCGATCGCCCGCAGCCCGGCCCGTCGTCACCCTTTGTTAACCCTGTCGGCGCGGCGGGGGCGGGACCGCGCCCCGCGGCCTTTCCGTTCGTCCTTTGTTCAGCTACGCCCTTGACATGGCGACCCGCCCGATTCGCATTCTCGGCCTCGACCCGGGCCTCCGCCGTACCGGCTGGGGGATCATCGAGGCGTTGGGCACGAAGCTCTCTTATGTCGCCTGCGGCGCGGTGCTGCCGGCGGAGGACGCCCCGCTGGCGGCCCGGCTGGCGGCGCTGCATGAGGGCCTCGCTGCCGTCATCCGCGCCCACGCCCCGGACGAGGCGGCGGTGGAGGAGACCTTCGTCAACATGAACCCCGCCTCCACCCTGAAGCTCGGCCAGGCCCGCGGCGTGGTGATGCTCACCCCGGCGCTGGCGGGGCTGCCGGTGGCGGAATATGCCGCGCTGCTGGTGAAGAAGACCGTGGTCGGCGCCGGCCGCGCCGAAAAAGGGCAGATCCGCATGATGATCAAGGTGCTGCTGCCGCGCGCGGAGGTGGCGAGCGACGACGCCGCGGACGCGCTTGCGGTCGCCATCACCCATGCGCAGCATAGGGGCGCCGCGGCGCTGCGGGCCGCCGTGCTCGGCGCGGCCTCGGCGTGAGGGCGGCGGGGATGAGCCTCATGAGCGGTAGCCTGTGATGATCGGAAAGCTGAAGGGCGTCGTCGACAGCTATGGCGAGGACCACGTGATCCTCGACGTCCACGGCGTCGGCTATCTCGTCCACTGCTCCGGCCGCACCCTGCAGGCGCTGCCGGCGGCGGGCGAGGCGGCGACCCTGTTCATCGAGACCTTCGTGCGCGAGGACATGATCCGGCTCTACGGCTTCGTCTCCGAGGCGGAAAAGGCGTGGTTCGCCCTGCTGCAGCAGGTGCAGGGGGTTGGCTCCAAGGTCGCACTCTCGGTGCTCTCGGTGCTCTCCCCCGCCGAGCTCGCCAACGCCATCGCGGTGGGCGACAAGGCGATGGTGTCGCGGGCCAACGGCGTTGGCCCTCGCGTCGCCGCCCGCATCGTCGCGGAGCTGAAGGACAAGGCGCCCGGCTTCGCCACGCTCGACCCGGCGGTGACGGGGCTCGCCGGCGCGCTCGACACCGGCGCCGCGCCGGCGCCGGTGGCGGATGCGGTCTCGGCGCTGGTCAATCTCGGCTATGCCCAGCTGCAGGCCAGCGCCGCCGTCGCCGCCGCGCTCCGCGAGCTCGGGGAGGGTGCCGACACCGCCCGCCTGATCCGCGCCGGCCTGAAGGAACTCGCCCGGTGAGCCGCGCGGCGCGGGCGCCGGAGCCGCCGCATCGCTCCCATCGGTCGCCGCAAGCCGGTGAATGGACGCATCGTCCACCTCACCGCACCGACCCGCCAGCGCTTTTGCGCGGGGGGCGGGCATGAGCAAAGGGCGTCTCATCACCCCGGAACGGCGCGAAGACGATGCGGAAACCTCGCTGCGCCCGCAGATGCTGGGCGAATTCGTGGGCCAGGAGCAGGCCCGCGCCAATCTCGACGTCTTCATCAAGGCGGCGAAAAGCCGGGGCGAGGCGCTGGACCACGTGCTATTCGTCGGCCCGCCCGGTTTGGGAAAAACCACGCTGGCTCAAATAGTTGCGCGGGAATTGGGGGTCGGCTTCCGCTCCACCTCCGGCCCCGTCATCGCCAAGGCGGGCGACCTCGCGGCGCTGCTGACCAATCTCGAGGAGCGGGATGTCCTGTTCATCGACGAGATTCACCGGCTCAATCCCGCGGTGGAGGAAATCCTCTACCCCGCCATGGAAGACTACGAGCTGGACCTCATCATCGGCGAGGGACCGGCGGCGCGTTCGGTGAAGATATCGCTGTCAAAATTCACCCTCGTCGGCGCCACCACCCGTTCGGGACTACTGACGACACCTTTGCGCGACCGCTTCGGCATCCCGATACGGCTCAATTTCTACACGGTCGACGAGTTGACGCTGGTGGTTACACGTGGCGCGCGGGTGCTCGGCATCGCGATCACGCCGGACGGAGCCCGCGAGATCGCCCGCCGCGCCCGCGGCACCCCGCGCATCGCCGGGCGCCTGCTGCGGCGGGTGCGGGACTTCGCTTTGGTGGCGGGGCGCGCCAGTATCGACCAGGTCGCGGCGGACCATGCGCTGCGCCACCTCGAGGTCGACCAGGCCGGGCTCGACCAGATGGACCGCCGATATCTTTCAATGATTGCAATGAATTACGGCGGCGGGCCGGTGGGGGTCGAAACGATTGCCGCCGCCCTCTCCGAGCCGCGCGACGCGATCGAGGAGATCATCGAGCCCTATCTGGTGCAGCAGGGCTTCGTCCAGCGCACCCCCCGCGGGCGGGTGCTGACGGCTGGCGCCTTCCGCCATCTCGGCCTCGCCGTCCCCACCACGACCGCGCAGATGCCGCTGTTCGATGCCGGCGAGGATTGAGCGGCGCCATTCCGGCATCGACGCGGCGGCGGCGCTGATGTAAGGCCTCTTCACATGAGCTGGTCCAAAGGCGGCGAATCCCGCGGCTATCACCACGGCAACCTGCGGGAGGCCCTGATGAAGGCCGCGCTCGAACTCATCGCGGAGCGCGGTCCCTCCGGCGCGACCTTCGCCGAGGCGGCCCGACGCGCCGGGGTCAGCCCCGCCGCGCCCTATCGGCACTTCCGCGACCGCGAGGAACTGCTGGCCGCGGTGGCCGCTGCCGGCTTCGAACGCTTCGCCGAGGCGCTGCTGAAGGGCTGGGACCAGGGCCGCCCCCGCCCCGCGGAAGCCTTCGAACGCATGGGCCGGGCCTATCTCGATTTCGCCCGCACCCATGCCGCCGACTATGTCGCGATGTTCGAATCCGGCATCGCGGTGGAGGGCAATGCCACGCTGCAGCAGGCGAGCCAGAGGGCCTTCGGCGTGCTGCGCGAGGCGGCGGAAGCGGTGGTGGCGGACATGCCCGGCACTTCGCGCCCGCCCGCCCTCATGGTGGCGCTGCACACCTGGGCGCTGGCGCATGGCGTCGCCTCGCTGTTCGGCCGGGCCGATGCCGCCCGCCGCAAGGTGCCGATGTCGCCGGAGGACCTGCTGGAAGCCGCCTTCCTGGTCTATCTCCGCGGGCTCGGCGCTCCCTCGACCTAAAGTGGACGGCCGCTCCATTGACAAAGCGCCGGGGCTTTCCTACCTATGTAAATGTGATTAACATTCACTCGATGATCTCACCAGGAAACGACGCCATGGAGTTTGCTCACAAGCTCGACAGTTACGGCAGGCCGGCCTGGATCGCGCTCACGGTGCTGGGCTTCATGGCCTGGTGGCCTCTGGGTCTCGCGGTTCTGGCCTTTTCGATAGGGAGTGGACGTATGGGTTGCCGCAGTCCGCGCGACTTCGCGCAGTGGCAGGATCGGGGGCGCGACGCCTTCCGCAGTGCCTTCGGTGATCGCTGGAGCCGCGGCTTCAGCTCCAGCGGCAATGCCGCCTTCGACGAGTACCGGCAGGAGACGCTGCGCCGGCTCGAGGAGGAGCAGCGCGATTTCCGCTCCTTCCTGGAGCGGCTGCGCCAGGCCAAGGACAAGGCGGAGTTCGACCAGTTTATGGCCGACCGCCGCTCCCGCGCCGCCGGTTCGTCCGAGCCGTCGGAGCCTGCCGGCCCGCAGGGCTGAGGAACGCGGCCGCCAGCCGCGCCCGATAATTGACGCTACGTGATGGCCGCGCCCTTTGTTCACAAGGGGCGCGGCCTCGTCTATAGGGCGGTCATGACCGAGCGCCCCGTCTTCTCCGCCGCCGACCCTTTCCTGCATCTCGCTGGCCGCCTCGTGCCGGGCGGCCATGTGCTGCCGGTACGGGTCTATTACGAAGACACGGATTTCACCGGCATCGTCTACCACGCCAACTACCTGAAGTTCATGGAGCGTGCCCGCTCCGACCATCTGCGGCTGATCGGGGTGAGCCAGGGCGAACTGTTCGGCCAGGCGCTGGAAGAGGCACCCGGCTTCGCCTTCGTGGTGCGCTCGATGAGCATCGACTATGTGCGGCCGGCGCGTTTCGACGACGTGCTGGAGATTCACACCAGCCCGGCGGAGGTCGCTGGCGCCTCCATCACCCTGCACCAGAAGGTGATGCGCGGGCCCGATCTGCTGGTCGAGGCGAAGGTGAAGGTCGCCTTCGTCGCCCAGGGCCGCGCCCGCCGCATCCCCGATGCGCTGCGCGCCGCGATGAAGGCGGCGCAGGCCGAAGCTCCCGCCGGCTGAAGCTTCCGCTGGCTGAAGCAGCGGTGGACACCGTGCCGGCCGTGCCACACGGCTGTTGCAATGCCGCAACGGTAACGCGCTATTAACCCTAGTCCGTCTTAGATGGGGGCGAGGCGGGCCGGCTTGCGCCCAAGTTTCGTCAGAATCCACGCAGAACACGGGTTTGCGTTCGGTGGGTCCTGTGGAACGGGCAGTTGTGGCGGCCTTGCGGAACGGTCCCGTCGCCGCCCCCGGCTTGACGGACGTGATGAAGAGCTGCGGACCGGTGTGAGCCGGGCGATGCGCCAGCCCTGGTGCGAGGTTTTGATCAGATGAATCCTGCCGACGTGGCACAGACGGCGATGGCCGCCCCCAGTGCCGACCTGTCCCTTATCGGCCTGTTCCTTCAGGCCCACTTCATCGTGAAGTTCGTCATGGCGGGCCTCGTGGTGGCGTCGGTCTGGGTGTGGGCGATCATCATCGACAAGACGATCCTCTTCACCCGCATGAAGCGGCAGATGGATCGCTTCGAGCAGGTCTTCTGGTCGGGGCAGAGCCTCGAGGAGCTTTACCGTTCGCTGTCCTCGCGACCCAACCATGCCATGGCCGCCATCTTCGTGGCTGCCATGCGCGAGTGGAAGCGCTCCTATGAAGGGGGCGCGCGCTCCTTCGCCGGTCTCACCCAGCGGCTCGACAAGGTGATGGACGTGACCATTGCCCGCGAGGTCGAGCGGCTGGAGAACCGGCTGCTGGTGCTGGCCACCGTGGGCTCGGCCGGCCCGTTCATCGGCCTGTTCGGCACGGTTTGGGGCATCATGACCAGCTTCCAGTCCATCGCCGCCTCCAAGAACACCAGCCTCGCCGTGGTCGCCCCCGGCATCGCCGAGGCGCTGTTCGCGACCGCAATCGGCCTTATCGCCGCCATTCCCGCGACGATTTTCTACAACAAGTTCGTGTCGCAGGTGAATCGCCAGGCGCTGCGTCTTGAGGGTTTCGCGGACGAGTTTTCCGCCATCCTGTCGCGGCAGATCGACGAGCGGGGCTGATCGATGGGCATGGGTGGAGCCGGGGCAGGGGGCTGGCAGTCGCGGCGCTCGCGTCGGCGCGGCGGCGGCGCCGTGATGTCGGAGATCAACGTCACCCCGATGGTCGACGTGATGCTGGTGCTGCTCATCATCTTCATGGTGGCGGCGCCGATGCTCACGGTCGGCGTGCCGCTGGATCTGCCGCAGACCGAAGCCAAGGCGGTCGAGCAGGACAAGGAGCCGCTCGTCATCTCGATCAACGCCAAGGGCCAGATCTTCCTGCAGGATACCGAGATCCAGGTGGACGAGGTGGTGCCGAAGCTCCAGGCCATCGCCAAGGCCGGCTATGAGGAGCGGGTCTTCGTCCGCGGCGACAAGACGGTCGACTACGGCACCGTGATGAAGGTGATGGGACGGCTGTCCGGCGCCGGCTTCAAGCGTGTGGCCCTTGTCTCGGACGTCGAGCAGGGGAGCTGAGCGGCCATGCGCGCGGGCCTCATCTCGTCGGCCGTCCTGCACGGTGGCATTCTGGCATTCATGATCTTCTCCTTCGCCTCGCCGCATCCGTTCGATGTGGCGCCGGCGGAGTCGATGCCGATCGACATCGTGTCGGATGACGAGCTGTCGCAGATGATGGCCGGCAAGAAGGACGCGCCGAAGGCCGAGGCTCCCAAGCCGGTGGTTGAAAAGGTCGCGCCGACGCCGAAGCCCGCGGAAAATCTCGAGGCGCCGGTTTCCGAGAAGCCGGAGGTGAAGGCCGCGAACGAGCCGCCTCCGCCGCCTCCGCCCCCGCCGCCCCAGGCAAAGCCGCCGGAGCCCAAGCCCCCGACCCCGACCCCGGTCCAGGCGAAGCCGCCGGAGCCGAAGCCCCCGGCGCCGGCCCAGGCCGAGGCCAAGCCCGCTCCCACGCCGCCGCCGCCGCCGGATGCCGAGGCGTTGAAGGCGAAGCCGCCCGAGCAGAAGCCGGAGCAGAAGCCGGAAGAAAAGCTCGCCCAGATTCCGCCGGCCCCGCCGCCCATGCCGCCCAAGAAGCCGCCACCGCCCAAGCCGGTGGTGCAGGCGCCGCCGCGTGACCAGGAAGAGCGCAAGTTCGACACCAACCAGATCGCCGCTCTGCTGGACAAGCGCACCCCCTCGCGCCAGGCCTCGATCGGCGACACCATCAACAACACCGCGGCTCTCGGCGCCTCGACCGGCACGGCCGCCCGGCTGTCGCAGACCGAGATCGACGCGCTGCGGGCGCGGCTGATGGGCCTGTGGAACCCGCCGGCCGGTGCGGCCAATCCCCAGGAGCTCATCGTCACGGTGCGAATCCGGCTGAACGTCGACGGGACGCTGGCGGGACCGCCGCAGGTCATCACCTCCGGCCAGAGCCAGTTTTTCATGACCGCGCGCGACAGCGCGATCCGCGCCATCTTCCGCGGCCAGCCCTTCGACATGCTTTCGCCCTCGAAGTACGAGGCCTGGAAGGATATCGAGATCACCTTCGATCCCCGCGACATCGTGCGCGGGTGAGCGTTCATGCCGCCATTGCCGACTTCCCGAGATTGAAAATGACAGAGTTGATCCGTCCGTCCGCGTCGTTCCGTCCCGAGGGCTCCGGCCTGCTGCTTCCGAAGCGCGGGCCGGTGTTTTCCCGCCGCACGCTGCTGACGGGCGCCGGAGCGCTCGCCGGGGCGGGTCTCGCGGGGGTCGGACCCGCCGAGGCGGTGCTGCGCCTCGACGTGACGCAGGGCACGGTGCAGGCGCTGCCGATCGCCATCACCGACTTCGTCGGCGGCGGCAGCCCTCAGGATGTCGAGGCCGGCAAGGGCGTCACCCAGATCATCTCGGCGGACCTGCGCCGCTCCGGCCTGTTCGCCCCGATCGACCCGGCCGCCTTCGTCGAGAAGATCACCAACCCCGACGCCTCGCCCCGCTTCCAGGACTGGCGCGTCATCAACGCGCAGGCGCTGGTCACCGGCCGCATGACCCGCCAGCCCGACGGCCGGGTCAAGGCGGAGTTCCGGCTGTGGGACGTGTTCGCGGGCCAGCAGCTCATCGGCCAGCAATATTTCACCCAGCCGGAGAACTGGCGGCGCGTCGCCCACATCATCGCCGACGCCATCTATGAGCGGCTGACCGGCGAGAAGGGCTATTTCGACACCCGCATCGTGTTCGTGGACGAATCCGGTCCGAAGGAGAAGCGCGTCAAGCGCCTCGCCATCATGGATCAGGACGGGGCCAACGTGACCTACCTGACCCGCGGCGACGATCTCGTGCTGACGCCGCGCTTCTCGCCGACGAGCCAGGAAATCACCTACATGTCCTATGGGCGCGCCGAGCCGCGCGTCTATCTGCTCAACATCGAGACCGGCCAGCGCGAGGTGGTGGGCAACTTCCCCGGCATGAGCTTCTCGCCGCGTTTCGGGCCGGACGGCCAGCGCGTCATCCTCAGCCTGCAGCAGGGTGGCGATTCCAACATCTTCGTGATGGACCTGCGCTCGAAGGCGACCACCCGGCTCACCGACACTGCGGCCATCGACACCGCGCCGTGCTATTCGCCCGACGGCACCCAGATCGTCTTCGAAAGCGACCGCGGCGGTACCTCGCAGATCTATGTGATGGGCGCCGACGGCTCGAATCCGCGCCGGATCTCGTTCGGCGACGGCCGGTACTCCACGCCGGTCTGGTCGCCGCGCGGCGACACCATCGCCTTCACCAAGCAGGCCAATGGGCGGTTCGCCATCGGCATCATGCGCACCGACGGCTCGGGCGAGCGCATCCTGACCGAGGGCTACCACAATGAGGGCCCCACCTTCGCTCCCAACGGGCGGGTCATCATGTTCTTCCGCGATCTCGGCGGGGCGGGCGGGCCCCAGCTCTATACGGTCGACGTCACCGGCTACAACGAACAGCGGGTGCCCACGCCGAGCTACGCCTCCGATCCGGCCTGGTCGCCGCTGCGCTCCTGAAGGCGCCGATCCGGCCGGGATAAGGAGTTGGAAACCATAATGAGGGGTTTCCGCTTTCTGACGAGAGTCGAGCGGTTGCGGCAAGGTTTCATCAACCATGACGCTTCATGAGTTAACCAAGAAAACGCTGGGCCGGGGTCATCCGGCCGAAGGACATCAGGAGTCACCGGAATGACCCGTATGCTGCGCATCGTCCGCGGTTCGCGCACCGCACTCATCATCGGCCTCGCGCTGCTCGCTGCGGCCTGCGCCAAGAATCCGATGGACGGCCGCGGCGGCGTCGGTGGTGCCCTGGGTTCGGCTCCCGCCGGCAGCCCGCAGGAATTCGTGGTTTCGGTCGGCGATCGCGTGTTCTTCGACAGCGACCAGACCGACCTCTCCCCCGAGGCGCGCGCCACGCTGGACAAGCAGGCCCAGTGGCTGCAGCAGTATAACCGCTACACCTTCACTATCGAAGGTCATGCCGACGAGCGCGGCACTCGCGAATACAACATCGCCCTCGGCGCCCGCCGCGCCCAGAGCGTGCGCGATTATCTCGTGAGCCGCGGCATCCAGGCCGACCGCATGCGGACCATCTCCTACGGCAAGGAGCGCCCGGTCGCGGTCTGCAACGATATCTCGTGCTGGTCGCAGAACCGCCGCGCGGTCACCGTGCTGAACAATCCGGGTTCCTGATCCGGCGATCCGCCCGTTCCAGGCCGGTTCCTGCGCCAGCGGGGGCCGGCCGCTGGCGCGCTGAACCAGCCAAGGCACTGGCGGGCCACACTTTGGTCGCGATCCGCCCGGTATGCTGGGCCGATGTCGGTGATGTGGCCGGCTCTTCGCGAATGTTGCTCAAGCACCGAACATCATGATCCTGCCTGTGACGCCCCTGCGGGCCATTCTGCTGTCCGCCGTCCTCGCGGCCGCCGCGCTGCCCGGTCCGGCGTCGGCGCAGCAGAACGGCGATTTCTTCGGCAATCTGTTCAAGCCGCCCGGTCAGGTCGGCCAGGGCTCGCAGGCCCCGGCCCCGGCCGGCGAGAGTGACGCGGTGAGTTCGCGCCTCGACCGCATCGAGAACCAGATGCGGCAGATGACCGGGCAGATCGAAGAGCTGCAGTTCAAGAACCAGCAGCTGGAAGCCCAGCTCAAGCGCAACCAGCAGGAAATGGACTATCGGGTTGGCGGCGGCGCCGGCGCGGCGGCGGCCGGTGCTGCGCCGGCCGCAGCCGGGGCCGCGGCAGCCCCGGCCCGAACCGGCCAGCCGGCGGCGACCGCCACCCGGCGTTCCGACGCGTTCGACCCCAATGCCCAGCCGACGGCCCCCGGCGCGCCGCGGCCCCTCGGCACCACTCCGCCTTCCGCGCCCGCCGGTGCGGACGGTGTCGGCGCGCCGGTCGATCTCGGCTCCGGGGCGCCTGCGGCGGGTGGGCCGGATCTCGCCACCCAGCCGCCGACCAACAGCCCGAAGGACCTTTACGATCTGGCCTATGGCTATGTGCTGCGGCAGGACTACGCCCAGGCCTCGCAGGGCTTCCAGACCTTCATCCGGCAGTACCCGAACGATCGAGCCGTGCCGGACGCCTATTACTGGATGGGCGAGGCCGATTATCAGCGGCAGATGTACAAGGAAGCGGCGCAGAGCTTCCTGAAGGTGTCGAGCGACTATCCCAATGCGGTGAAGGCGCCGGATTCGCTGCTGCGGCTGGGCCAGTCGCTGGCGGCGATCGGCGAGAAGGACGCGGCCTGCGCGACCTACAATGCCGTCGGCAACAAATACCCCAAGGCCTCCGCGACGGTGCGCCAGGGCGTGGAGCGGGAACAGAAGCGTGCCCGCTGCTGACGGTTCGCCACCCCGCAGGACCGGCCGCCATGGCGCCGGCGATCCGCGCTCGCTGGACCTGTCGGCCCTGTTCCGCAGCTTCGAGGGGCACCGCAAGGTGCTCCTCGCCGTTTCCGGTGGCCCCGATTCCACAGCCCTGCTGCTGCTGGCCCATCTCTGGCGCGCCGAGCGCGAGGCGGGCCCCGAGATCGCGGCGGCCACGGTGGATCACGGCCTGCGCCGCGCCGCGCGCGAGGAGGCGGAGACCGTCGCGGCCCTCTGCGCCCGGCTCGATATTGCCCACACCATCCTGAACTGGGAGGGCGAGCGCCCCGCCGCCGGCCTGCAGGAGGCGGCGCGCAATGCCCGCTACGCCCTGCTGGCGGCCCATGCGGGGAGCATCGGCGCCGGCGCGCTGGCGACCGCCCACACCAGCGACGACCAGGCCGAGACCGTGCTGTTCCGGCTGCTGCGCGGTTCCGGAATCTCCGGGCTCGGCGGCATGTCCGGCGAGCGGCGTTTCGGCGATTTCGTGCTGCTGCGCCCGTTCCTGTCGCTGCCCAAGGCGGTGCTGGTGGCGACCTGCCAGGCCGCCGGGGTGGAGACGGCGCAGGACCCTTCCAACACCGATCACCGCTTCGCCCGTGCCCGGCTGCGCGCCCATCTCCTGCCGGCGCTCGCCGCCGAAGGGCTGGATGCCGAGGGACTCGGCCGCTTCGCCGCGCGGATGAGCCGGGCCGAGATCGCCCTGCAGCAGGCGACGGACGAGGCGGCGGCGCGGCTCTGTCCTGCGCCATGGCCCGAGGGGGCACCGCTGAAGCTCAACCGCGTCGCCTTCCTCGCCCTTCCCGAGGAGATCGGCCTGCGCCTGCTGGCGCGGATCGTGGAGCATCTCGGCCATGAAGGCCCGGCCGAACTCGGCAAGCTGGAGGGGCTTATGCGCTGGATTCTCGACCATGCCGGCCATCCCGGCCCGGCGGGCCGGACGCTGGCCGGCGCGCTGGTGCGGCTGGAGAAGGATCAGCTCGTGATAGCCGCGGCGCCGCTTCGCCGGGCCGGCCTGCCGGGTTCTTGACGGGGATGTGCGCAGCCGCGTCCAAGCGTATCAATCGGGGCATCTTGGCAATCCGCGGGTGCGGTGCGATATGCATGATTGATTGTAACGACGGCCACAGGGCGTCGCCAGCCGCTTGCCGCCATGCTTCGGCAATTTCAGTGCTGGTGACCAGCACGGCGGCCTGCGGATGGACGGCCAGTGCCGCCTGCAAGGCGCTCGGGTCCGGCGTCAGTTTCCGGCGGCGGTAG